>JALSOR010000074.1 GCA_026986415.1 Acidilobaceae archaeon
GTTCGAAGCCTGTGAGGGTCAGGCTCACCTACTCGGCCCCGGAGGGCCTAACAGTCGTCTTCAATAGTAATACTACGGTTTTCACGCTCCAGCCTGGAGAGCACAGGGTCGTACCGGTCGTAATTATGGTTGATAAGCATGCAAGGCCTGGGAGTTACCCGGTCGTTATTATGGCGCAGCAGGTGGTGGAGAACGAGACCGGGATCCACGTTGTGGCAGCGGTGAGCCAGAAGGCGGTTTTAAGGGTTACAGGGGAGTATGCGGTTATCAATGCTGTGGCGAGGGATCCCTCGGGACGGCTTGTTAGTGATGCGCTTATCAGGCTGGTGGGGTATCTTAATGGTAGGCCTATCAGTATTATGGATAGTTATGGGAGGCTCCACGCTGTTGTTGTGCCAGGCAATTACACGTTGGAGGCGTATCTCCACGGTTTTCTCGTTGCTGAGGAGAACCTCACGGTGCGGAACGGTACAGTGGTGAACAAGGACCTATACCTGAGAATAATATTTATAGAGTATTTCAGCGTTAAACCGGTACTATCGGAGAAGAACAGGCTCGTCGCCGCAAGAATACACGTGATAATAAACAATGTTTACAAGACAGTAAACAATATCACTGTAAAACTGTACGTCTGGAGGAACGGGAAACTCCTGGAAACCCGAGACCTTGTCGCGCAAAGCACACTGCCCCTGGGGAGGAGCGACTACAAGTTCGACTATGTCCCTAAGGGAGGCTGGAAGCCGGGCAACTACACCTTCCAGGTCAGAGTATACGGTTTCAACGGGAAACTCCTCGCAGAGAGTAACACCACATGGCTAAACTACCAGCCGCACGGGCTGGAGGCTCTCATAGCGTCGGGATGGCAGAAGCTCCTTATACTACTTATAGTTATAAGTATTATAATAATAGCATATGAGCTGTCTAGGAGGAAGGGAAAGAAGGCGAAGCATAAGAGCTGAGAGGTACCAGCGGGCCGGTTAGACCCTACATATTTCAAACTATTAATTTCCGTCCCAGGCCACCATACTTCCTAGTAGTCCCATACTGGGGCGGTAGCACGCCCTGCACATGCTCAGAGGTGTATTGTGGTGGCGTTAGAGGTTCTTGGTAGGTATGAGGATCTTATTCGTGACGATGTTGCTAGGAGGCTCGTGGAGAAGCTGAAGGTCGTATGGGCTCTGCACCATGCTATGAGCCTTATGGGCTGGGATAGTGAGACTTACATGCCGAAGCTCGGCTCTAGGGAGCGTGCGGTTGCTAGCGCGGAGCTCAGTGTTTTGAGCCAGAAGCTGTATTTGAGTAGTGAGGTTCGGGAGCTGCTTGCTGAGGCTGAGAGGAGGGTTGAGGATTATAATGATTATGAGCGTGGCCTTGTCCGTGTTGTTTCGAGGGAGGTCCGCATACTTGAGAGGCTCCCCCCGGAGCATGTCTATGAGTTCTCTAAGCTGACCCAGGAGGCTGTGCATGTCTGGGTTCAGGCTAAGGAGAAGGCTGATTTCAACATTTTCAAGCCCTATCTTGAGAGGATTGTTGAGCTGTCCAGGAAGACTGCCGAGTATTTGGGGTATGAGGAGCACCCGTATAATGCTCTCCTGGACCTTTACGAGGAGGGTCTCAGGATTAGGGATGTTGACGCGGTGTTCGACACTATTATCCCTGCGAGTAAGAGGGTCCTGGATCGGATACTCGAGGAGGGATACTACCCCCAGCACCACCCGCTGGAGGATGTCGAGTATGATAGGGGGGCTATGGAGAAGGTTAACAGGGAGGTCCTCGACCTCCTAGGCTACCCGTGGGACCGGGCGAGGCTCGACGTTAGCCCGCACCCGTTCACCACCAACATGGGAGTGTTCGATGTTAGGATAACGACCAGGTATGAGGGTAGGGACTTCAAGAACACGCTCTACAGTGTAGTCCACGAGTTCGGCCACGCCCTCTACGAGCTGCAGGTCGACCCGAGGCTGGCCATGACCCCGCTCGCCGGAGGGGTCAGCCTGGGCGTGCACGAGAGCCAGAGCAGGTTCTGGGAGAACATTATAGGGAGGAGTATGGCTTTCGCCGAGACCGTTAAGCCCTTGCTTGACAAGCATTTGGGTTTCACGAGGGAGTATAGCGTCGAGGATATCTACAGGTATGTTAACACTGTGAGGCCCAGCCTGATAAGGGTCGAGGCGGACGAGGTCACCTACAACTTCCACATATACCTGAGGTATACCATTGAGAAGAAGCTCATAGGCGGGGAGCTGCGCGTCGACGAGATCCCCCAGGTATGGGCTGACATGATGGAGGAGCTCCTAGGCGTTAGGCCGAGGAACGACGCCGAGGGGCCCCTACAGGACATACACTGGAGCCATGGAACCATAGGGTACTTCCCAACATACACGATCGGCAACGTCCTAAGCGCACAGATAAAATACACGGTCTTCCCCGGCGGGGCCCCGGAGGAGCTCGTAAGAGAGGGCCGCGAGGGCATAGAAAAGATAAAGGAGACCCTGAAAGAGAAGATACACCGCTACGGCTCCACGTACGCCCCCAAACAGCTAGTGGAAAAAGCGACCGGGGAACCCTTAAACCCGGAGCACTTCGTAAGGTATCTAGAATCGAAATACCTCAAACACTAGCCGCGACTATACCTCCCCATCCAGTAGCCCCAACCCAATATTTTCCCTCTAACAGCCCGTGCGAGATCCCGGAGCTTGTAGCCCTTCCCCAGCCTCGGCGCCTCGCCCAGCGCGAGGGCGAGGAAGTAG
>JALSOR010000075.1 GCA_026986415.1 Acidilobaceae archaeon
AACACCCCTCCCCAACCAAAACCCAAAACAATAGTTTAGAAGTGCTCCATATCATTCGAAACAAGCCCCCGCCAAGACCCCACAGCGGGGCCTCCGAGGATGCAACAAGAGATCCAACAATGACCTTGAACCGTGCGAGACCATTCGAAACAACAGGGGAAACACTTATAAACAAACCACACCTTCGAAACCCCGAACCCCCAACAAACAAAACAAATAAAAACCAAGAAACACAACACAATAGAAACCCAGAAACAAAAACAAACCCAAAACCACACAGAATCTAAAACAAAGAAATGAAAGCTACACCGTCACGGATTACCACATCTCCAGGATTCCTAGTACCGGGAATCTCAAACAAAGAAATGAAAGGTCTCCCAGTTGGGCCAGGCCTCGTTTAGCGCCCTGGTGAGAATCTCAAACAAAGAAATGAAAGAAAAAGGGTAAAAAACTGGTAATGGCTTTTTGGCCGGAAAGAATCTAAAACAAAGAAATGAAACATTATCCTCTCTCCCCCATCTTTGCACTCGACCTTTCTAAGAATCCGAAACAATGAGTTGAAAGATTGGCCTGCTAGGAGTTTTATAATTAATAGTAATACTTGAATTTTAAAATAATGTAGGAAATGGGGGAGTATTTTATTGGTTGGATGTTGTTAGGTGTTAGGTGGGGAAGCTTGTATGGTGTTGGATAATCCGTGGTTTGTGTTTTTCTTTCTTCTCGGGTTTTTCTGGTCTTATAGGAGGAGCCCGGAGAAGGGGCTTATTGGTTGGCTTACTGTTGGCTTGTTCTCTGGGATTGTCGGTATTGTTGTTTTCGAGCTTGCTAGAACTCTTATATCGCTTGTTGTGGCTTTGGTTGTGCTGGTAGTGTTGTGGAGGAGTCTTGCGGGGGAGGGCATGGGGTAGTGTCGGTTTTCGTGTCTTTCCGGCTTAGGAGGATAGTGAGGAGGCTGGCTTATGGGAGGGTGGGCCTCATACTGGTTTTCTTCTGTGTGTCGTGGCTTGTGAGCGCTGTCCTCTTCTATTATGCTGAGCATGTGAGGGCGGGGAGGCATGATGTTGATTTTGAGGCTAGCCTCTACTGGGCGCTTATAACGATGGCCACGGTCGGCTATGGCGATATAACTCCTAGCCGGGGGCTGGGGTGGGCTGTTGCCGGGCTGACGGCTGTTCTAGGAATAGGGGTGTACACTCTTTTCATTTCGACTGTGGCGGAGAGGTTCATGGACGCGACGGTGAGGAAAGCGTTGGGCCTGGGAGGCCTGAAGGGTAAGCGGATCATCCTGGTGGGCGGGGGGCCCTTCTGCGAGGAGGCGCTCCGGGAGCTGGAGAGGAACGGGCTCCTAGCAGTGACCGGCCTGGTGCTCGAATCCCAGCCTTCCCACCCGTTGGAGGCTGACTACACGGTTGGGCCCCTGAGCCTGAAAACCCTGGCCAAGGCGGGTGTTGGCAGTGCTGAGAGCGTGATCCTCTGCTCCGACGATGATAGTAGGAATGTTCATGCCGCCGCCCTTGTTAGGAGGCTCAACCCTAGGGCGAGGATAGCCTCGGTGTATAGGGACGAGTCGGCCCGCGACATTCTAGAGCTGCTGGGGGTTAACGTGCTGATACCCGTGTCGATCCTCGGCCGGCTCCTAGCGAGCGGGGGGTTCGAGCCTGGCGTGGTGCGCTTCGTGAGCGAGGCGACAACCGCCGCCGGGAGGATAGACCTTAGGGAGGTAGTCGTGACGGGCGACCCGGAGGAGGCTGTTAGGAGGGCTGAGAGCACGGGCGTTATTATCGCTATAGTTAGGGGAGGAGAGGTCCTCCTCCCAGGGGAGGCTGGGAGGCCTAGGAGGGGGGATAGGATAATAGTGTTGGCGAGGGGGAGGGAGAAGGCGTGAACCCTCCATCCCGGACTGCCGTGGTTTTAGCGCTTCCTAGCCCTCTCAACACTCTCAACGACACTGCGGAGCCTGGCGGCGGGATCCTCGGCTTTCATTATCATGCTTGCCACCAGCACGCCCCTCGCCCCGAGCTCTAACGCTTTAACAATATCCTCCGGCCCGGATATGCCTGCCCCGGCGAGCACCGGCATTCCGGGGGCCACCCTGTCTACCGCCTCTACCGCCCTCGTTATGATCTCGGGCTTAGCCTTGGAGACGGGTATGCCGGTCCCTATCAGTTCGGGCGGCTCCACCGCCACCATGCTCGGGCCCAGTACTGCGACGGCGGCGGCCTCCTCCGGCGTGTCGGCGCAGACTATGGCCTCCTTCCCCGCCTGTTTAACCATGCCTAGGGCCTTCAACAGGTGCCTGAGGGTCACCTTGTGCTCGCTATGGTTTAGCAGTGTGCCCCTTGCCGGTAGCACGCCTAGAGCCTCCGCGGGCAGGTAGCCGGTGTGGCTGCCGTAACCGTAGGGGTCCACGTGCTGGAGCCACACGTCACTATACTCTGAGGCTGCAGTGTAGAGTATGGGGGCGGGCACTGCGAGTATTATCCTGACCCCGCTGTACTCCTCCGCCAGCCTGGCGGCCTCCTCTGCCAGCCGGACAGAGTGGTTGTTGAAAGCGTTAGGGTACGCCTTATAGTTCACCGCGAAAACCCAAACGTCAGCCTCCAACCTGTAGTGCACCTCACCGCTCACAGCAAGCCCTCCAACCAGGGGGCGTGTAGGATTCCTACCGTGAGAGTTTAAGGTCTAGGGTGGGAGGAAAAAATGCTGGTCCGGATACGGGACACCAGTATACAGTACTATTTATGGGGATCCCGCGGGGCCTAGTCGTGCGCCTCCTCCACCCCGCTCAGCTCCTCGCTCCTCTTAACCACGGGCTTATAGCCGAGATCGTAGGGTTTGAACTTGTCGTGCAGCTTCTTGAGGACCTGTGGGAGGGTCGTGTACTCCATCTCCTCCGGGTCGAGCCTGTGGGGCATGAACGGGCCGTGCCTCCTCATATAGTCTGTTATCACCTGTGCCAGCCTCCTCGTCTCGTCGAACGCCGGGTCGTCGAACAGGTCTACCGGTCCTACCAGCTCTCCATTGTGGATCTGGAAGCCTAGCGCTACAACCCTCGGCGGGCCGTCGAACCTGGTCATCTTAGCGTCCTTCAGGCCTACAGGCATGAGCGGGCCGTGGTGGCTGCCCCTCATCCATCCAGCTACTAGGTGTGGGAAGCTGAACGCCTCCAGTATCTCTCCTACAGCGGGGAACCCGCTCTGGGCCCTGACTATCATTACCGGGTCGTCCTTGCCCACATACTTCCCGGCTATCAGGTTCAGCCTCTCGCTGCTCACAACAGCGGCGACCTCCTTATCGTTCTTCCTGAACACGTGCTTCACAACGTAACGGCCTGGAGTGCCTATGAGCGCTAGCAGGTCGTAGATCTCCTCTGGGGCCGCCAGCTCCACCACTTTACCCTCGAACACGTCTAGGACCTGGAATATGAAGCCGTCATGCATCCTCGGGTCTATAACTAGGCCTGCAGTGTTGAAGGGGTCCGCGAATATCTTGTAGAGCGGCAGGTTGAACGCTCCGGGCTCGGTCTTATCGGCCATGAACACTATTACTGGCTCGCTCGGCCTCTCGATAAACTCCATCTCCGCCACTCCAGGGCCGAGCCCGCGGACGTTACCGCTGAACGCGTCGCTCAGCAGGTCCTGGCCCGCGGCGTAGAGGCCGAGCTCCTTGGCGACCTTTGTGGCCTCCTTGAACGCCTCCCATGCCAGGCCGTGGATCTCCGGGTTGTCCACTCCCTTGTCATGGGTCATTATGAGCTGGAGGTCGTCCCCCACATGGGTGACATAGAAGCTCTTGATAACCCCCTTACTCTTAGCCTCAGCGAGAACCCTGCTGGCCGCGAGCATAGTGTCGGGGTGAACCTTGTGGTGGCCAGCTATACTCCCAATATCCGCCTTGATAACGCTTATAGTCACGGGCTGTCCAGGCATAACCCTTCCACCTCCACGCCCCCACCAAAGCATGGCGGGCGGCTAGAGTTCCACGTTATCATAGTACCCCTTCTGAGGATTAAAATAATCCTTCCTCCCCATATACGGATACGGAGCCTTCCACGATAAACCCTGGAATCCTCCCACCAGCAGGTGTCCGAGGCTTGCGGCAGGCCGCGAGAAAGCCGATAGTAGTCCTAGTGGCTCTCGCAGTAATAGTAGCCGTAGGATTAGCGGTAACACTAGGAACCCGCAGTCCCCGAGGCGGAACAGCAGGCCCCGGCACGGCCGTCATCCCCGGCGCTCCCAAATGCCTAGATGCAGTCCTCAGGAACGCGCCGGTGACGGTCAACGTTTCGAGCCCCCAGGTTAGGGATGGGAGGCTCGCGGTTGAATGCACCTGCGACGGCACGGGGAGGCCTCCCACCGTTTACGCGGCGAACCTGTCGGGGTCTAAGTGCGCCGCAATAGTAATTTATGATCCCGACGCTCCCCGCGGGCCCTTCATCCACCTCGTACTCGTGGAGCACCTTGCAGGCAGCAGGGTGCTCCCGCCCGTGGACGGGGCCGTGGTGGGAGTTAACAGTGCTGGGCGGGCAGGCTACTATCCCGCCTGTCCCCCGAGGGGGAGCGGGATCCACAGGTATGTCATAGTTGTTATCGGCCTCGACTACTGCCCAGGCCTCCACCCGGGTTTCAGCCTGGAGAGCCTCTGCAACAGTATTAAGGGCCATGTTGTGGGCTACGGTTACACTGCGGGGGCCTACGCTAGGAAGTAGCCCTCCCCCCGGGCTCGAGCCTATAACCTAGTAGTGCACGCCCCCTCATAGGAGGGGGGAGGGATTTGACTGTTAAAGGGAAGGTTAGACTAGCAGTAATAGACTATGAGGCGTGCAAGCCTAAGAAGTGTAGCTACGAGTGCATACGGGTGTGCCCTGTCAACAGGACCGGTAAGGGTAAGGCTATAGAGGCTGACATGGCCGCGAGGGGTAAACCAGTAATCTATGAGGACGCATGCATAGGCTGCGGCCTCTGCGTCAAGGCATGCCCGTTCAAGGCGATATTCATAGTGAACCTTCCCGGGGAGCTGGAGGAGGAGGCCGTACACCGCTACGGTGTTAACGGCTTCAAGCTCTACCGGCTACCCGTACCCAGGGAGAACAGTATTGTCGGCCTTATAGGTAAGAACGGTACCGGCAAGACTACCGCTGTGAGGATCCTCCTGGGAGAGCTCAAGCCCAACCTTGGCGACCCGGGGAGGGACCCCTCGTGGGACGAGATCATTAGGAGGTTCAGGGGGAGCGAGCTCCAATCGTACTTCCAGAAGCTTGCGAACGGCGAGCTGAGGACCGCGCATAAGATACAGTACGTGGACCTCGTCCCGCGTCGTCTAAAGGGGACGGTCGGCCAGCTCCTGGAGAGGGCTGACGAGAGGGGGGTCGCGAGGGAGCTCGCCGCGGAGCTCGGGCTTGACAAGCTCTGGGACCGGGATGTGAGGAAGCTCAGCGGCGGGGAGCTGCAGAAGCTCCTAATAGCTGCCGTCCTAAGTAAGGACGCTGACGTTTACGTTTTCGACGAGCCGAGCAGCTACCTGGATGTTAGGGAGAGGATGAGGGTTGCACGGCTCATAAACGAGGTTAGGGGTCCCGGCAGGTATGTTATTGTTATAGAGCATGACCTCGCAGTTCTAGACTATGTGAGCGAGACCGTCCACATACTGTACGGGGAGCCTGGAGTATACGGCGTGGTGAGCCAGCCCTACGGGGCCAGGAACGGTATAAACAACTTCCTCGAGGGGTACCTGCCAAGCGAGAATATAAGGCTGAGGAAGGAGCCGATAAGGTTCCGCAAGAAGCTGGAAGCCCTCGGAGCGCCTGGAGGGGAGGGTGGAGAGAAGAAGAGGAAGTACCTCTCCTGGACCAGTATGACCGTGAAACGGGGATCCTTCACCCTCAAAGTCGAGGAGGGCGAGATCTGGAGCGGGGAGGTCATAGGCATCGTAGGCCCCAACGGTATCGGTAAGACAACCTTCGTGCTCACGCTCGCAGGCAAGATAGAGCCGGCCGAGGGCATGGTACTCGAGTACGAGGAGCTCACCGTCAGCATCAAGCCGCAGCAGATAAGCCCCGAACTGTTCCCCCAGGACTACACTGTGAGGGACCTTCTACGCGCCGCGAACCCGGAGGCGGTAACCCCTGGGAGCTGGCTGTACCTGGAGCTGGTGAAGAAGCTCGGGCTGGACAGGCTCTACGATAGGACCCCGAGGGATATGAGTGGCGGGGAGCTGCAGAAGCTCGCTGTAGCGCTGAGCCTCGCCAGGGAGGCGGACCTCTACCTCCTCGACGAGCCCAGCGCCTACCTCGACGTTGAGGAGAGGCTTAGTGTTGCCAGGATAATCAGGAGGCTCACAGAGACCAGGGAGGCCGCGGCCTTCGTCGTAGAGCACGACCTACTATTCATAGACTATATCAGCGACAAGCTCGTAACAATACTAGGCAACCCCGGGATAGAGGGGCACGCCCACAAGCCCGACAGCCTCGCCAGGGCCATGAACAGGTTCCTCAAAGAGCTGGGAGTAACCTTCAGGAGGGACCCCCAGACCGGGAGGCCCCGCGTGAACAAGCCAGGCTCCTATCTCGACAGGATGCAGAAGGCCAAGGGAGAATACTATTTCGGCTAAGGGGGAGAAGACCCCGAGCCCTTCCTCATCCACATAATACCCTCTACGCTCCACCTCGGGCCACAGCGGCCCAGTCGGAGGGCTCAATACTAACGTTGAAAACACGCACAGTTTAAAATCTTCCCTCCCCTACTAACTGGTTAGAATATTCTATAATTATATGTGCGTAACAGTTTATTGTCACCATGAAATACTTACAATGTAATATATTTACATGTGTGATTTAATACTGTATCAAAAGTACTTTTATATCTCTCATTCATAGAGACATAAGTGTAACGATGTTAATGTAAGGTGGCGGTAAGTGATGACAAGTAAAACCCTAAGCGGGAATGTACGGGACGCCCCCAAGGCGGGGTCGGGGCTGGCCGAGTGTGTCAGGGAGAAGATATTGGAGGGGCTCCCCTTCATAACAGGTATCAGGGGAGGCCGGATCCAGCTCTCGCTATCGAGAATGCTCTTCCGGTTCAGGGACTGGTACACTCCAAACGTTAAGGTTGAGGATGACAGAATAGTTCTCGAGCTTAAAGGCGATAGGAGCAGCATAGTCCTCGCGGCTCCCCCCGACGGTAGCAGCGTGTCATCCCAGTATAAGGGGCCGAGAGGCTGGATTCTCAGGAAGCATCTCCCCACTCTGGAGTCCGCCTTCCAGAGCCTCCTCCAGGAATGCAGGAAGAGCATGGAAGAGCGGTCTGCCACCGCTATAGACAGCACGATGGAGGGGGCCGACTATTCGAGGCATCTCGCGAGGGTGTCGTTTGTCAGCAGGATAGTGTTGAAGAGCCTTATGCTTGCCAACGACGAGGTTATTGTAAGGAAGGGCGGGCTCCTCTCGGTGCTCGAGGATTATATTAAAGAGTACGGGACGAAATATAGGCTCCTCTACATTTCCGGTACTGGGCCTGCAACTTTCAGGCTCCTCTTCGTTGACGGTAAGCCTGTAGGCGCTTTTGTCCACACTGACGGTAGGGACTATTACGGTGTAGAGGCTGACGATAAGATCAACGAGATCGAGGGGCTCGTGAGAATAAAAGTGTACGGGAGCCTGGAGCCCCCGGAGGAGGTGCTCGTAGCATGACGCTCAAGGTGCGCAATCCGGTAGTTGTAGCGGAGAATGGCGATGTGAGGTTCGTCTGGCTCGGCCTGGATGAGAGTGAGGCGGAGAAGGGGATACTCGCCAACCAGTACCTGCTCGTGGCTGATGGTGAGGCCCTCCTGGTTGACCCTGGAGGCTACTATGTTTTCGAGCGTGTCTATAAGAATGTTGTCAAGTATGTGGACCCGGAGAAGGTTGTGGGCGTCTTCTACAGCCACCAGGACCCTGATGTTACCGGCAGCCTTAACATTATAGAGGACTTCTTCCCCAACGCTAAGGTATATGTGAGCGCCATATGGACCAGGTTCCTCCCACACCTAGGAGCAGTAGCGGGCGTCAAGATGGTCGAGCTCCCCGACACGGGAGCGACGATCAGGCTCGGGAAGAGGAACCTGGAAGCCATACCGGCACACTTCCTACACAGCCCCGGCCACTTCAACCTCTACGTGCCAGACCTGAAACTCCTATTCACAGGCGATATAGGCGCGGCAGTCTTCCCCGAAGGGGAATGGTACCTGTACGTCGAGAACTTCGACGAGCACGCCAAGTATATGGAGTGGTTCCACAAGAGGTTCATGGCCTGCAGGAAAGCGCTAGACAAGTGGCTTGCACGCGTGGAGAAGCTCGACCTGGAAGTGATAGCGCCACAGCACGGAGCAATATTCACCGGGGAAAACACTAGGCGGTTCATAGAGTGGCTCAGGAGCCTGGGCCCTGTGGGGGCCGACATTCTAGGCTAGCCTCTCCCCCGTTCTCCTCCTTAATAGTGCTGCGAGTACTAGTATGAGTCCTTCGAGTTTTACTATATCCCCTATTATTCCTAGTATTACCAGTTTCACCCTTACCAGGGCGAGCGGTAGGCTTACAACGAAGAGGGTTACCCCCAATATGAACAGTACTGCTCCCGCCTCCGACTCTTCCCGGTAGTCGTAGTAGAGTTTCCTGCCGACGATCATCTCGATAATGTATGCCAGGAATATTAGGGCTCCGCCCGCCTCCACGTAGCCTTTCATGCCTGCCACGGTGCCGGCGGCGCCTAGGAGTAGTGCTATCGGGCTCAGCAGTTTCATCTCCCTGTACGCGTGTCTCGCATAGCCTAGATAGCCGTAGTATGCTATGATCCCTACCAGTATGAGGCTCCATAACACCCATAGGGGCCAGCCGTGGAATGCGGCGCTGATAGTGTTGCTCCTGCAGATGTCGAATAGGACTAGCACTATTAGTATGCTCGCCACTATGCTTGCCGTTGTGGCTATTACTCCCCTAGCCTTCCTCCTATCCGTCATGGCCCGTCTCCCCATGACGATTTAATGTTAAGTGGGATTGCCGGTGCATGATAGGATGGCGTCCTGGTCGTCCCCAAACATGTTTTCGGGCTCTTGTTGGTCCTAATAAGTAAACGTATATGCCCGGCGCCCTACACGGGGGTTTCAGGCGAGCTCGTCTATCATGTCTTGCACGTCCCTACGGGACGAGCTGTACCGGGCCCACTCGGAGACCACGTCGATATCGGCGCCCCCAGTCTTCACCGGGCACAGGTCTATCTTGACCATTGCGGGTATCCTCGTCATGCTCCCTATAACTATCGCCTCCCCGGGGTTCAACCCTGGGAGGAGGCTCATGAGGTCCTCGCTCAACTGCTCGCTAGCGGCCTGCACGTAGCGCTGGTCCTGGGGTTCGACTATGCGGAGTATTATCTTGTTGTTCGTCTGGCTCAGGACGTCCTGGTCCACGTTCTTCGGCCTCTGGCTCACGAGCACTAGGCCCACGCCGAACTTCCTGCCCTCCCTGGCGATCCTCCCGGCCCAGTAGCGGGTGAGCGTGTCCTCCTCGCGAGGTATGAGAACGTGAGCCTCCTCCACCACGGTTATTATGGGCACGGGGTAGCCTTTCTCGCCGCCGGTTATCCGCCACCTCTTCCTCTCCTCTAGGAGGCGGCGGAGGTAGTGGCTCACCACGGCGTCGGCACCGTACTCGTCGACGTCGCTGAGATCGATAATGTTTAGCATTCCAGGCTCGACATACTTGTCCAGGCTGATGGGGGCCATCGGGTCTAGAACGTCGAGATAGTAGTCCTCGATATCCTGTATCCTGTTGAGGAGCCCGTTCAGACTCTCACCGCTCTTCTGGCCCGCGTTACTCCTAGCATACTTCTTGAGCAGGTTGAGATAGTCTGTCGCGCTCGATATCTGGCCAGCAAGCTTACCCTTCCTATAATCCTCCATCAGCTGGGCGTAGGCCTGCCTGAGGATCCTCTCCTGGTTGTGAGCGTTCTCCGGTATCCTGGCGAGCCTCCTCAGCTCGGAGAAGCTCAGCGCTAACGGGTTTATCTTGGCCTGCTTAACCCTCGTCCTGCCAGGCGCTATCGGGCTGCTGGCACCAGCATACTCCCCGTGGATGTCGAATATGACCATCGTCCCGGAGAGCCCGCCCACGATACGGTGGGCTAGCACGCAGACAGTGTTACTCTTGCCTCCCCCAGTCACGGCCAGTATGGCCAGGTGTCTCGTCAGCCTGTTAACGTTTATCGAGAACTCCACGCTACTATTACTGGCCAGCGTGCCCAGCCTCACCCAGCCACGGCCAGACCCGCTGGTTAGGGCTTGCTTCAACACGCTGGTCCCAGCAGCGTACACCTCCCCCGCTGGCGGGGGCGGCATGCTAGGGGTCCTCACAGTCCCCGACCTGACCAGGGGGTCCAGCAGGCTAACCCACTGGACGCTCCCGTAGGTGTAGTTCCTGTTCTTGAAGTCCGGGTACTGGCTCAGGGATTGGAGGTCCTCGGCGTCCCGTATCCGGTCCTGTATTAGCAGGTTCCCAGTGTAGATCCTCTCGACCACGCCTAGGGCGCATCCCTCCGGCGTCTCCACGAGGAGGTACATGCCTGTCCTGGGCGTGCTCTGGGGGTTGAACAGCACGGTGCTCCTCAGGGGGGTGGCCTCCCCTATGATCCATCCTGCCGGTCCTCCGGTCTCGCCTACAGGGCACTTCACTCTAGCATCCCCCTCCCAGGCCTCTCACCTTTGACTCCCAATACTAGGGCGGCCCTCTCCAGGTCGTAGGGGGAGAGGCGTGCCTCCCGGTGTGCTACGAGGAGGCTGTACGGGTATCCCTGCCGTCTCGTGAGGCCCT
>JALSOR010000076.1 GCA_026986415.1 Acidilobaceae archaeon
TGTATCAAGACGAAGGAAGCATGGCATGGTGCGGGCGGTGAAGACCCCTGGGAGGCTGACTCCCACATTAAAGGATCTTAGGAGGGGATGATGCTACACGAGCGTTCCGAGCCCGCCAACCAATAAAAAAGGGGGAACCGCAGTCTAGAAGCTCCTAACAGGGATGATGAGGGTTAAAAGCGGCGAGCCCGGAAATCGGGCGTTGAGCTGGGCCAGGACACCTGACCCTACTCTAGAGCCCTCCCCGGGCTTGAACGTGGAAGGCTAGACCCTGAGATAGGGGAGTAGCAATATTATCGTGCTGGAGGTCGCTATGAGCATGTTATCATCTATAGGTGGGAACTCGTACCTTTCAACGAACGTGGCAGCCAGGGCTGCAGCAATCCCGAGCAGGCCGGCGTAGAAGTAGCCTATTGGGACTACTACTGCTAGCATTGCAAGATTGCCGGCCCAGTGTTTCGTCCTCCTGGCGAACAGCGTGTTCCTAACAATACCGGTCACACCGTCACCGAAAGCTATGAACAGTGCGGGTAGGACGCTCAGCTTCGGGTTTTCCGTGAGGATCCAGAGTAGGAAAACGCTTATACCCCAGGCGATGGTGAAGTTTACCTCGTAAGCGTTCTCAGCCGTTTGGAACCAGTACATGAGCCTCCCAGTCCTCCTGGCGGTATAGAGTAGGGATCCAAGCGCGAGAGCCATGATTAGGGGCACAACCGGCTCGTGGAACATGAGAGGAGTTAGTAGGGCTACCATGCCTCCAGCGAAAATATGTATAACCTTCCTATTATAATATATCGCGACATTATGTGGGAGCCCCCTACGCCTCATATAGTGGTAGAGGGGTTTAGTAGCGAGTACTACGGCCAGCACGTACACTGACAGTATAAGCGCCCTAACGAGATCCTGCCTGACGCCGGCCAGTTCGATGCCTGGCAAGATATCATCCTATTTAGTTCAACAAATGCGGCTTTAGGGGTTAAACGCTTATCCGACGAGCACCCGGAGAACGGGCAAACCCAAATATTAGACTGCAAGGCTAGTAGGGTACCTCTCTTGGTGACCTGAAGGTTTGCCGCCAGATAGTGGGAAGGGGAAATCTTCTAGCATGGGTTCGAGTACGAGTAGGATTATAATAGTAACTGTACTGCTATTAATAATAGCAGTTATAGGACTATACTATTATGCCGGGGGAGGATGCGACGCTAAAATAACACAGGCCTGCCTCTCAACCAACATTATAAAGATTAAAATATCCTCATCCAACTGTAAGGGCCCCTTCACACTCAAAATCATAGGCCCACAGAGGGGGGAGGTCGCATACACGCTTTACAATATCACCCCAGGCTTGAACGTTAGGGAAGTAGACCTTCCAAGCTTCGGAAACTATACGCTCCAACTTGAATACCACGGAAAGAAAGTAGCACAGGTCAGGGTTCAAACACTAATAGCACCATCAATAATGCAGAGCAGGGCTGCGCTCATGCCCAACGGCACCCTACTCGTAAACGTCGTACCATACACCTCGGCAAGATCCAAATGCTTCAGCGACTACGGGGTAAAAGAGATCATCGTCGTCCTATTCTATAATAATGGGACGAACCAGACCCTCAAGTTCACCGGATACTGGAAGCCGGGAACCATTAAGATACCACTAAATATTAGCCCGGAGAACGTGAGGGTAGCCTACGTCTACGTGACAGACACGCTAAACAACAGGGTGGAAGCGGCAGTACTAGTACCACACTAGACCGTGAGAAGAGGAGGATCGGGCTAGCCGGAAAGATCAACCTTAGAGGTCCAACTCTTCTTGTACATTCCAATCCTGGCTATACCGACAGGGTCGACGCCGAGCTCTAGCGCGGCCTTAACAGTAGCGATACCCGACACCCACGTCGGCCATAGTAGGAAGGGGATCGGGCTCCTATTCTCAGAGCCCCTAACAATATATTTCGTCTCGGGGCCTACAGCGTCCAGTAGCGCGTCAAGCATAACCTTCTCAACATCATCGTTAACCGGCAGCACAAGGAACCCGGCATTGGGAGTACTGCTCCAGGCCTCAATATCGTTATGGCCACTCTCAGGCACAGCACCCACCATGGAGGGGTACTTCATATTCTCAGCGATCTCATTCTTAACCCTCACCCCGACAGGTAGCGTAGAATAGCCTGATAAGACGACGAGCGGCCTCCTCTCAGACGCCACCCTGGCAAGCCACCCCGCAAGCCTTACAGCCTCGGCCATGGCAGTCTCAGCGTTTGAGAGCATCTCGAGAGCATCGTTGACCCCGAGGCTGGAAAGGTCCAGCAGGCCGGACCCGCCTAGCACGCCAAGGATAGCGAATAGGAGCCCGGGGAAACCCGCCCTTGGAGCAGGCGCGGGAGGAACAATAACAGGGGGGAACCCCTTATCCCTCGCGGCCCGCTCGAGCCTTCCACCCCGTGTGACCGCTACGAGCCTGGCACCCCGCTCTAACGCTCTAAGAGCGCAGGAGAGCGTCTCCATCGTGTTGCCGGAGAAGCTCACTGCAAACACGAGAGTGTCTCTGCCAACATATGCGGGAGGCTTATAGTATGGCACAACCTGGCTGGGAATACCGGCCTCCTCGCTCAGCAGGTGAGCAACGTATAGCCCTGCCGCGCCACTCCCACCCATACCGCAGAACACAACGTTCGATACGCTGGAGGCCT
>JALSOR010000077.1 GCA_026986415.1 Acidilobaceae archaeon
GGGAGGCGCTCGCCTGCCTCAAAGAGCCTCCTACCCGGCCCCGCCGGGCGGCGGGGAATACTTGATTGTCAGGCCTTTCAGGGTGTTATACGCCCTCGCCATGTAGCTCTCAATAATGCTCCTATCCACGCCCCGCTTCTCGGCCCACTTGAACGCTTCCTCCATGACGAGATCATACTTGCGGAGCCTCTCGTTCATCTCCCTCCACGGGAACCCCCGGAGGGCCCTCTCAACCCTCTCATCCCTCGGGACGGCGCCCTCAAGCATGAGGACCGCTATGATAGGGTAGCCGGTATAGCCCCGCAGGCTTGTACCGTTATCGGTACTGTAAGCCTCATAGCAGGACTGGCCGCACCTTTTCAGGATGACATCGTAGCTCCTCCTACCATCACTACCCGTAACCCTAGCCCTCAGGCTACCGTCGAGGGCGCGCCAGACCCTCACCCTGCCATCCCCGATCGCGCCCGCCGCCTCCAATATCTTGATCCTGGGGGGCATGCGTAGCCTCCCGCCGGGCGCGGGCCTCCTCTCAGCCCACCTCAACCCTCAGGCCCCCACCACTCCCTTGCGAGCGCCTCGTAGACCCTGGCGAGGAGTCTCAGCTCCTCGTACTGGTACTCCTCTATCTCCCTGTAACTCCCATTCTCGTAGAGCTCGTGCACGATATGCCCGGACCTTTTAGTGTTACCCGCACCCAGGACCTGCCCGGCCAGCCAGGCCATGCTTGGCAGGCCCTCACCCCTATACTTTGAGAGGGCGTACTGGAACAAGTCTAGCACTATGAACCTCCTGTAGAGGGTGCTCTCAGCCCCCCGGAGCCTGTAAGCCCTCGACTTCGCCGCTATTATTGGGAGGTCGGTGGTGAGTATGCCGTAGCCTACTAGGAGCCTCTTATTCCTACCTTCCACCACACTGCTGAGCTCCCCGAGCCTTCCGAGGAGCTTCTCGATTATCGCCTTCTCGCCTCCAAGCCTCCACTCCGGGTATAGCTCGATCCTAACGTTCCTTCCAGCGCCGACGCCGATGGCTGCTAGTATTATTTTCGTATTCTTGTTGAAAAAGCCCGCCCTACCCGTGCCTGTGGGGGGCCTGTAAAGTTCTAGGTCTAAGAATACTGGTTCGCCCTGGAACAAAACTGACCACCTATAATGCTTCCAGCATGCTTTTAAAATGATGCTCAACGGCTATAATATCCTCATCCTCTCCCCCATGCCTGCACGCCGTGTGCAGTAGGAGTATAGTGCTAGGACCCCCACGTCTATAATAATTATGCCGTAGGTCTCCAGCACGGCGGCACTAGGCCACCCCCAGACCACCCCTACGAGCACCGCTACCGGGAAGGCCGCGGCCGACAGCACGAGGGCCGCCAGGCAGGGGGTGCCCCTCCCACTCCTGTAGGCGTCATATAATGCTAGTATGAGCGCGACATCAGCCTGCACGAAGAACCAGGAGGAGACGAACACGTGCGGCCTAGTCCCCTCGTGATAGTAGCCTATGAGGCCCAGGAATACGCCGTCAAGCGCTAGATAGCCGGCTCCCACCGCTCCTAGCCTTGAGGGCAGGCAGGACGCGAGGCACGCTCCGTAAGCTATGAGGAGGGCCCCGACAAGCGCCAGGCCCGCATTGTACAGTATGGGGCAGCAGCTCCTCGGCCCTCCCAGGTCGCTGTACGCGTCTCTCGTCCAAGCGAACCATGAACTGTTCAGGGCCCATGAGGCCCCTATTATGAGCCATGCGGCCACGACTCCTATCGGGCCCGTGGCGCAGGTGATCCCCTGCTTGCGTGTTCCCCCATGGTATTTATGGGGCACTGGCTGTCTCCTCTTACTGTTCCGCGGGTCCCGCTTCTATACTGGCTATTGCTCTCGTTATTTTCCGTTCGGCAGTGTTTATGAATGCTTCTATTATTTTGCGGAGTAGGAGGTACCTCTTCTTGTCCAGGTATCCGTGTGTTATGGCCCATTTGGCCCAGCGCGTGCTGTGCCGCCCCGCTACTAGGAGTGCCTCCTTGTGGAGGTCTGTTAGCATCTCCCTCTTGAAGCCTTCCCTGTCTCTCAGCATTCCCATTGGTACGAAGAACATGGGTGCTATCAGGCTGGGGTAGGGTTTGAGCCTCTCTATGAGCTCTATGGTTGCTACCACATCGTCGGGCGTCTCCCCTGGGAGGCCGAGGATGAACGTGGCGGCCGGTATGATATTGTTATCCGCGAGTATTGAGAACGCGTCCTCCACGATACGGGGCCACTCCTCCACCGGGTAGGGTGCAGCCTTGGCGGGCATGATCTTCCTGGCCAGCCTCACACTCCCAGTCTCTATCCCGACCTCCACCCCGAAGTAGCGCCTCCTATCACCGTCCAGCACAGTCTCGGACACCATGCTCACGATCCTCCCGTGCTCCTCCGCGTACTTCACAGCTGCAAGGCTGGCATGGCTCCAGGCGAACCCGGCATCGTACCTCTCCAGGTATTTGGCTGCGAGCCTGTGGAGCTTCTCTAGCGGCTCCCTCCTCGGCCTCACACCGTCTGCACCGTACAGGAGCACGTCCTCGCTGTGGAACAGTATACTCCTATTGCCAGCCTCCATGTTGACCAGTATCTCCCTCTCGATCCTGTCAAGCGGGATGAAGCGGAGCGGCCTGAGCGTGACACTACAGAACTTGCACCCTCTAGGGCACCCCCT
>JALSOR010000078.1 GCA_026986415.1 Acidilobaceae archaeon
TGGTTATAGCGGCCAGCACTACGCTCCCATCGCGGAGCTCGACCTTCTCGCCTTCCACCTCTATTGTTACCTTAACGGGCCCCCTCTTCTTCTCTTCCAGGTACTTCTGTATAATTTCCCTGGTCCTCTTCTTGGCCTCCCTCAGCGGTATCCGGTCTTCCGGATGGCTCGGGCCCGCAATGCTAGGCTCTACGTCGCCCATATCTATCTCTACGATTCTAGTATAGACCGGTTCCGGATTGTCGAGGCTATACCATATCTTGTTCCTCTTCAAGTATTCTTCGACGAACTTCACATACTCCGGGTCCCTGCCGGTGAGGACTAGGAACTTCATTGTCTCCTCGTCTGGCGGGAAGTAGCCCATTGTACTGCCATACTCCGGGCTCATGTTCGCTATTGTAGCCCTGTCGGGGACGCTGAGCTTCTTAACTCCGGGGCCGAAATATTCCACGAACTTCCCGACGACGCCAACCTTTCTCAGTTTCTCGGTGATGTATAGTACGAGGTCCGTGGCTGTAGCCCCTTCTGGCAGCTCTCCGACCAGTCTTACGCCGACAACCTCTGGTAGGAGCATGTAGTATGGCTGCCCTAGAAGTGTGGCTTCAGCCTCGATACCGCCGACACCCCAGCCTAGAACTCCGAGCCCGTTTATCATTGTCGTGTGACTGTCGGTTCCGAGAACACTGTCTGGATAGGCTTCTAGCCCGTTCTTGTTCTCCCTGAGCCATACTAGCTTGGCGAGATACTCCAGGTTTATCTGGTGTATTATCCCCTTTCCTGGTGGTGCTACGCGGAAGTTCTTGAACGCGTTCTGAGCCCATTTGAGGAGTGTGTAACGCTCCCTGTTCCTCTCGAACTCCTTCTTCATGTTCCAGGCAAGAGCATATATCGTCCCGAAATAGTCGACCTGGACGCTGTGGTCTATTATTAGATGCACGGGTATTACAGGGTTCAGCAGTGTCGGGTCGAAACCGAACTCTTTTAGCGCGTCCCTCATGGCGGCGAGATCAACGACAGCCGGCACTCCGGTGAAATCTTGCATTATTATCCTGGTGGGGTGGAGCGGTATGTCCTTTTTGCCCGCATGGTGCTCCCAGTCCGCGACAGCCTTTACCTCCTCGTCTCTGACAATATAATTGTCATAGTTCCTGATCATATTCTCTAAGAGTATCCTTATCGAGTATGGCAGCCTCTCAAGCTTTCCTAGGCCTAGCTCGTCTATACGGGTGATATCATACATTAGGGCTTTGCCTTTGGGCGTGTCGATATACGCTTGAAAATCCTCTTTTCTAATCATGCGTGAACACCCTCAACCTTAAACCCGGGGGGACAGCCCAGGCGATATTCTCCTATGAGAAAATAGGTTGTAAACACGAATATAAGCACGGCCTAATAACACGATTAATGCAACCGGTGTTGCCTACGGAAAAAGCCCTCCCGCCCTCCAGGCCGTCTCGGGGCGGGCGCAAGAGAAGATACCGTTATTCTATCTATAGAAAAGCATCATAATTATATAATAAATATTTTTCAATATTATTCTATGACTGTTATATTTTCTTCTGGGAAACCTAGCTCTACCAATATCTTCTTAACCCTGTGCCTATGATCGCCCTGCAGCTCTATTCTACCGTTCTTTGCCGTGCCCCCTGTAGCTAGCTTACTTTTAAGTTTTGACGCCAGTTTTTTGAGGTCGAACTCTTTCTCATTGATACCCTCTATGATTGTTACTTCGCGGCCGAACTTCCTCCTCTCGACGCGGATCTTTATGATCTGCTCTTCAACAGAAAGTTGCTCGCATATCTCCGGCGGGAGACCCCCACACATAGAGAGATCCGACATGGCTTTTAATACCACCCTCTGTAGCCTACCGAGCCCATATACTGCTACGTTCAAGGTTCTATGTTGCCCGGAAGGGTTAATAATTGATTATCCCGGTCTAAGCTAGGGATCACATTATTAACTGTCGGGACTAGTTTACCGATGCGGGCTTTCCAGGCTGGAAGCCTCTTCTCTCTATTAGCGGTGGAATCCATCCTAGGCCCAGATATAGTGTTGATAGGAATAGTAGTGTTTCCCCCAGGATCCTGCTGGGAGTCCCTTTAGGTGCAAGCACTAGTAGTAGGAGGAGTGCGAGTCTAGGTAGTAATGCCGGGCTGGGCTGGGTGGAACGCCTTCCTGGAAGCCTTCTAACGTAGGGTATCGAGCTCGCCGTTCCTATCGAGGCGACTATCAGCAGTAGCGGTATCCTATACTCTCCCCGGGCCTCCATGAGTATCGTGCCAAGCATTATCATTGCATGGACAAACAGCGGCGTTCCCGGGAAATAGTCGAGCGCGGCTCTAACCCTGTAGACCAGCCTGTATACTGATGCTGGCACTATTATCGCGGCGTAAGCTGCTAGTAGTAGTTGTACTGGAAGCCCTACTCCTAGACCATGATAATATGATGCTAACGCCACGAGCGGGGCCACTATCTGGGTTATCCTGTCCAGGCTCCTATCGAGCATTTGCCCCTCCCGCGTGGGGCCCAATCCCCTTTTCGCATCGACATGCCTCGCGGCCCAGCCGTCCAGCACGTCAGCAATATAGGATGCGAGAATAAGCTTCGCCGCCAGGAATGGATGGCCCATCGCGGCAGCAACGAGCGATGACCCTGCAACTGCTCCTCCTGCCAGCGTAA
>JALSOR010000079.1 GCA_026986415.1 Acidilobaceae archaeon
TTGCGAGGACGGTAGCATCGGGGTCATAAACGTTTACATTTTCGAGGTGGCCGACGAGACATCAAGCATACGTGCGAATCCAAAACCAGGAAATGAAAGTAAGGAGACATTATTTTGAAGTTGGCGGACAGAAACTTGGAAAGAATCCAAAACCAGGAAATGAAAGGGTATGTTGAACTACGCCGTGTAAGTCTCGCTTGTAAGCGTGAATCTTAAATAAAGATAATGAAAGTCTCATAGAATCATGCGCCGAAGTATTGGGAATCTCAAGCAAAGAATTGGAGAATTATGTTGTTTTTCTATTGTTAAATTATTTTTAAATAAATGTGTGGGGGTTATTGTGTTGTTCTTGTTGTTTGGTTTTATAGGGGTTTGAGGGTGGTTGCTGCTAGTATTAGGAGTATTGTTTTTGTGTCTTTGATTTTTTGTTGTTGTATTTGTTTTTGTGCTTCTGTTAGTGTGAGTTTTCTTGTTTTTATTATTTCGTGTGGTTCGGTGTGTGGGCGTGTTTTTTGTGGGTTTGGTGCTATGTAGTAGTGGATTTTTTCTGTTGTGTAGCCTGGGCTTGTGTATGCTGTTGCTATGTGGATTAGCTTGTCCGGTTTGAGTCCTGCTTCTTCTTCTAGTTCTCTTGCGGCTGCTTGTTCCGGCGTTTCCCCGGGGTCTACTACTCCTGCTGGTGCTTCGAGTATTGTTTCTCCTATTGCCGGCCTGTACTGTTCTATTAGTATTATTTCTCTTGTCCTTGTGTAGACTGGGAGGATTGCTACTGCTTGGGGGAATACTACCCTGTCCACTATTATTTTGTGGTTGTTCGGGAGGACCTGTTCTTCCGCT
Source organism: Acidilobaceae archaeon (assembly GCA_026986415.1). Classification (GTDB taxonomy): domain Archaea; phylum Thermoproteota; class Thermoprotei_A; order Sulfolobales; family Acidilobaceae; genus S143-63. The sequence goes on from JALSOR010000079.1 coordinate 838, forward strand.
ATGAATGTTACTCTTCTCCCCCTGCACTCCACCCTTATGGGCGGGCTCATCTTTCCTGTCCCCTCCCGTACTTCCTGTGGGCGCTCGCCAGGTGCCCTGCCGCCTGGGCTGCGAGGAGGTTGAGCTCTCCTGCTAGAACGGTCGCCCCCACTATTTCCGCGAGTTTGAGCGCGTTGGTGCCGGGCGGGTCTCCGCCCCCGGCGACGCCTAGGAGGCTTAGGGCTTCCCTCTGTGTTGGGAGCCTGGTTCCTCCCCCTACTGTTGCGACTTCGAGGCTTGGCATGGTCACGCTTATGTAGAGGTCTCCGCCCCTTAGCTCTGTCCAGGTGTATGTGAGGCTGCTCTCCACTATCTGGGCGGCGTCCTGGCCTGTTGCGAGGAATATTGCCGCTACTATGTTCGCCGCGTGAGCGTTATAGCTTGGGCTCCCCGCGGCGGCGCTCCCTAGGAGGTTCTTGGCAGTGTTGAGGTAGTGTATGCTCTCGCTCGAGGCTTTGAGGACCTCCGATGCAACCCTGCCGGGTATGAGGGCCTCCGCTACCACGTACTTGCCCCTGCCCAGGAGCTTGTTTATCTGGGCGGGCTTCTTATCGCTGCACATGTTGCCGCTGAGGCTGACGCACTCCACGCTCCCCGGGTATTCGGCCTCTATGAGCTTGCACACGCTCTCGCTGGCGATGGTGGCCATGTTCATGCCCATGGCGTCCCCGGTCTTGTAGTGGAGCCGGAGCCAGACCATGTTGCCGATAATGTATGGATAGAAGTCTACTAGCCTGCCATGCCTTGTAGTGCGGCCTGCCGCCTCGACTAGCCTGTCCCAGTTCTCCCTTACCCAGCCGACGAGGCGTAGGGCCTCCTCGACCCCGGGGGTGCGGAGGAGGGGTGCCCTGGCCATGTAGTCCTTGTAGACCCTGACTGTCGCGCCGCCCGATAGGGTTACAGCTTTAACCCCCCGGTTAACGCTGGCCACGAGGGCCCCCTCGCTCGTGGCCAGGGGCACGTAGTACTCGCCCCTAGCATACTCCCCGTTAACCCTGAGGGGGCCCACGACTCCGAGGGGGATCTGCACGGCACCTATAGGATTCTCAATGTTATGACCGTACACGTCCTCGAAATCAATAATAGTGCTCGCAATGCTCGACAGTGAGACCCCGGTCTTACGCTCCAGGTAGAGCCTCCTCGCGAGCGCTGCAAGGTTAGCGTTACCCAGAACCTTCTCGAGACGGGAAAAACTTATCTCCCCGGACTCAAGCTTTCTCAGGACCTCCTCCAACTCCATGACTAACACCGAGCTTAGGCCTGAACTTGACCGCGTACGCTATAATACCGGTCTCACCCTGCTCGTCAACCCTCCTAATAACGGCTTCAACAGGCATACCGGTCCTCAGCTCCTCCGGGGTCACGTCCGTGAGCTCCGCTATCACCCTCGTGGGGCCCAGGTTCACCAGGCCAAGTATTACGGGGCTGTCGAGCCGGTGGTCCCCAGGACTACTATATATTACAGTGTAGGATTCCAGCACTCCATCACGCGGGAGCTCCACTGGCTCCAGGCTCCTGCTCCCACAGTAGGGGCAGGCAGGCCTCGGAGGGTAGTGGGTCCTGCCGCAATCCTTACAGCGGGCTCCCACGAGCCTGTACCTGCTTATCCTGGACCTCCACCATCCAGGTAGTGTTAACACTGCCATCTCACTCCACCCCAGCGTCTACATTCCCTTCCCCACGCTTCAGGGGGCCCTTGAGAGGAGGGCCGCCCTAGCGGAGGAGCCGGCCCCGTTCACTGATAGGGCCAGGCCCCTCTTCTCGTCTCCCCGGTAAACACCCGTCCA
>JALSOR010000080.1 GCA_026986415.1 Acidilobaceae archaeon
CGCGAGCGTTTCGAGGTCGACAGTATCCCCGTGCACCCCAGCCCGGTCACTATATACCCTGAGAGGGCCTTCCTGGAGCCTCCGTACCGCTACTGACACTCTGAGACTTATGGCTGACGCTAGACTTCTAGTACCTTTAACGACGAAGTGCTCGCCGAACAATATCACTTTTCCTGGGGCGCTAGCCTCGACCATTTCTACCATGGCTATTCCACCACGGGGGAACTATTACTTCAGAGTCTTGCGTGTAGGTCTTGCCCAGCCTGAGCGCTAGCTCGGCCTTGTGCAGCTCATAGCCTAGATAACCCGCGTGTTCCAGGCTCACATTAGTGTTTCGCAGAACGAGCCTCATAAGCGTTAGCGCGTCCCCGGCGGCCCACGCTCCTTTCAACCTATTATTCTCATAATATTTGACTCCAAGGAGCCCGTTTTCATAGTCGACCTCAACAATAAAATATCCCTTATCCATTATGGGCTTCAAACCGCCCGTGAACAGCTCGTAGTCCCCCCTTCTAATCTCGACCCCAACAGGCCTGGCATACTCTTTAACCACCAGGAGCCTCGACCAGGGCTCTAGGGGCGTGGTTCCCTTAGCATAAGCGGAGGAGGCCAGCCTGATAGCCTCCCTAGCCTCAGACGTCGAATGGCGCGAGTAGTAGCGCGACTCTACAACGAGGTATAGGCTAGCACCAAGCTCTACCGCTAGCGAGGCTAGAAGCGCGTGCACCCCGTGCGTGTCTGCTGCCAGCTCCTCGGTGATATTAGCCGCACTGAAGAGCAGGGGCACGCCTAGCTTTGAAGCCTCACGATACCTGTCAACCGTGGAGGACATGTCTATCAGGGGGAGGCCCACTACGGGATCCGCGATCAGTCTCGTAGTGCCGGCCTCTCTGAGCAGTTCTAGGGCGCTGGCCAGCTTGTTCGTGTCCTTGTCGCCGACAATGAAGACTTTATCCTTTAATTCGAAGCCCTCCTCAATAAGGCTGTTCACGATTGGGGTCGAAACGGAGAACCCGTCGCAAAACCCTGAGAGCTGCCGGGCCAGCCTGGGCGTGGGGAGCTCGCAGATAAGGGGGATCCTGCTTGTTCCTGCTTGTTCCGATAGGAGCTTGGCTTTTCTCAGGGTCTCATCCATACCGTTGAACGATGCAGAGCCTAGAACGACTATCTGGGCGCCCTCGCCTGTAATCCTAGAATAGTAGTCTTCAACGCTGTCCACGCCTATCTCTGGAGGTATCTCGACTGTGAGCAGTAAGGGCGGCCCTCTAGCGGGGACTGGGACGCCCAGTATTTCGAATGCTACTCTCTCCGTGGCCGGTTGCAGGTCTTCTCGTGCAGGCTCTTCAAAGCTCTTCTCCCTGCTCAGCTTCTCGCCGCGGAGTAGAGCTTTTAGGACTTCGACTAGGAAGCCTGGATTATTGCTGGCCTTGAAGGTGGGTATCCCCGTTTTCTCCTCTATAATCCGGGTGCTACCCTTGCATGTGCCCGGTACTAGTAGTATGTCGGGTCTCCTGCCTTTAGCGTTTAGAAGCGTGGGGTTCCTCTCTAGGAGTACTGCTATGGCTTCTGTTGTTAGGTGGCCTATGGCAGGTATGGGGAGCTCTATTATTATGGTGTCGACCCTTTCAAGATCGGGGGCCCGTCTGGCCTCCTCTAGGACTCGTTCTATGATTGGACGGGCGTTCCTGCTCGTTACTATGCCTACTAGCATTCCCTCTTCTCCCGTCTCATATGGTTTCTCCTGTTAGCCTGGCATAGTCTAGTATTATCCTCTTAGCGCTGCTGGTCCCGATCCTGTCCGCCCCGGCTGATATCGCGAGGAGCGCGTCTAGCGCCGTTCTTATGCCCCCGGCCGCCTTAACCTTTAAGCCTCTCGGCTTGGCGAGCTCGGAGAGGCGTAGCACGGTGCTGGGGTCTCCTCCCTTGCTGTAGACTCCTGTGCTGGTCTTAACATAGTCTGCCCCTGCTCTCTTGGCTGTTTCGACGAGAAAGTCCAGGGTGTTATCGTCGACAAGTGGCGCTTCAACTATTATCTTAACAATTTCTATTCCAGAGTCACGCGCGTAGCCGACAATCTCGCTCAACTCGTCAACAACATATTCTGGCTCGCCGCTAGCCGCGGCCCAGAGTGGCGCCACCACGTCTATCTCTCTAACACTATCCGAGACGAGCCTTATCTCCGAGATCTTAGCCTCCCCCGGCTGAAAGCCTGAGGGGAACCCGATAACAGTGCAGAGCTTTACATTCAAACTGTCAGCAGCGTCCCGGGCTCTAACAGCTAGCGGGGGCGGGACCATTGCGCAGTTGAAACCGAACCCGGAAGCATCCTCTATTAGCGTGTATACCTGGTCGATTCCTGCAGTTGGGGACAGGATCGTACTGTCTATTCTAGAGGCCAGATCTCTAATACTCATGACCTTAGCGATACTTTCGAGCGCCTCGACAAGTTCGGGTCTACGGCCCATCCCTAATCTCCTCTAAGCATTATGCGTAACGATACTAGAACAGATAAAGGTTTACAGGCCGACGTTCTAAGCCCTGCATGTTAAGGTGTTAGGAATCGGGTTGCCCCGGCAGTTTGGCGGGTTCTCCCGGGGGAAAATACTCGGTGCCTGCTAGCAATCTGGCTCTAGGATTGTGGAGGGCGGACCGTTACTGTTTAGGCTGCGGGCTCTTTGACGAGGCAGATCTCTATGCTGCTGACCCTCCTGGTCCTGGTCTGGCCGGTCTGGGGGTCGGTGGTGGTTATCTCCTGGCTGCCGATCTCGCAGCTCTCAACTTTTATGTTGACGCCCTTGGCGAACCTGTTCCTCACTATTTCGACAGCGTCGACAGCCTTGTTGATGTTGCGGCCCCTAGCTTTGACCACTACCTTGCTTGCCCCCTGGTCTACCAGGTTCATGAGGATCGCGAGTACGTAGCTCTGGATCGACTTCCTACCGATCCTTACCTCGGGTGCTCCCTCACATGCCATTGCTACACACCTCTCTGCGCAACTTTAGTGTTGTTGTTTCACGTTGAACTAGTGCAGGGGTATCCGGTATAAAAGAGTTACTTATACTAGGACTTCTCCCAGGGCTAACTCTGGATTGGAGAGTGCTCTAGGACTGCAAGCCTTCGCTGCAAAGGTAGAGGGTAGAGGAGCAGTGTTTAGAGGAGGGTTCCTACACGTGTTAGACCGTCCCCTGCTACTGGTCGAGTACATGGAGTCGTACCCGACACGCTGGCTTCTAGCGGAGATCGCGGAGGCGTATGAGACGGCTGTGAATGCGGGTATGGGGTTTGCAGTATCGAATGTCCCCCCAGGGGTACCGCAAGCCTACATGGAGAGGGAGGGTATCCCGTATACTGCCGAGAGCTTTGACAGGATAGGATGCCCCCAGCCTATTATCGTGCTGGACATGAGGGCTCCCAGGAGGATGGAGCCTTGGGAGGCTGCCAGTTCTAGATGCATAGTGATCGGAGGCATAATGGGCGACCACCCGCCTAGGGGCAGGGGGCTGCTCCTGTCTATGCGGCCGGGAGTGGCGCTTCGAAACCTTGGGGGAGAGCAGATGAGCATACACTCTACAGCATGGGTTACCGCAATGCTGTACAGGGGGGCAAGCCTTGACAGTATACGTCTCGCCAGTCCAGGCATTATAGAGTGGGAGACCCCGTATGGTAGCATGACGGTGGAGCTCCCCTACGCGTATCCGGTTGATCCCGTGGAGGGCAGGCCTGTCATCCCGGAAAGGGTTAGAAGGGCGATTATAAGGGGTAGTATGTGGGACGAGGAGGTTCTACACTTCTCCTTCTAGCTGCTCTCCAGTTCAAGCCAGAAATCGTAGCCTTCACTTTTAAGGGCTGATATTATCTCCTTTATCTTCTCCTCTCCGGGTGCTTCGAATGTTATCGTTACCTTTGCATGCCATGCTGGAAGCCTCGGATCTATGCGGTCGTGCTGGATGCCTATAATGTTGCCTCTCCTCCCAGCTATTATTGTGAGGATCCTGCTCAGCTGCCCGGGAGCGTCCGGCACGTAGCCGCTTATTCTCGCCAGTCTCCCCTCCCTGGTGAGGCCGCGCAGTATTATCTTATAGATGTGTGTAAGGTCGATGTTGCCGCCGCTTATTATTGCGATGCTCGTCCTGTTCCTGGCTTCTACTTTGCCGTGGATTAGCGCTGCGAGGCTGACCGCCCCGGCGCCTTCCGCTAGGACCTTGCCCCTCTCTAGTAGGAGATATATGGCGTGGGCTATCTCGTCCTCCTCTACTGTTACGATGCCGGATACGGTTTCGCGTATTATTTTGAAGGTGAGGTCGCCGGGCTGTTTAACTACTAGGCCGTCCGCTATTGTCGCTTTGGGCTCTATTCTTACGGGCCTGCCTGCTTTGAGGGACTCGAGGGTTTTGGGGCATGCGGCGGGCTCTACACCTATAATGTCAGTGTAGGGCCTGTACGTTTTCAGCACGCTGGCTATCCCGCTTATCAGGCCGCCGCCCCCTATGGGGACCACTACCTGGTCGAAACTGTCAAGGTTCTCCATAAGCTCGAAGGCTATCGTCCCCTGGCCTGCAATGATGTCGGGATCGTTGAAGGCGTGTATCAGCGCGTATCCCCGCTCTTCCGCTATTCTCATGGCGACATTTAGGGTCTCGTCGAAAACCCTGCCGGCGAGCACTACTTCCGCGCCATACCCGCGTGTCGCCTCGATTTTCGATATGGGGGCGGTCTCGGGCATTACGATTACAGCTTTGAGCCCGAAGATTCTAGCGGCGTACGCTACACCCTGGGCATGGTTGCCTGCGCTTGCCGCGACGACCCCGGGATACTCGTCTTTTATCTTGTACACCTTGTATAGGGCTCCTCTAACCTTGAATGCCCCCGTTTTCTGGAGGTTCTCATATTTTAGATATACCGTTCCTCCGGCGAGCCTGGAGAATGTAGTGCTCAGCTTTAGAGGCGTTTTATGGGCATATTCGCGTATGATCTTGTAGGCTTCTTTCGCCCTGGCCGCGATGTCCCGGATCAGGCCGTCTTCAGGCACCCTGTTGTCGCCTCCGGAGGGGGTTGCTAGCAGAGGTACGCTATTGCTTCCACTTCGAGCTCTGCTCCTAGGGGGAGCTCTGCTACTCCCACGACGACCCTGGCTGGCGGTACTGTTTTGAAGTACTCGGAGTACACCCTGTTGAACTGCGCGAACTTTCCTATGTCTTTCAGGTAGACTGTTACCTTGACAATGTCGCTCATAGACCCGCCGGCGGCCTCAACGATAGCCTTGATATTGTCTAGAACACGTTTGACTTTGTCTTCGAAGCTTCCATCTACGAGCTCTCCGGATACGGGGTCGAGGGGGATCTGGCCCGAAATGTACAGTGTGCACCCGCCAGCTAGGATAGCCTGGCTATAAGGCCCTACGGGTCGGGGAGCGTTATCCGTGTAAACTGCCTGTTTCCTCGGGGAAGAACGCATATGGCTCGCCTCCGTGGAGACTGCTACCCCCACATATTATGTTGTGGTGTGGGGATTAATCTTCGGAGCGCCTGGCGGCCCCTATCATGTACCCTATGATTCCTGTTAGGAGTACCGGTATTGCGGCATACCCGGTCTTATAGGCGGGCTCGAGGGTTTCGAGGTATCCCGATAGTGCCGTGGTTGTTGCTGTTTGTGTCGCGGTTAGAACTATTGTATAGTTTCCCGGTTTTCCCAGTTTAACATGTGCGGTGAGTATCTTCCCTCCGCTGATGTTCCCCGTGTATATTATCTTCCCGTCTGGGTCTAGTATTGCGAGTTGCCCGGTTCCTGTGCCTGTAGAGGCGGCTATTACGAGGGTTGACCCTCTGTGCGGTGTAGATACGTGGGCGACTAGGCTTCCGGAGGGTGGTAAGAGTGCTCCTACGGGTGTGAGGGGTTTTTCTGTGGGGATGGGGTATGCTACTAGTAGTATTGCTATTAAAATTGATAATATGATAGTATATGCTATTATGTTACGCCCCATTCCCGCCGGCCTAAACCTTCCCACCTGCCTCCCCTTCCTAGGAGAGCTTGGACGTGAACTCCTCCACGGCCTCCTCGTATCTCCGGCCTATCTCGCCCTTATACTCCTCATACTTACTCCTCAGCTTGGCCTTCTTTTCCTCGAGAGCCTTCCTGGCCTCCTCGTGCAGCCTAGATCGGAGACTCTCCTTGTACGATTCTGGGAGGCTCACTGTTAGCACCCTCCACTGCCTGTGATTTCACACTCTAGCTCGTCATGATTGTTGAGGGCTACCAGGTATTATAGGTTTACCGGGTTCTCCCTTCAAGCGTGGAGGGTCGGGCCGTGGTCGGGGAAGGAGTATCTCTAGCAAGGTGCGGGGAGGACGTTTGCGTGGAGGCCTGCGCCGAGGAGAAGCTGTGCCGTAACCTTAAGGGTAGAGGGTTACTGTTTGAGGATGGCAGGATAGACGTTCTAGAGGCCGCCTATCTTCTCGCGAGGTGCAAGGCAAGGCTTGACGGGGAGTGCGGCTGGGTTGAGGCGCTGAGGATTCTCGGGAGTGTTGAGAGCGTAGACCTATTCCACGTATACTATGACCTGAGGAAGAGGGGGAGGAATGTTAGGAGGGGTGTGAGGAGGAGCACCCTCCTGTTACGAGTGTCAGGCTCTAGGACCGCGGAGATACTGGTTCTTGGCGAGGGTAGGCCTGTGACTATCGAGTGGCTAGTGGAGTGGAGCCGGACCGCCAGCGGGGATGGGAAGGATCCCGTGATAGCTGTCGTTGACGGGCACGGGAATGTCACGTACTACCATGCGAGAGCAGTCACAACATTAACTTGAGTAGTAGGAGGACACCTAGGACTGCGAGCAGGCCCCCCAGCTGGGAGGCGAGGCGCCCTCTCCTCAGTACTGAGGCTGGGAGAACCGATACCGGGACTGTCGGGACGAGTACTCTTATCAGTACTCTAGGTTTCAGGGCGGGGAGTATCCATTGGGGGGCCTGGCCTGTTAGGGCTCCAAGCTTTATCACGGCGTAGACGCTCATGATCGGGGCCAGGCCGCTCAGGGCTTCGAGCACTAGTGCTTCCGCCCATACGCTCCTCCTCACCCTGCCGGCCTCTTCTAGTACTTCCACGAGCTTCTCGAGGGCGCCTCCCACCCCTATGCTTCCAGCTATCCTGCTAGCCTCTGCCACGGCCCGCACGATATCTCCGCCTACAGCTTCAGCCTTTTCTAGGAGGCTCTCATAGTCTAGGCCTAGCCTGGCCCTCTCAGCCGCCTCTTCCAGTTTTGATAGGGCCTCCATGTATGTTCTCCGGTATTTCGCCGCGTAGTATTCTACAAGCACTACTGTTCCTGCAAGGAGTGCTATAGCGGTCTTGTCGAGCCCCTGGTACAATAGGAGTCCTGCTAGTAGTGGTGTTCCAAGCGTGACAGCCGCTATGCTCGCCGGGGCCTGTATGTCTCCTATTCTAGGGCGTGACAGTACTAGCAGGACGGCCCCGGCTGTTGAACCTAGGATTATGAGTGCTGAGATGGAGAGCAGTCTCGGGCCCCCAACGAGCGGGGCCAGGGCGGATACCGCGACTATACTGCTTGCTACCGCCTCGACGATCACACGTCCCAGAGCACTATAGGAGCGCCACTTCTCCTCCAAGCTCTTAACCGCTCTCTCGACGAGCCTGATCGTCATTTCGGACCTGGTCGCGCCGATCCTCTGTAGTGTTACATACTCTTTCAGTGTTTTCTGCAGCGCCCTGCTCGGGGTTGTGCGGGCGAGCTCCTCCAGTGCTGATAGGGGGTCCATTCCGGAGCCCAGTAGTAATTCTAGCTTTGCAGCCTCGTGCTTAGCCCATTTGAAAATGTTCTCCGGTATTGATGTTAGAACGTCGGCCAGGTAGCGGGGGCTCGCAGTATAGGGGAGGAGGTATACTAGTAGGGCTGGCATCTCCTGGTCTATACCGTTGGCGAGCACGCTCCTCCATGCGGCCGGCACTATTTCAGCTACTATCAGGGCTGCTAGCGCGAGGACTACTACTGCTAGGCTTAGTGTGCGGCTGAAAAACAGCATTACCGGGGCCACGATCGCCGCTGATACTGCGAGCGATTCAAGCATTGTTATTGTTGCTCTAATCTTCGCGGCGGCTACAGGCCCTAGAGATAGGGGGTCCGAGCGGCGTAGGGCGTCGAGGAATATTTCTCCGACTATCATGTCCACCGGGTTCCTGCTCCTTCTCAGCGCGGTTGCCTCTTCGAATGTGGCTTTTCCGAGGATTAGCTGTGCGAGCCTCCTCGTATGGCTTGTCATGAGAGTATCGCCTCCCCGTACTTTTCTATGTAGAATTCGCGGAGGCGCGCGTGGAACTCGTCGGGGGTGAGTGTTGCTGTCTCGGCGAGGAATCTGGCCCTGTCTGCCAGTTCCTCTACCGCGTCTGTGCCTGGCATGCCTATTTTCTCCCATGCCGGTGTTATCTTGGTGCTCCTCTCCGCTATCTCCTCGGCCGTGGCTGGCTTGTGCGTGTCCATCGTGGGGGACCATTCTATGACCTCGACTATCTCGTCCCCGTCGATCTCCGACACGCCCACAAGCCTACGTATAGCCCCGCCACCCCTCAGGGGGATCCTGCGGACATGGGCGAAAGCGGTTATAACGTTGAGGAAGAGGGGTGGGAGGCTGATAGGGTCTAGGCGCAGCCTGAGTATCGCCGACTCGGGGCTGTCCGCATGGAATGTTGTCATGCACCCGTGCCCGCTAGCAGCAGCCTGGGCTAGGAGGCGGGCTTCCCTGCCCCTCACCTCGCCCACGATCAGGTATTCCGCCCGCCTCCTCATGGCGAACTTCAGCAGCTCCTCCAGGCCTATCTCCCTTATCTCTCCCCCTGGGGGTTGGGGTCTAGCGACGAGGCTGTCCCAGTGGGGGTGTTGGAGCCGTATCTCGGGCGTGTCCTCTATCGTGACTATCCTGTAGTATGGTGGTAGTAGTCCTGCGAGGGCCTGGAGGAGTGTCGTCTTCCCGCTGCCCATGTTGCCTATTATAACTATGAATCCCTGGGCTTCCAGTAGCATCCACAGGTATGCGGCGGCTAGGGGGCTTATCATTCTTGATGAGACCAGGTCGGCCATGGTTATTGGCTTGTCAGGGTATTTCCTTATAACAGCTGTGCTCCCGAACCTGGAGACTTCGCGTGAGAATGTTACTGCTATACGGTGTCCTTCGAGGGTTAGCCCTTCTGCTATGGGTGATGCTATGCTTATCATTCTCCCCGCTTTTCTTGCTAGCTGTATGCTCAGGCTGTCTGCCTCCTCTCTTGTGAGGCTGAGGTCGACTTCTATCCATCTGCTCGGCATGTACTTGTGTATTACGGCTATGTTGCGTTCCGGCCCGTCTACAGCTATTTCTTCGACATACTTATCAATAATTAGCGGGTATATCTTCCCGTAGCCGCTTTTGAGCTTGTCCAAGTGGTACTTCTCTGCTTGTGTTTCGGGCTGGGCGAGCCCTGAGAGTAGCATGTTGAGTCTTTCTCTCGAGGGTTCCGGGGGTTCCTGGAATGCTAGCCTGGCGAGCCCGTCGTCCCCCCGGTATATGATGTAGTCTACGGGGCCTGTGCTGTATTTTGCGAGTATTCTCCATTCTTCCCCTACAAATCTCTCCTCTATTCTGCGTGTTTCCGGTTCTACAAGTCTAACGTGTTCTTTAACGGTTTCTCTAGTATTATTTTTATTTAAAAAATTTTTGAGTATCATGTTTTATTCCCCGCCCGGAGGGCTAGCCCAGCTGGACAGGATCGCTCTGATGCTCCACACCATCAACACTATAGTGTACCACTACAGCCCTGGGCACGGTCTGGTTAGATACGAGGATGATAGTGTTCTTCTCTCCAGGGTTTAGCTGCACCGGTAATTCCTGGCCCGAGGCCGGCTTGAGTGTCACCGTGCTGGCGTTGGCTAGTATTCCGGTTACACCGGTGATTGTGACAGGCTTGTTGTAGTTGTTGAGAATGGATACTTCTATTAGCGTAGTGTTACTGTTTAGGGGCATGCTTGACGCTGTTACTGCTAGCCCCTGAGCCATTGCCTGGGCCCTGCCAAGGCTAGACTGGAAATACTGGTAGACGAGCATGCCGCCGACTATTGTGGCGCTTATGAGTACTACCGCCGCTATTAGAGGGCTGAGCCCTCTCCTCGACTTTCTAGCCCGGATCATGGCTATCGCCTGGGAGGAGGATATAGTTTAAGAAAAATAATGTGTATTTAATCGTTTTTTCCGGCGGCCTCTAAGGGGGCGGGGTGGTCTCCGGACGTGAATATTAGATTCAAAAATCGACTCCCAGGACCATCTTTTTGACAGTAAAATACCCGGGGGCGGAAACGCGGGAATCCTATATGGGAGGGTGTGTAGCCGTGGAGAGGGTAGAGGACCCGGTAATCCGGCCGGACATGACGGTTCGCGAGCTTATAGATGCTTACTCTAAAATATACGGTTTCAACGCCGGCCACCTCTACAGGGCTATAGAGCTCCTCAGGAAGGGACTATCGAGGAGCAGGCTCCGCATCCTAACGTTCACCGCCAATCTTGTATCTACAGGTTTGAGAGGGATAATAGCGGACCTCATAGGGAAGGGCCTGTTTAATGTTGTTATAACCACGTGCGGGGCGCTCGACCATGATATTGCCCGTGCAGTTGGGGGAGAATATCTTAAAGGCTTCTTCGAGGCTGACGATGTCGAGCTCTACGAGAAGGGCTACCATAGGCTCGGGAACATATACATACCCGTGGAATCGTACGGGCCGAAGGTTGAATCCTTCGTTAGGAAGCTTGTGGACAAGATGGAGAGCGATGGCAGGGATAAGTGGGGCACCTACGAGATAGCCAGGCTGGCGGGCTCCATTATCGAGGATAAGAGGAGCATATTGAGGGCCGCAAGCAGTAGTGGAGCCTATGTTTTCGTCCCCGGCTGGCCCGACGGTGCCTTCGGGACGAGCCTCTTCATGGAGGCTCAGAGGAGAGAGTACAAGTTCACCGTAGACTACTTTATCGATATGAAGATGCTCTCCGACATATTCTTCTCGTGGAAAGGGGAAGCGGCCGCGCTGATAGTTGGAGGGGGCATAAGCAAGCACCACGCAATATGGTGGAGCCAGTTCAGGAACGGCCTCGACTACGCAGTATACGTCACCACAGCGGTAGAATACGATGGAAGCCTGAGCGGGGCCCACCCACGGGAGGCGGTAACATGGGGGAAGATAAAGCCGGAAGGGGGAAGAGTGGTAGTCTATGGGGACGCGACTATAATCTTCCCAATAATCGCGGCTGGAATCCTAGATGTGCGGCCAGCAACGAAATAACAATAGCAGGAGTAGACCTGGGAGCAGGCAGAAGCCCAACAGTCCTCGCCATAGCGACAACAAGATCCCTCCATGAACGCCGCCAATCAATCATCCTAGAATCGTACGAGCACCCGTGGGATGCGATAGAAAGCATGCTACGCGAAAAGGCATCACTCGTGGCAGTAGACGCTCCACTCTACCCTCCAAAAGGTAGAGGCCTAAGAAAGGTCGAGAAAATACTGGCGGAGAACACGGGAACCCCGCTCCTCCCATGCAGTTTCAGGGGGATGGCGAAACTCTGCCTTCTCGGCGTGAGCATTAGAAACCTCCTTGAAGAGGCCGGCGTCTACGTGTTGGAGACATACCCTGCGGCGGCCGCCAGGAGATGCGGGCTCCCAAGGCCGAGGCGGAGACCGTTTAGGGACATATGCGATGCCCGCATAGCGCTGGCGGCCGCGTTCTCGGAATGCACCGGGAGGTCATACAGGGTTTGCGCCGGCAGGGAGTGCATAGTGTTGCCGGATTGCGATATTCTGGTAGAACTATGCAAGCCTTAAAAATAAGACAGTATAAACATTTCTATCAGTATTATTTAGAAAATATATATGGGTTTGGGCAGGGAGCCCTGCTACTTCCTAATGCCCCAGAGCTTCTTTACAGCAGTCTTGAACCCAGCACTAATACTGTCGACAACCTTCGGGGACAGCTGCATCCTTACCCTCTCCGGCGGTGGATAGGCGCTGCTTAGGGCTAGCGCTAGACTTAGAGCGTGGGTTAGCAGCGAGTGGGCGCCCTTATAGGGATCCTCCTTTATGAAGCCCTCGAAGTAGGGTAGCCACTTCTCGGGGTCACGGCTCCTCCTTATAAGGACAAGGTAACCTCCCACTACGGGGCCTATCTCTTGCTTCAGCTTATAGGCCTTATAGTTCTCGCTGCCCCCCTCTTCGAGTATATAGTCGTACTTCTTGAGGACGTCAACCATTACTTTGAAGACTTCCTCAGACTTTCTGCCCCCCATTCTTATCAGTGTGCTCTCCCTCTTCTCGGGGGTAGCACTCCTGAACTGGATGACGGGGCCTCTAGCCGTCTTCCTTAACACTAGCTTGTATGTTCTGTTCTCTAGGCTCATACCTGTGCACCTCCTTTACCAGTATTTCTTATAGGTCTCGTGTATTTTATGAGCAAACACGGGTTTAAATATGTCACCTTCATCATTACATATTGAAACCATAGAGGAGAGCATCTATATTGAATTTAAAATGATATATAGTAATTACATGTAGGGTACGGGTTCGCTCTTTTACTTAAAATGAAGTATGTATAAGCTATTATAATACGCCTTATATAGGGGTGCTATTTTTTAACTGGACGCTCATATACAGATATATCGAAAAGTGCTTTACAGGTGGCGTGTTTTGGCCAGTGAAACATATGCCAGGCCGCGTGGCGGTAATTCAAAATCTAATGGACACTTGTTTTACCGGAAGATCCAAAGGCTCGGTGCTTCAAGTCTTATAGTTACACTCCCGAAGGAGTGGGCTAAAAGGCATGGTATAAAGTATGGTGACGTGCTAACACTCTTCGACGAGGGGGACAAGCTGGTTATCGCCCCCAACAATACACGGAACATGATAAGCTTAGAGTTCAGCCTCAACCATACCCACGTCGAGAGACATGTCAACAGGCTAGTGCTATGCTCATACGTTTTCGGGTTCGACGAGGTCAGATTCATATCCGGCAAGAACATTAGGAAGGAGCAGTATGAGAGAGTAAAGAAGATGGAGCTCATCCTTCCAAACGTGGAGGTTAGGTATGATAAGAACGAGATAAACGTGAAGCTCGGTAGGAGAAACGAGAATCTCGTGGACAGGCTCATAGAGTATGGTAGGCTCATATCAAAACTATTCGCGGACTACGTGTCACTCCTAGCAGGCCAGAGAATCCCGACCGAGAGGGAACTAGAAGTTATCAGGAGGGAGCTAGAAGTCAGGTATGAGCACCTGATGAGGATAAACTATCTCCTGCTGAGAACAGCCAATAGTGTGAAATCATACAATAAGATGCATGAGAGGAAGTGCAGGTACATGGTCTCAGCCAGCAATCTTATCGGTATAATAGCCGACTCCGCATATAAGCTGGGACTCGACCTCATAACGATGCTGGACCATCTAAGCGAGGATGAAAGGGAGAGGCTAGCCTTCCTCCTCCAAATACTTGAGGTTGCCATATCAACAACGGTACTCTCAGTCAAACCTCCGAGCGTCAGGAAAAGCGAGGAGAGCTACATGAAAGTATCATACATACTAAGCATGGAGGGCGACCTCGCGGAAGTCGTCTCAAACAGTAGCCCGGCGTTCGCATACTTCCTGGCCAAGATACTCGAGATCGCCAGGATAGTAGAGATAGCCGAGCACATAATGCTGTGCAACGCTTTGATAGAGAAATATAACCAGGCGGGACCGTCAAATTCCCCCAACCTCGTAATGTAAGTCTAAAGGGCGGGGGAGGGGATGCTGAGGAATCCCTGAGGAGGCGAGGCCCGGTCTAAGGGCCCAAAAATGCTTGGGGCCGATGGGCGCGCCCCGCATCGCTGAGCCTCCCCCACACTGTTTCCTGTTCTGGGATTTGATATGCCCGGAGGCCTTCCAATCGTAATCCTCTATGAGAATACTCCTAGGAGGCCGGCTATGAACGAGGGAAGCCCGTGCCGGAGACCTGTAGAATAGCCTCCTTCAAGCATGATAACAGTCCTGCCGCTCCATTTACTGAGCATTGAGCCTATGAGCCTGAACGTCTTCTCAGTCGCGTTTAGGGAAACGAACGGTGTGTCATCCCTATAGGCGTCGAAGCCAGCACTAACAACGATATAGTCCGGGTCTATCTCTTCGAGCTCCAAGCCTATCTCTCTGATTACAGCCTCGTATTCCCGGTCGCCCGCGCCAGGCCTCAAATTATAGTTCACCTTCGTACCCTGATACCCGGTTCTCCGTTCTAACCCTGTTCCCGGGTATATCGTGCGAGCATCCTGGTGAATATCGAAGTGGAATATTGGCGTGTCCCACAGTATTTCCTGTGTGCCGTTACCGTGATGCGCGTCGAAATCGACAACGGCAGTACTGCCGTGATGCTTCCATAATCTCAACGCTAATAGAGCGCTAGTGTTGACAATGCAGAAGCCTAGCGTGGGGGCTCCGAGCGCTGGGCCTCCCCTGCCAGCATGATGTCCAGGCGGTCTCCCCAATATTAGAACTGGCCCCTCCCCTCTGCCCACGATATCGAGAGCGCTGGTCACGGCCCCGCTCAGCCTTCTTATAGCCCTGGGTGTTCCAGGGGATACGTACGTGTCAGGATCGAGGAATTCGACTTCCCCGCTGTTTGCCAGGGTAAGAATCCTGTTGAGATATTCTTGCGTGTGGGCTTCGAGATATGCCTCTATAGGTCCCTCCTCGGGCTCGATCCAGCTAACATAATTGGTTAACATTGAAAGGCCTGCGCGTGCCTCGCGTAGCCTTCCAGGATTCTCCGGGTGGGGATACGGGTCTGGCCGGTGGAGCATGAAATCCTCATGGTATAGTATTTTTATCAGGGCGGAGCGCATCTACACGCTCACCCCGATATGCCGGTTCTTACAAGCACGTGGGGCACGAGGCTGGGTAGCTCTATCTCCCACCATCTTAGCGGGTACACCTCCCGGCCTATACCTATGATTTTCCTTATTAGAGACGATAGTTTTCCTGTTATTCTAATCCTTCCTAGGCACGCGACAGGGTCTCCCTTCTCGACCAGGAACACTGCGTCCCTCGCGACGGTGGAGAACGTGCCATCGGCATAGTTCTGGAACCTTGTATACCAGTTGTTCGTCACGTAGACCATACGGTCTTCGAGGCCCATGAGCTCTTCCACACTGTAAGGCCCCGGGCTTATACGGAGCTGGAATGGGGCGGGGGCTTCTAGCCCTGCGTTAGCGGTCGAACGCAGTCCTAGCATTTTAGCAGTCCTAGTATTGTTTAAGATGTTTTTCAAGATGCCGTTCTGGATGATAGGCTTATCATAGGTAGAGAGGCCCTCCTCATCGAAAAGAGTATACTCGGGGAACCTCTCATCTAGAGGGGCATCCTCCAGGGTGAGATCCTTGCTGGCTATCTCGCTACCAAGCATCTCCTTTCTTATAAAGCTATACCCTGCAATAACAGAGAACCCCGAAGCCATATGCGCGACCTCTCCCAGCAGGTTGCCAGCAACCATAGGGCCGAGCAGGACGGGCATGTCACTCTCCGATCCGATAGTGGTCTTCGGGAGCCGGCTGCACTCCTCTGCAAGACTCCTCGCAATAGACACTGACTTACGCGCCAGTGGGAAGTCTAGCTTCGAAGAAGTCCAGCTCCACTGGCCGCTAGAGCCATCACGGAATATTCTAACGTATCCTTGGAATCCGGAGTTCGCACCGCTTAGAGCGGCTCCAGAAGTTGATACTAACACTTTATTCCTAACAATAGCTTCAACCTTCCCTGAGATATCCCCTGCAAGCTCTAGTTCTAACTCATCGTTTAAATCGTAGTTTTCAGGGTTTTCTAGGAAATCGGCGATCCGCCTGTCGACGCTGGAATAGCTCTTGCCTGTAGGCTCGGGGAGCCGCGTGTATAGTGGTGAGGGTTTCAGCTTGTCAAATACGTTCTTGAGCCTCCCAACGTTGGCGGGTGACACGTTATCCAAACGGGCTACGAGCACCCTCCCGTCACTCTTAGAGACGTATATTTTCGCGGTAATCGAGTCCCAGTCCTGCCATACGCTCGCCTCTCCCCTGGCAAGTTTAAGCATGGACCATCTAGAACGCTCAACAATAACGACAGCCTCATCCCCTATCCTTGAAGCGTTGGAGAGGAGGTCGTCCGCGATACTGTATAGGTTCTCGGTCATATCCTCACACCCCTAACCCTAACATGAGGGCCTCCAAACCATACAGGGACGCCCTGAGGCGGCTCCCCCTTCCCGCATATTCCAGAATAAAACCTTAGATCTCTCCCCACAGCATCAATGCTACTGTACAATTCCTCGCTAGTGACCTCAAACACAGGATCCTTGACGGGCTCGGCTAGCCTACCGTTCTTGACAAGGTAGGCTTCGAGGCCGACATATCTCTGCTTCCACCTATAATCGTCAATGTTCCACTCCATATACTTTTTAATGTAGACGCCTAGTTCGACATCCTCTATTAGCTCCTCGAAACTGTAGTCTCCCGGGGCCATATACGTGTTGGCCATTCTAACAATCGGCTCGCTCATATAGTTCATCGCGCGCGCTGCAGCATTACTCTCGACGCCGTAAATGCTCGCAGTCTCCCTATTATGCAGTAGCTCGGATAGCACGCCATTCTCTATGAGCTTCCTCGGCCTCGCTCTTACACCCTCATCGTCGTAGAGGTAGAAGCCGAGGCTTCCAGGTATGGTGGGATCATCGATAACTGTGACGTGTTCGCTACCTATCCTATAACCCACGGGCTTTTCCATGCGGTAGCTTAGGCCTGCCTGGGCAGCCTCCCTCCCTAGAACCCGGTCTGCCTCGCTAGGATGCCCCGCGGACTCGTGGACTATTAGCCCTACAACCTCGGGGCCGAGTATAACGTCTAGCTTTCCGTGGGGCGGTGGGACCGCTCTAGATAGCACAGTAAAGAGGCTCTTATAGTCGTCCTCAATTGCACTGTCAATACCAATGTTTTCCACTATCTCGAACCCTCCGGAACCGCCCAGCTCGAAGAAGCGGGTCCTCCTCTCACCATTATACTTAACATTTAAATTATAAAATATATAAACTTTTGGAATAACACTCTCAACGAGCGCACCATCACTCGACACTAGAATCTTATGCTCGACCTGATCCATATAGAACAGTGAAACCGAGGCTTCAACACCCCTAGGAGGCTCGGCAGAGGAAGCTATCTCAGCCGCAGTATCGGAACGGTCCACATCCGGGATAGAGCTTAGAGGCTTCCTCTCAATAACACTATACCTAGCAGTACCGAGCAGTCCCGGGCCCATCTCGACTTTCCGCTTAACCAGGCGCGAAGCAGCCCTAGCGGCAGCCACAGCCCTCTTCGCCGCGCTCTTAAGCGAGTCCATATCTAGCTTGCTAGTAGATGAGAACCCCAGGCCGCCATCAACAACCGCTCTGAACGCTATCCCGCTAGAATCTGAGGGAGACGCCTGGATAAGGCTTCCTGAGAGGTAGAAGGCACTAAAGCCCGTTATAGAATGGTACCGGGCCTCGGAGTACTCCGCTCCAAGCCTTCCCATATAGTCGGTAAGCTCCAAGAGGACGCTAGCGTCCACGATAGGAGAATCGGCCAAGGGCATAACGTCACCTCTACATTTAACACTATACTATACGCGCTACGGGTTCTAAAACAGTTCCTACCAGGCATATGATGGGGGCTCGCGTAAGGGGAATGGTCATCACACTCTATCAGTCGACCGTCGTATCTTCACAGCCCCCAACCGTGAATCTACCGGGACTCAGGGAGGCTTTATCTAGCTTGACAGTCTCGAGAGCGAGTCATGCAAGGTCCCCGAGGGGTAGGAATCTCGTCTTACAGTTATCATGCTCTAGGCTCGCATACAGCTTCCCTATTATTCTGCTGGGGCCTTGTACTACTATTATGTCGATACATTTACCGTCAATATGAATATGCATGTGGCTCGAAACTATATCCTTATAGTCTCTAACTTTCGAGGCGACCGCAATATTATCTGGGCATAACCCCACAATAATTCCCCGGCACTCGTGCGGCACCAGCATGTGCTTGTGATCGTCGAGATACTGTCTAACAGCCTCCTCGACAAGCCTACTCCTATCTACACCCAGAACCTCTGCAAGCCTGCTCAAGCGCTCCGCAACACTCTTATCAATGCTAATGCCAAACCTGCTCTTACCGTTACCCCTGGCCTCCCGCCTCTTCACATCTAAACCCCCTATTGCTATGAGTGTTTCCTAGGCCGATCTATGAAATGCCAGGGCTGCCAGGTATACTATGACTAGCAGGAGACCTATAATGCCGGAGGGGGAGAGGTTTAAGAGGACTGCTAGGAGCAGTCCCACCACGCCTATCGAGAGGCCTATGATTATACTGGCAACCATGGTCCACAGGCTGCCGCACCTGCAAGATAAGACCGATACTGCTCCAGGCAGTAAGAGTAGGGGATGCTCTATGACGAACCCGACAACCGTTACCATGCCAACGCTTGCGAGACCAATAAGGGTGAAGAGGATCAGGTCGTAAAGCCAGACTCTTATACCGCTCAGCTTGGCATCGTCCGGGTCTGTCCCCATGTAGACTATTTCTGGTGCGCACAGGAAAGTGAGGATCACGGTAGCGAGCGCTACGAGCGCGGAATACTTTACAAGGTCCGGCCCGGCTAGTAGGGGGTCCCCTATTATTATGGCAGAAATATCTGCTCCAGATACTATCTTCGACATTACATAATACACGGTTAGAGCCCCAGCGCTGGTCGAGAAGCTAACGAAAAGGCTTGTCGCATCGTCCGGGTCGACACCCCTATATACCATGAAACCCAGCGTGTACACGAGAACTAGGCCGATAATAACAGTCCAGGCCAACGGTGCGATCCCGGTCCCATATCCGAGCAGTATTCCAAGCCCTGCAGCCAGGAATGCCGCGTGAGGGGAGCTCGCAGACGCGAAGAGCAGACGCCTCGAGTATACGAGTATGCTTAACGCGGCGAAAGCAGTGCTCGAAGACGCTATAACTATTAGCCATCGTGCAGGATACTTTTCTGCTAGGAACAAGGATAGTACTAGATCAAACATTAATATTATTAATAATATTATTTTTTGCTTTACGAAATCCATATCATACCACCCGGAAGCCTAGGCCTACCTATGACTATCGACAATATGCAGATGACTCGGACCGACAGGAATTATCGCGGAACCATAAACCTCCTCCAATACCTCCCTCCTAATAACAACACTTGGAGGCCCATAAGCAACAACCCTCCTGTTAACTAGAACTAAGGTCTTCGTCTTATCCAGCAAAAGCATAGGATCATGGCTCGTAACAATAACCAATCTATCCTTAGACGCGTCAACAATAAGCTTTGCAAGACCAGTCTTACCTGCAGGATCGACAGGGCTCAAAGGCTCATCCATAAGAATAACAGGCCTGCCAGCCGCAATACTTTTTGCTATAAAAACTCTCATCAGCTGTCCACCGCTAAGCTCGGTCAGCCGCTTAAACCAATGGCTGCTGGGCACCCCCACACGGGACAGGGCGTCCTCCACGAGCCTCCTAGTTTTAGAATCGCAATATAGCCGGGGCCACGATCTTCTCATTAGTACACTGTAACAGACAGTGTCAAAGGCTGTGAGAGGACTATATCTCCCAACAGGGGGGCTCTGCGGGACATACGATAGGAATCTACCAGCGATTCTAGGATTTCCTGTAATGTTTACCCCATTAATTATGATGCTCCCGCTTCTTGGCTTTACGAGGCCTGCCAGAAGGCGGAGTAGTGTCGTCTTCCCCGCACCGTTCGGGCCCAGCACTTGAACCAGGCCTGGCCCCTCTAGCTCGAGACGCTCTATATGTAGGACGCTTTCCCCCTTATATGCAACCTCAACGTTTTCCACTTCAATCTCGATTCTACCCATAAATGTGCACACCACCACAATCGTTACACTGAGAGAGTAATATTTTCTATGCACAGTATAGAGGAGAACAAAGAGATGTTCGTTAATGGAAGTAAAAGGAGGTTGGCCGGTAAGAGTCTATGCACAAAGCTTTTATTGAGCATGCTATTTTATGCACGTTGGGAGATGCATCATGAACAGAGGCAGAACGAAAGAACTATTATTAATATTATTAATATTAATTATATTATCTTCTATTCTACTATATGATGCTCTCCAAACTAGACAGCCCCATGCTGTACAGCCGAAAGAGGAAAGGATACTGGTAGTGTCAACGTTCCCAGGAGTGTCAGATGATATACGCCTCCTAACCCGCGGGTGCGACACTATTAAAGTTGTACCTCTAGCACCTCCGGGATCAGATCCTCACCATTACAGCCTGAGACCGGGCGACGTGAAATTGCTGGATAACGCTTCTCTCGTAGTATCTACAGGTCATGCCCCCTTTGAGAAGAGCATCGCAAAGTATGTTCCGCAGGATAAGCTTGTGGTAATACCGGAGATCCCAGGAATACGCATTCTACGTCTCCCTACTGGTGCAGTGAATCTTCACATGCCTATATACGACCCTAGGAATTACGCGGTTTTCATGAATTACATCGCTGGCAAGCTAGAAACGCTAGATCCTAACTGCTCAAATATAATAAATAAAAACAAAAACTATATATTTAGAAATATAAGCATTCTTGAAAAATATACAAATATTATGAATGGCACGCTCGCGGTCGCCTCGAGCCCGCTAGCAGAGTATCCCGCCAGCTGGTTAGGTATAAACATAACGGTATATTTATCATTACAGCCCGGCGCCTCCGCGATCCCTCCAGATGTTATTAGCAGGGCGGAGGAAACCCTTAAAAACAACGGGCTGGCTATTATAATTGTTGACCAGGAAGGGGCCCCCGTGGGTCAAGTGGATAAGAGCCTAGAGGCATTAGCATTAAAATATAATGCTAAAATATTAAAAATACCTGCACCTTACCTGCCCGAGCCCACACTGGATAAGCTGGAAACAATAGCGTCACAGGTAAAATAAATAAGGAATATCAATTTTAATATATTATTTACTATTGTTATAAAGGCTAAGATGCTCTCATGGTCGGAAGCAAGCCTAGTGTAGAGATTGCTAACTTGTATATACAAGCTGTTACTAACTTATAGGTTGGGTTAAATGGGGGACTAACTTGATATCTACTGGTGTATGGTACAACGCCTTTACCCGGGGGCCCGCAGGGGAGAATGGGATCTTAGAGGATACACGAGGATACACAGTGAGAGTGATAGGCACTACTTGGCAGAAGGGGTGCTGTGTGAGTGGCATGTCCCTACGCTAAAAACATACGAGGCACAGTAGCATACTGTTCTCTCATAGGCAAGAAAGTAAGCACTCTCCGCTTCCCATGCAAAGGGAACTATAAGAGGTGCCCCATCTATATAAGGTATGGCGGGAGACAGCGGGCCCCCGAGAGGAGGGCTAAGACCCAGGCTCCCCCTCCCGAAACAGTCCAGGCACCACAGCAGAGAAAGGAAGCCCCTACCCCGTCTCCCCCAACAGAAGCAAGCACCCCTAGAACAGTAGCTGGGGCGAGAGTGGCTCCCACAAGCAATGCCAAGCCTAGCGAGGTCCTATGCGATAGTCTAATTTTAGCTGCACTTCTCGCTAGCGGCTCCCTTATTGACAGGTATAATGGGGATTTCGCCGGGCTCATCAGTACTCTTAACGCGAAATACGCGGGCGGGGAGCTCATATTTATCGTGGGCCATCTAGGCTCTTACAGTTTAAGGGCCCTTTATAGGAGTGGAAAGCTGGTCTACGCTTTCGAGAGTAATGGTGTAGCAATTTGTGGTGCTGACGCGGAGAAACTGCTCGAGGACAATATCAATATGCCTTTAGACGCGATACTATACAGGGTGGAATGGGAGAATATACCCTTATGGAGGGATACTATCGTAAAAGAGTTATCATAAGACTATACTTGAAAGTGTAAGCCTTTTAATTCATACTGTAGAGGGGAACTATATTATTGTGTAGTACTAGAAGGCTAAACGGTAAACTCGGGGAGTACACAGGCTTTAAGGGGGTTACCCTCCGGGCGTACCCCCAAGCCTTCCCGGATAACGGGTAGCACGTCTCCGCAGTATAGGGTATTGCGTTGAAATAGGGGGTGTGTGAAGGGTGTTCCCGGCTCTCGCAACATTCACGGTGGTAGCCCCTATCCTATTAATTACCGGTATAGTCATCCTATCTATAGGAGTACTATACAGGATCAGGGAGCAGATACTTGTAAGCGTGGGATTCCTACTCCTAGGTTTAGCGTTCGTCTCAGCCATAGCGGCCCTAAACAGTACGGACGAGAATCTAATCATAACATACAACTGGAAGTACAGTATCGTCAAGCAGCTAGAAATAGCATTCCTAAACCCGTTCAGAGGCCCAGCAACCCCAGGTATTGTGCAGATAAACGCGTGGCTAGGAGCTAAACAGTACATGGTGCTCGCAGCCACACTCCTAGTCCTAGGGGTCACCGTGCTCTCCTACGTTGGAACCCTAATGATGGGCGCCTCAACCAAGATAGCGTCGGCACTAGCAGTCATAGTGGCGATCCTAGGGTTCGCAGGCATAGGCCTTATGAGTAAGGCGGTGAACGCGCTAGTATACCAGGCTCCCATAACAGAATTCATAAAATACTTCAACCAGTCAGCAGGACTAAGGGCGGCAAGCATACTGCTCGCCTTCATAATTCTTGTCGCAGGCGCCGGCTCGATCTACTATGAGACTAAGACCAGGGCCTACCTCCTCTACAGCGTGTCATTCCTCCTGAGCGCTATTGGATGGGCCCTGCTCATGTCAACAGCCTTCTACCGGTACCAGATACTTGCCACGCACGAGCTCATAATGGAGAATAATATTGCGACCTCCAACGCCATATTCCTGTCGGCCGCAGGCTTCATAGTGGTCGGCGCGGTGGGCCTGCTAATAGCTAGCATCATAGAGGTCATAAGCTCGGCCGCGGCTGGCCTAGAGGAGGTCGAGGGCCTAGAAGAGATAGGAGAAGAAATAGAGGAGGTCGAAGGGGAAGTAGAAGAGGCTGAGACTGGCGCCGAGACCGAAGAAGAGGAGTCCGGCGAGGAGGAAGGAAGCTAGCCCGGCCGCCGAGACACAGGCGGGCAATCACGTCTCAAACCTGTCACTTTTTATACCTATTCTGAATCCCGGTTTATACGCCATATTAGGCGTACCGTCTTTTCCTAGACCCTCACAACATACTAGGAACAGAACAGGCCTTAGCGGCGTGTTATGAGCGGAGGTAGACTCCAGAATGGTGTTCCCGTTCAATAGCGTAGAAGACTTCCAGATCAAGATAGACGAGGAGCACGAGCTGTTCAGGAAGGCTGTGAGAGAGGTCGTAGAGAACAAGGTCCTACCGAGATGGCAGGAGATAGAGAAGACCAACACTATACCTAAAGAGATCTTCGAAGAGTTCGCCGCACAGGGTTTCTTCGGCGTAGGCATACCAGAAGAGTATGGAGGCCAGGGAGGAGGCCAGCTACTCCAGGCTATACTGACAGAGGAGGTTGCAAGGGCCGTCCCCAGCCTGGCTGTCGCTATCGGTGTTAACCACCTCTTCGGCATACCCATACTAAAGTTCGGCACTGAGGAGCAGAAGAAGAAATACATAGTTCCCATAGCCCAGGGCAAGGCGTTCGGCGCCCACGCCAACACCGAGCCCTGCTGTGGGAGCGACGTGGCGGGCATACAGACCAAGGCCAAAAAGGAGAACGACCACTACATTATCAGCGGTAGGAAGATATTCATAAGCGGCGCGGAGAAGGCCGACTTCTTCGTTGTCAGCGCCAGGACGGAACCCCCGAAGCCCGACAAGCGCTGGTGGGGTATCAGCGTGTTCGTAGTCGAGAAGGACACGCCCGGCCTCAAGATAGGGCAGAGATTCAACGTCATAGGGATGAGGGGAGAACAGCCATACGAGGTAATACTGGACGAGGTCAAGGTCCCGGCTGAGAACCTGGTCGGCCCCGAGAACCAGGGCTTCAAAGTCATAGTGACAACCTACGACTATACGAGGATAGGAATAGCAGCACAGGCTGTCGGTATCGCACAGGCAACATTCGAGGCCGCGGTCAACTACGCCCTCCAGAGGGAAGCGTTCGGGAAGCGCCTCATAGAGTTCGAGATGATAATACAGAAGATAGCAGACATGTACATGAAGCTAGAAGCGGCCAGGCTACTCACATACTGGGCAGCAACGCTCGCAGACGATGGGAGGAGGGAGTTCGTCATCGCGAGCAGCCTAGCAAAAGCGTTTGCGACTGAAGCTGCAGAGTGGATAGCAAGACAGGCCATACAGGTCCATGGAGGCGTGGGAGCTGACGAGGAGACAGGCGTCGCTAGATACCTGAGAGACGCGGTGATAACGACCATTTATGAGGGCACGAACGAGATCCAGAGGCTGACAATCGTTAGGCAGCTGGTAAGACAAGTATTCGGACTCAAAATATAAAATATTAAAACAGACTATTTATAAATAAAGCCACGCCAAACTATTTTTCCCCGCACAACGCCCTCATATATGTTTAGGGTTTCATAATGCGGACAGGAAAAACAGCCCCACGCCTACTACTTGCAATACTACTCCTAGCAGGAGTAATCCTAACTATAATCCCTCAGCCCGCCCTACCAGTAAAGGCACAGCCGCTACCATCCGGCTCGAGCATGGGTGTGTTGGTCAACCGGACACTCGAGTGGATAAGTAATAATTCTACAATAAATATAATATGTAACAATAATATTAGTAATATCAGAATATATATGCCTCTGCCACCATACATGTCATATATTTCACAAATAATAAGTTTAAATACTAAAAGTACGTATGTAAACAATAAACTATTTATAACAGCAAATTTATCAATAACCGGAATATTACAACTTTTAGGAATAAAAGATATATCACTAAAATATAAAATAAACAATAATAATTTAAAAATAAAATATAAAATAGAGACTACAAATGGCACGCTTAAAGTTGAAATAGAAGGAACCGGAGCCGGGTCGAACACTTCCTCCCAGTTAAATGTAACGTTCAAAGTGAAAGCCGAAGCAACAGGAATATACAATTCGACAGTTACGAACACCACAAACCTTGAACGGCTGGTAGGAGAATTTCTAATGGCAAGAGATCTCCGGCTTAATGGTACCCTTGAGCGGGTTGATGGCGAGAGCAAATTTGAGGGGCATGGAACAGGAGTAGTCTACTTACCGTCAAGCGTGCAGGTAGGCAATGTTAGCTTGAAAGTTGAAAGTGGCGATAACGGTAATCTCACCTCGAACCTATATGCTACTATTTACGTGGAGAACGCTAGCCTTTACACTGTGCTAGCGGCTATAGATTCGCTTATTAGTATGCCGCTCGTCTATCATTATCTCAAGCCTGTAGCGGTTAAAATTAAGTCAATAATAAGTAATAATTATGATATTAAATATTTATATCTATCTAATAATTCGATAATACTATTTAAGAATAATAAGAATAATAGTTTACTATTATATATTGATGGCTTGGAGATGCGAGCGAACACTACCACAAGCCTTGCCTTGCTAGGCAGGATACTCCTGGATATCGGTTTCTCCCCTACGGCAAATGTTACAGTGGATTGTAACGGTTCAAGGGAGCGCACGCTTCTAGGAAACATAGTATACCAGGGTCAGGCTAGCGGTGGTAATATTACGACTGGCAATATGAGTAATGCTGTGAGCACTTCTACGTCCTCTACAACTGGAGGGATGGGTGCTAGGAGTGGCCGCGGGCGGTTCTATAATACTATTATTCTAGTATTAGCATTATTAATAATTATTATTGCAATATATAGGCGTGGAGGTTAGGGGCGCCACGCTCAAACCTCGTTAGTGACAGCAGTCCTAGTCAGCACCGCCGTAGTAATAGTTGCGAGAAGCGCTGAGAGAATAATCCCGCCCGCAAGAGTAGAAGAGAGGATGCCGGCCGCCTGGCCAGTGAACGCTATAACAGTACTCATAGTCAGCCTCGCACCGAAAACCGAGGCAAGCCTTAGATCGCCAACACCAGTAAGAACTTTTAGACCCATATAGGAAGCCGCGACCTTCAAAGTATAGCTCAGCACGAAAAGGAGCAACGCCGTCTTCAAACTGCTCCCCACACCGCTCGGCATCGCGTTCATACCCGCATAGACGAAGAAGACCGGTGCGAGAAAGCCGAAAGTTAGACCGCTAATTTTCGCCTCTAACAGTCTACGCTTCTCTATGAAGCCACGAGTAGCAATACCAAGTATGAAAGCGAATAGGACAGCATGTATGCCTACGTGCTCGCTCAGCAGGCTGGCCCCTATTAGGGCCGCTATTATTATCCTGAGCTCGGCCTCCGCGCTGCTGTGGGGAAGCCAGTCGATCGCTTTGGCGAATAGTACTGGGAATACTAGTACGAACGCGAAGTAGAGCAGCAGTGAAAGGTTTTTCGATGATACTATAAACGTGAAGGATAGTACCACTATAACGTCGGCGATCATGGCGGAAGAGAATATTAGCTGTCCTATCCTCCTCCTGAGCAGGCCTACACTTTTAATTATAGAGTAGACGATAGCCACCCCTGTCGTTGAGACTCCCAGCCCTGTTAGGAGAGCCTGCATCCGGGTATAGCCCGTCCAGTATAGCACTGTGTAAACGGCTACAAGCGGTACAACTACGCTGGCGCCACCTATCAGCAACCCGCTTTTAAACTCTCTACGGAGCAGTGTGGGGTCTATCTCTAAACCTGCTATGTACATTAAGAATACGCTCCCGGCTAGGGATAAGAGGCCTAAGAGATTGTCACCGTGCATGCCGCGGACCGCTATGAGGAGGCCGAACAGGATCTCGAATATGGCGGGAGTAACCGCTAGTGCGTCCGCCAGGAAGCTTGCCGCGGCAATCATAAACGCGACGACCGTTGCCTCATAGAGCATTACCCCTCCCTTAGAGCCCGTCTCTCCCGCGTGCCCGGCGAGCAGTGCTCCCCCAATGGCCAGTCCTACTCCTATGAGCGTAAGTACTAGTCTCCACCGGAGTGTTAGCCTCTTCAAACCCTACACGCTCCCTAGCTTTCACAGCTACCATCCTGGGGTTGTGGCGGAAGGATAGACGGTAGGATCATGTTGACATGTACGGGCTAATTTCCCCTACACACTTATTCCTACATGACCAATAAAACGTTGTATGGACAGGGAGTCCTAGAGGGGCACTACCAGTTGGCGGGACGTAAGTATAAGGGTTGCGGTAGGAGGGTGGTACTGCCTGTACGGTCTAGAAATGCTAGGAGGCTAGCGGCGAAGCTCGAGCCTGAAACATGCGATGGTGTGCTGGTGCTTATTGTATGCGAGGGGTTCAACTGTAGGGAGTGCGTTTTCGATGAGAAACCGGAGGTTATAGTGAGGAAGGTTAAAATGCACGACCCGCTTAGCGGGTTATACCATGAGCTTCCCGTGGTGGAGGGGGTCTATAGGGGTAGGATTATATGGAGGGGTGTATGGAAAAACGGTATGCTTGAGGTTTCAGGGGTCGAGTGCCCGTCTACTCCGGGTCCCTGATACCCCACTCGGTTATTACAAAGACTGTCTCCCCCTCGGGGAGGTGGGGAGCATCTACTATCCTGGCGATCCTCTTGTTTCCACGGCTCTTCTTCAGTTGAACCCTGACCCCTGGAGCATGGTATAGCACGTGGCCGCCCACTGCCTGGGTCGGGTCTCCATAGAAGACGTCCGGCCTAGCCATTACCTGGTTTGTTATGACTACTGCTACATTGTATATCTCGGATAGCCTGGAGAGCTGGTGTAGATGCTTGTTGAGCAGCTGCTGTCTCATCGCGAGGTTCTCTCTCCCGGGGAACTCGGCCCTGAAATGGCTGGTGACACTGTCAACCACTACTAGCCTGATATTCTCCCTCTTGATCATGTCGAAGAGCTGGTCTACTATGGCCATCTGGTGGTGGCTGTTGATAGCCCGTATCCAGTATATATTCTCCATGGCCTGGTCCGGGTCTAGGCCGACGCCTCTAGCCATCTGCTCTATCCTCTCCCACCTGAAAGTCCCCTCAGTATCGATATAGACGGCCTTAGCGTTGAGTCCTCCCTGCTCCTCGGGAAGCTGAACGTTAACACTCAGCTGGTGGCATATCTGGGTCTTCCCGCTACCGAACTCTCCGAAGAACTCTGTTACCGTCCTAGTCTCGACTCCCCCGCCGAGCAGCTGGTCTAGATTCTTGCTCCCAGTAGTGATCTTCCTAACGGTTAGCCTCTCCTTTTTCAGGTCGAGAGCGGTCTTGAACCTGATATCCAGGGCGTCGCGGGCGGCCTGGATTATCTTCTGGGCGGTCGGTAATGGTATACCTGTAGCCTGGCTGAGCTCGTGCGGTGTAGCGACAGCGATAGCCTCGATACTGGTGTAACCGCTACTTATGAGTTTCTGGGCCGTTGTAGGGCCAACGCCTGGAAGCTCGGTTATATCCTTAGGCTTCTTCTCCTCCGACATAGCCTTATCAATCCCTGTTAATGGTTTTCCACCGGGCAAACCTTATATACCATGTAGTGTTAGAGTTACCGCCCGCCCCGGGAGGGGGGACCGGAACTATTACCAGCCCGGGAGACAAGGATTACCGCCGGAGGAGTCCAGGCCCCTTAATATTTACGCCCCCAACACTAGGACAAGCCCGGGTGTAATAGAGTATGAGAATACTGCTCTTCCACGCCGACATGCTAGAGTATGAGACCACCCGTAAGGCGTTGAGGAACCCTCCCGACCCTCCCGGGAAGTACACGGGCGGCCCTCTAGTAGCGGTTTTCGTAAGCGTGGAGGAGGACGATTCCCCACTAACAGTAGAGGCCGCGGCAGGCGAGATACTAAAATACTCGCTAGACACTGTAAAGGAGGATAACATCGTCATCTACCCATACGCCCACCTAAGCAGCAGGCTCGCCAGGCCCGAGAAGGCTCACAGGCTCCTCGTACTACTGGAGGAGGAGCTAAACAAGACGGGGAGCCTGAAAGTACACAGGGCACCATTCGGATGGTACAAGAAGTTCACAATAAAAGTCAAGGGGCACCCGCTCAGCGAGCTTAGCAGGACCATAAAACCTGAGCCGACCATAGAATATGAGGGCTCGAAATACCCGTTAAGCGAGGCTCCCAAGACAGGGGCAATACCGAGCCTACCAGGCAGGGTTACCGCTTCCGGGCTGCTCCTAGAGAAGCTAGAGCTTTTCAACGTTCTCAGCTGCTCCTCCTGGTGGCTAGACCAGTTCTCGTCCAGGCTCGAATCAAGGATAATAGCGGTCACAGGCAGAGACCGGGTCAAACATGAACTGTTACGCTCAGACCACAGGCCTGGAAGCCCGTTGGACGCGCTAAGAGCGATCATAGAGCTTTTACAGGCCGGGCCTGGCAGGAGCGGGCAGGTAACAGTCTACAGGCTCGCAGGCTGCCCCTCCCAGACCATGTACTCGCTACCCATAGATGGTTCTGGAGAGGCCAGGAGCGTGCTCGACGCCATACTTCACAGGGCGGGCAGCGATAGCCTCCGCACCTACCCTGAGGGGGAGCTGAGAGTGTCGGGTCAGAGCTTCAAGATACTCTACTATGAGAACAGTAGCGGCCCCCAGACGCCTATAGGCGCGGTCTCAGGCGAAACCGTGATCCTCGGGCCTCTATGGGCCATACTCTACGCCGTGCTGGACAGCGAGGTAAGCATCGCCAGCCGGGGAGTAACACCATACCTCCCCTTATGGTTACACCCAGTAAGCGTAGCGCTCATCCCGGCCAAGACGGGGCAGGCCGAGTACGCGGGCATCATAGCGTACGAGCTGGCCAGACACGGGGTTACCACGGTAGTATTGGAGCCTCCCGGCAGTATCGGGCAGCGTATAAGGCAGGCCGCGAAATACTGGATACCAATGACGGGTGTTGTAGGGCCCCGGGAGGTGTCAACGGGCACTGTCACGATCCGTAAGAGGTGGAAGGAGGGAGAGCAGGAGGTGCTAGCAGTCTCCGAGCTGGTAGAGCAGGTTTCAAGCCAGCTGGCCAGCACTGGAGGTGTCGGGCTCAGGCTCCGAAGCCTCCCCTGAGCCGTCCTCCTCTATCCTCTCCAGTACTATGTGGAACGTGTTCTTCTTACAGTACGGGCAGTAATGGTATATCTTCCCCATACTCGCTAGATCGTAGCTTACAGGCAGGACCCACTCTCTACCGCACTCGGTGCATTTGAGCTTCCATCTCGTCACTTCAGGCACCCTCGTCCTCGGGGATACGTATCTTGTAGAGGAGATATAGTTTCTCCACGGCAGGCCTAACCTCCGGTAGTAGAATGTACTTCATATAGTTCAGCCCTTTAATCGGCATTATCAGCTTCTTTTCAATAGTGTAACCGCAGAAGGGGCATCTCATTTTCACGGTAATCCTTGCCAGCTCCCTGTCATCTTCCAGGGGTCCCTCGAGGATATACGTGTACTCTACAGGCATGTTACATTTAGGGCATAACCCCTTCTCCTTGTACTCCCTAGCTATTTTAGGCAACTCCTACCACCAGGCACCCGTCTAGTCCTTATTCTACGCGGAGAGGCGGCCGGGGAAAGGCCGGGCTTCCACCCATTCTTACAAGGGTTATCGTTTGCCGATATCTTAAAGGGGGTTAAATCCTTCTAGCCTGTCATGCCAAGCCTGGTCCTCACCAGTTTCAGGGCGTACTCCGCGTCGCGCACGGCAAAGCCTAAGCCTAGCCTTTCAAGCGTTTCCGGAAGTGGCACCCCCGTCTCGGGATCCCAGCCTCTAATCCTATAGTATTCTCTTACCGCCTCTCGCAGGTCGTCCCAGTCTAGGAATGCCCTGACACCCCTGAGCGGGCCCTCGGGTATGGGCTCCATCCAGCGCGGCGGGACCGTATCGTCTAGTGGGGGAGTAACATGGTCTATAATGTCGTGGAGCCTGGCGAGTATCTCCGCCCGTCTCGGGGCTTGGAGCAGCTCCTCAATCCCGGCATTAATACCGGTGTAGGCGGAGAAGAATTCTTGGACAGCGCTCAGCGGGTATGAGACGAACCTGCAGATACCCATAGTGTCGAAGAGGGCGTCCTTATCCCTGTTCCTAGCAAGACTCTCAACCCTCTCCTTGGCAGGCCCCGCAATAGGGGGCTCGTGCGGGCTTGGCCATCCCCTCAAGTGGCTAGCCCCGACATCTGCAGTTGCATAGCTGACACCTAGAGCCCTCCTACCTCTAGGATCCCAGGCTGGAGCCTCGAGGCCTTTAACGTGGACAGCCTGCTCTCTGCCCACGCCTAGTATTTCTGCCGCTCTCTTCACACCTTCAGCAAGTATTGCGCCGACACCCCTTCTCTCGGCGATCATGTTTATGAGCGTCTCTACAGCCTCCGCGTCCCCGAAGCCCTCAGCTTTCAGGCCGAACGTTGACGGGTCGACAAGGCCTTTCTCCACGAGCTCCAGGAACCAAGCTATAACGTTGCCCGTACTGATACTGTCGAGGCCTAGCTCGTCAACTAGCACGTTGAAGTAAAGGACCGGTTCGATCTTGAAAACGCCCGGGGCCGCGCCAAGCATCCCCAGGTTCTCGTATTCCGGTTTCACATTGTAACTCCCACCCTTATACTTGAAACTGACGAACCTGGCGCACTTCACCGGGCAGCTCTTGCCGTGGATATACCATGGGGCTTCAACCTCATACTTTTTCACCTCATCCCCGGAGAGGCGGGCTGCGAGCTCCCCCGGTATCCAGGGCCTGGTGAAGTTGAAGGAGGGGCTCATGCTGGCCGCAGCGCTAAACTCGAGCGCGTTGGTAGTGCCGTACTCGCGTATCTCCCCGTACGTGGGGCTTTCACTGAAATGGCGATACCAGTAGTCCCGAAGTATTCTGAGCCTCTCCTCATCCTTTACGGGTAGCTTGCCCGACCCGTAGACGGCGACGGCTTTGAGCTTCTTGGACCCCATTACGGCTCCCAGCCCTCCCCTGCCAGCGGCGCGGTACACGTCGAAGGCGATGTGGGAGATCCTAACCAGTCTCTCGCCTGCCGGGCCTATGGCTGCCACGCTAGCCTCCTGCCTGGTCATGCTCCGCACGGCGTTTGTCGCTTCTGAGACCCTGAGACCCCAAAGCTTGGAGGCGTCCAGTATTTCTACGCGGTCGTTCTCGATATAGAGCACGCCGGGATCGTCCAGGACACCCTCAATAATAAGGGCAGCATAACCCGCCCTCCTGAGGAGCGGCCCGAAGAAATCGCCAGCATGACTATCATGCAGGAGCCTTGTAAGAGGACTCTTAGAAACAACACTAACCTTGCTCGCACCGGGAGCTACAGCGTTCAGAAGGCCGCTGCTAAACACCAGCTTATTCCCAGGCCCTAACGGGTCTGTCCCGGGGGGTATGTGCTTCCACGCCAGGTAATAGCCGAGGCTTTTACCTCCAAGGAACATGCCACACACGTCCTCGTCCAGAACCTCGACCCTGTGCCTACCGCTCGTCAGGTTCACGGTTAGGACTCGGCAGTATTCTCCGGGGAGTCTGATCACTGCTCGCACCACCAAATACTAGTATACTATGGGCCCTCACAGGTTGATAGCCGTTATTTAGGGCTGGGACGAGCAGGGTTAGACCTATACTGTGCTGTTAAGCAATTCTTAGTATAGGGGCGATGACGTGCTGTTACACGGCCGTGAGCAGAGCCCACCCTCAGGGTCACGACCCTGGAGGGGAGGGCGGTGGTGAACCGTGTTTCAGCGCGGAGCCCCCGCGGAATAGCTGTTTAGAGGTATGCGAGTGCAAGCTTGTATATGAGTGGGCCTGAGCCGGCGATAATAGCCGCGCCGGGCGTCGTCTTCATGGTCCTCTTTAGACCTGTGATTGTTAGTGCTGTGCCTAGTAATAGTAGTATTAATCCTACGGGGGATCCGGTGGCTGCTAGGAGGCTTTTCAGGCTCAGCCTGCCTGTCGCTTCTAGGAGGACTATGCGTAGACCGTATGGTAGGAGGCTGCTCGCTCTTACGGCGAAAACGTCGTAGAGGGGTCTCTCGCGAGGGAATGGTGCTAGTAGTATTAGGATTATTATTGCGTCTAGGAATGCTGCTATTACGGGGAATATGAAGCTGTATACCGCGGCTCTTAGCGGTGCTGTCATTATACCGGTAATGTTGAGGCTCGCAGCATTACGAATAAACTCTATTAATAATATTATGATAAAAGTTAATATTGATGTCCCTATCCAGCTGGCAAAATATACAACCGCGACACCATAAAGCCCATACCTAGCGAGAAGCCTCCTCAAACGGCTATAATACCTTAAAGGGTTAACCAGGGCCCTTACAGGGTCAAGCATGCTCCCCAGGAAGCTCAGCCTCTCGCCGACCCTGCCGGGAATCCTCCTAAGCCTTGCCCCCGGCAATCCATCCACCACGCAAAATGGGCAGTGCCAGCCCAAAATAAAAACAATATAATTCCAGCTAGGAAAAAGGCTCCGGGCAACACGCATAGGGGAGGGCCCCTCAACGCTTTGGCCCCCGGCCATCGCACCCCCTATAAGGGGGGTGCTAGAGCCAGCCCCTCACACATTTTTAGGGAGGGGAGGTCCTATCAGAGGGGCCCACTCCCGAGCATAATAGACTATGGCTTCCCCAGCCTATAACGGTTGGCTCGGAAGACCAATGCTTGAATGGTGGCCGGGAGGTTGAGGGTTCGAAGACAGTTCCTCGGGAGACACATAATGTTGAAGAAGAAGTATGGGGACATGCTGCTCTCGGGTAAGAAGACAACAACTATACGTGTAGGCATAGTGAAGCCCAGGTACGATACGCTGATAGTCCATAGCGGGGGGAGACCGATAGCCATAGTTAGAATAGAGGATGTCACGGTCAAGAGAGTATCCGAGCTCACAGACGAGGATGCGAGGAGGGACGGGTTCCCGGATAGGAGCACGCTGATAGAGGCTCTCCGGAAAATGTATGGAAGGATAGGCGGCGACGAGCCGGTCACGATTATACGCTTCAAACTAGTAAAAAGGCTCGACAATCTTGACAGCGACGATCCCTACATGGGGTTAACACCAGCAGAGATCGCCAGGATAAGCCTCCGATACTTGAACGATAAGCTGTCAGACGAGGAGAAGCGCATACTCAGAGACCTTACAGTCACAGGCAGTATAAGGGGGACAGCGCAGAGGCTCTACGGGGATCCCACCAGGAGGAGTAAGATACGTGCAACGCTGAGACGCGCGTTAAAACTACTATTACAGGAGGGTATCCTGAGCGTTAAACGGCACCCGGACACGAGAATAGAGAGTGGAGGGGGAGACAGCGCATAATTAGAAATATAGGCTTCCAGCCCCAACAGGAGCCTAACATCTCGGAGGCGCAAGGGAATGGCAGAGCCAGTTTACAGTGAGGAGTACCAGCCCGACAGGAGGCTACTACCATTAATAACATTGATAGTGCTCTTCGTGGTGAGCCTTACAGCGTCCAACTTCCTCGCGAGCAAGATATTCTCTGTACGCATCTACCGTTTCACAATAGTTGCCCCAGCGGCTGTAGCAGCGTATGCCCTCACGTTCACTTTCACCGATATTATAGGGGAGGTCTACGGGAAGAAGATGGCCAACCTCGCTGTCAGGCTCGGCTTTATAAGCCAGCTTCTCGTGCTGGCATACATCTGGATAGCCCTCAAGCTCCCCATATGGCAGCGCAGCCCGGTCAGCGAGGAAACATACAGGAGCGTCATATACAGTAGTAACGCGATAATTATTGCAAGCCTAACCGCATACCTGGTCAGCCAGCACCACGACGTCTGGGCGTTCCACCTGTGGAAGAGGCTTACACGGGGCAAGTGGCTCTGGCTCAGGAACAATGCCAGCACGATCGTGAGCCAGTTCCTGGACACTGTGATATTCATAACTCTCGCGTTCCACTTCCTCCCAGCATTGATGGGCGGGAACCCGCTCCCGCTGAGAGTAGTCTCCAGCATAATAATTGGGCAGTATATTGTGAAAGTCCTGATAGCCCTTGCTGACACTCCCCTAGTCTATGCTGGAGTCTTCCTTATAAACAAGTACATAGCGGCAATACCGAAGCTCCAGCTCATGGGAGCAATAGATGCTGGGAGGCCTGGCAGGTCTTGATCGGCGTTTTCCCCGAGAACGACAGGCTCGGCAGGAGGCTAGTAGTAATACTTAGAGGGTTTCCCTGCGCGTGGGGGAAGTGTACTTTCTGTCCGTTCGCCGTGGAACAGAGCCTCCATACTAGGCATGTAATAGAGGATAACAGGAAGATAATCGGGAAAGCCGTCCAGCTCGCCGAGGAGGGGGGCTATGAGAGGGTGGCCGTGTTCAACGGGGGGAGCTTCCACGAGCTCCCATATGATAGCGTGGAGAAGCTTAGGCCCCTGGCTAGGGGGAGAATATTCGAAGTCGAAGAGAGGAGCGAGTACGTGACGCTCGACATGCTCGAGACCCTAATAGGATACTACAGGCCCCAACGCCTTATCGTGAGGGTCGGATTTGAGACTGCCAATGAGAGGATCCGGGAAGAGGTTCTCCGGAAAGGCATGCCGGACAGTGAGATGCTCAGGCTTAGCAGGCTCCGTCTAGAGGCCCGGGAGAGGGGGCTCCCCGTCGAGATATGGACCTACCTATTGTTCGGCATGGAGGGTATACCCGAGGATAGCGTGTATGAGAGCCTGAGAGTATTCAAGAAACTGTTCGACGGGGTTATAGCGGTCCGCTACCACCGCTATCTCCCCAGGCATCCGAGACCTGTGCCCGTGTCGGGGGACCTGGCAAGGTTCCTCGAGGAGAACGCTGATCTTGTAGACTGGGGTGGTGAGGACCAGTGGGTTATAGGGGGGAGAAAGGGGTCTGCCCCAGAATAGTCTGGGATGGCAGCGAGCTAGACTGGGTGGACCCTAAGGGTAGGAGGCTCTACCTTAGAGGGGTTGGCTGGGACTTCCTGGCAGAGTGGCCTTTCACGGAAGCACACAAACGCCTGCTAAGAGAGTACCGGCCCCAGAAACGGTACCGCCTAGGCCTGTTCATACCCTGCGCCTACGGGAAGCCCTACAGTCAGAGCTACATCCACTACCTGATAAGGAAGGCCATCGCAGACTACATCCGGAAGGGTGAGGTCCACGAGATAATACTTACCAACGCGGGGGTTGTGCCGCGCGAGCTCGATGAGTACTGGCCATATACTGCGTACGATTGGAACCCGCTAATGGAGACCCCGGAAGTGAAGGACTGTTACAGGAAGGTTTTGGAAGAGCGTATCATAGACTATCTGAGAAGGTTCGGGGACTACTAT
>JALSOR010000081.1 GCA_026986415.1 Acidilobaceae archaeon
GTCGGCGCGTACTGGCGGGCCTTCCTGAATATCTCCCTTATAGCCTTCTCGCTTTCTCCTACCCACTTGCTCAGTATCTCGGGGCCCCTCACGGCTATGAAGTTAGCACCACTCTCAGTAGCAGCAGCCTTAGCAAGCAGAGTCTTACCAGTACCAGGAGGCCCAAACAACAGTATGCCCCTCGGCGGCTTGATGCCGAGCCGCTCGAACGCGTGGGGGTACTTTAGGGGCCATTCTACCGCCTCCCTGATCTCCTGTTTGATCTGGGACAGGCCGCCGATATCCTCCCAGCGAACCTCTGGCACTTCGACCTGTATCTCCCTGAGACCGCTGGGAGTTATCTCCTTGTAGGCCTGGAGGAAGTCCTCCATTTTCACAACCATCTTCTCGAGTATCTCGACCGGTATCTTCTCCTGCTCGATATCTATCTCGGGCAGGTAGCGGCGTAGAGCGTTCATAGCAGCCTCCTTTGCGAGCGCTGCCAGGTCGGCTCCCGTGTAGCCCTTCGTCATCTCTGCTATCTTCTCGAGGTCCACGTCTTCTGCTAGCGGCATGTGGCGGGTGTGTATCTGGAGTATCTCGAGCCTGCCCTGCTTGTCGGGGAGTGTGACTTCTATCTCCCTGTCGAACCTGCCAGGCCTTCTCAGCGCCGGGTCAATAGCGTTAGGCCTGTTGGTTGCTCCGATAACTATGACCTGCCCCCTGCTCTCCAGGCCGTCTAGGAGTGCTAGGAGCTGTGCTACAACCCTCCTCTCTACCTCGCCCACTACCTCGTCACGTTTAGGAGCGATAGCGTCTATCTCGTCAATGAATATTATGCTTGGAGCGTTCTTCTTCGCCTCCTCGAATATCTCCCTGAGCCTCTGCTCGCTCTCACCGTAGAACTTGCTCATGATCTCCGGGCCGTTGATCGCTATGAAGTTGGCGTCGCTCTCGTTTGCTACAGCCTTTGCTAGCAGGGTCTTACCGGTACCGGGCGGGCCGTAGAGGAGCACGCCCTTCGGCGGCTCAATGCCGAGGCGGGCGAAGAGTTCTGGGTGGCGTAGGGGGAGCTCTATG
Organism: Acidilobaceae archaeon; assembly: GCA_026986415.1. Lineage (GTDB taxonomy): Archaea > Thermoproteota > Thermoprotei_A > Sulfolobales > Acidilobaceae > S143-63. The sequence continues at coordinate 1,060 of JALSOR010000081.1, forward strand.
AGCTCTCTTACCTTCACTATGACGTCCCTGAGCCCTCCTATGTCCTCATAGGTGACTTTTGGCACGCCGCTCATTGATACGGGCTTCTCTAGTATCTCTATAATTGTGTTATCGGTTATGACGACAGGGCCTCTAGGCTTGGTTAGCACTGCTGTCAGGTGTATCTCCTGGCTTAGGACTGGTACTATGAGTATGTCTCCCTCTATAAGGGGCATGCCTCTAAGCTTTTTCTTCACGTAATTCCTGAACCCCTCATCAACACTTATAGTATGGGTTGTAGGCGCCAGTTTAACCTTAACAGCAGGCCTCACCCTAGCCTTCCTAACAACAACCCTGTCTCCCAGGTTAACATTAGCGTTCTTCCTGAGTATCCCGTCCATCCTTATAATGTCTCTCCCGTGATCCTCCGGGAGCGCGGGCCACGCTATAGCAACGGTCTTCCTCTTACCCTCTATCTCCACAATATCTCCAGGCTCAATACCGAGCTTCTTCATGACAGTAATGTCTATCCTGACCCTCCTCTTCCCATGATCCCTCTGGCCAGCCTTTTCTACTCTAAGAACAACCTCTTTAACCCTGTCATCTCTACTTGTCGCAGACATTGTTCCACGCCCTCAAACACCGTGTCGCACGCTAATCCAAAGCTTCACCTGGACCTGGGACCTCTTATTCCCCCGCTTCCTCTACTGTTAAGGAGCGTACTTATAGGTGAGGTAACACTAATGTTAACTAAAAACTGGGAAAATATGGAATAATTCCAAGGATAATATTGGTCGCGTCTAGCTTAGCCTGTGTACGGTCTCTACCTCTACTTCCTCGACAATATCGATATTCCTGATTAGCTCTTCCAGCTTCTCAGTGCCTCCCTCTGTCTCCTCCGGTATGGCAATTATTATTTTCAATGCTTTCAGGCCGAAAGCTATAGGCTCCTCACCGCTAGACATTATCTGGTAGTCCCCGGGGAGGACCTCCTTTATTTTCTCGAGAAGCTGTGAGGGCTGTATGCTAACATCGTTCGGGAGTACCTTCATGACGACAGCAACCCTAGCCATCAAAACCACCCCTACACGGAACTCTAACGCTACGGGCCCTTGAACCCACAGTTCGGGCAGACGTAAGGCGTCCCCTGAGCCCTACACTTACTGCAACGCCATATTATCGCCTGGCCACAGTTCGGGCAGACGAAGGCCACAGCCTTCTCTCCGGGCGCGATAATCTTTCCACAGCTCGTACAGATCGGCGGGTTAATATTATCGTAGACGTCCATCTTCCTTATCTGTATCGTGCTCAACTCCTTCCCACACCCAACATCCAGGTGATAGGAGGCTCCTTATAAAAGAGTATCCCTGGAGAACCCATTCACGGGAACCATAACAAGGGGAGGAGGGCAGAGATGGGCGAAGAGAGTATCGTGGAAGTTCTACGGTCCAACCTATCAGAGGAGTATGTGGAAGACGCTAGGAGGAGGCTTACAGAGTCTGTAAGCAAGATACAAGAGTTCCTAGACGAGCGTGACAAAGTGAGGGAAGAGGCGATCCGCCTTAGCAGGGAAATAATAAGGTCGTCCGGCTGGGCCATAACAGAAATCCACAAGGGAAACGTTGACAAGGCCCTGGAATACCTTGGAGAGTGCGAGGAGAAGACGCGCAAACTCCTCAACATGCTTTCCAGCTATCCGGACCTGCTCTATAGCGGAATGGTGTACAACTGCGTGTCAGAATATGTTGAGGCTAGACTCTTCATAGATCTCATCACAGGCAACAGGCTAAGAGGGCCCGAGGAGCTGGGCGTCCCCCCAGTACCGTACCTCCAGGGGCTCGGCGATCTGGTGGGCGAGATTAAGAGGGTCGCCCTCGAACTGGTGAGACTTGAAGAGTACAGTATAGCTTGGAGGCTGTTACAGGTTGCCGAGCATATCTACCTCCTACTTAGAGGTCTAGACTATCCCGACGCCATCGCCCCCGGGATCCGGAGGAAGGCCGATATCGCCAGGCGCGTGGTCGACGATCTCAAAGCAATGCTTGTAGACCTGGATAGTAGGAGCAGGCTCTCTAAACTCCTAGAGGAGAGCATACGGCTCAAAACCCACTAATAAAGCCTTGGAGCCCACTATCCCGTACTGGAGGTGGTCTAATAGTGAGTAGCAGCGGCGAGTCTAAGAAGCTAGTGCTCAAACCACGCCACCCCCTACCAAAGGTCGGGGAGCTGGTAGTGGGTACGGTAGAAGAAGTATACGATTTCGGCGCGTACCTCAGCCTAGACGAGTATGGAGGAATAAGAGCGTTCCTCCCATGGAGCGAGGTCGCCAGTAGGATGGTTAGGAACATAGCCCACGTCGTGAAGCCAGGCCAGAAGATCGTTGTTAAAGTCATCAGGGTCTACAAGAGGAGGAACCAGGTAGACGTAAGCCTAAAACGCGTCATGGAGGGCGAGAAGCGGAGGAAAATGATGCAGTATAAGAGGAAGGTTAAGGCCGCGACCCTTGTGAGCATCGTAGCGGAGAAGCTCGGCAAAACAGTTGACGACGCGTACCGCGAGGTCATCTGGAAGCTGGAGGACGCCTACGGCGATGTTATGACAGGGCTAGAACAGGCAGTAATATATGGCGAGCAGGCCCTACGCGAGGCCGGAATACCCGAGGAGTGGATAGAACCGCTCCTAGAAGCGGCCAGAACTCATGTCGAGATAAAACAGTTCAAACTCTCATGGATAGTCAATGCCACATCAACAGAACCCGACGGGGTCGACAGGATCCGCGAAGTCCTCATAACACTGCGCGACACTATTAAGAGTAAGATTGACGGGCAGGGCAGAACTACAGTCAGGATCTACAGCATAGGGGCTCCAAAGTATAGGCTCGACATCGTGACGCACGACCCTAAAACCGCGGAGAAGACCGTTGAGACTGTTTCCTCCTCGGTTGCAAAGAAGGCTAGTAAGCTGAAAGTAACGTTTAAAATAGAAAAACTTAAGCAGTAATTATTCTAAACTCTACAATCCTAGGCTATATATTATCGTTCCGGATCAAAATATGTACTCGATATCTGTTTAACACCTGTTTTTACATACAGCCTAGACAGTCCAGCGATCACAGCACTTACCTAATGATATATTCTTTCCATTAACTGTCTAGTTATAATATGAGGATCTAGATCGAAACAGTATCGAGGTGACCGGGACTTGATATTTTCCAGGCTGTTAAGCTTCCTGAGAGGCGGCCTCTTCGGTAGGAGGAGGTACGAGGAGGACTTCATAAAGCGGATCGAGAAAGGAGATATCGAGTATATACTGAATGTCGGTGTTCCCCGAGTAGAGGCCCCTCCAACACCTGGTCCTCAGCCGTGGAAGGAGTTGAATCTTATAGCCACAGGGTTCGAGACTACAAGCAATATTCTCAGAGACCCTGAGGCTCTCATGTACATACTCACGGCAACCGACAGGCAGGGCGAGCCGTTAGAGGTCAAAGGGACAGGCATAGAACTGTTGAGAACCGCCGTTAACTACACTAGAGAGCACCCAAACAATATCTATTATTTCGAGGGGGTCCAAGGCGGTATTGAAACCAGGATGCTCGCCTATAACGGTCTAGTCTCCGGAATATACTTCTCCGTGAACAATGTGGAATACTCAGGGCTTAGAGCTGTAGATAAACTTGGAGAGTTCTACTTCGACGCCATGCCACTATGGGCCACCCGCGTGAAGGACGAGCTCGCCAAGTGGAGCGATGAGAAGCTCAGCGTCTATGTTAGAGGACTAGACCACCAGCACATGTACCTGGTGAACACGCTCAACAGCCTGTACAGGTCCACCGTTATAGGTGAGAGTGAGAAGGTCCTGAACACTATACTCAAGAGGCTTGTCGACTATACCAAGTTCCACTTTAGAAGCGAGGAGATACTAATGGACAAGTATAACTACCCGCAGGACAAGTTCCTCAGGCACCAGAGGGAGCATAACGCTTTCGTCAAGACAGTAACAAGGTTCAAAGAGAAGTATGACGCTGGAGAGGCCGACCTAACGCTAGACGTGTTCAAATTCCTAGCCACATGGATAATAAACCATGTCGCTGGAACCGACAGGGACTACGGGCTATACTTCCTCCAGATAGGAGTAGCAAACAAGAAACCAGTACACAACTAGCCTACACCAACATTATCCTCGACTACAAGCACGAATAAAACCCATAACACACCTCTTACTTTACACCCCGTGGAGAACCAACACTTGGAACCTCCAGGTGCCACAAGTTGAAATGGCTGATGAGGAAATGTACCAGATGCGGGAGATACACGCTCAGGAGAGATAAGTGCCCCGTCTGTGGCGGGCCGGTCCGTGTCCCACACCCGCCAAGGTTCTCGCCAGACGATAGATTCCTACTCTACAAGTACCTCATGTTGAAGAAGGCGGGCAAGATACCCGATTAGATCCTTATAGTTTCCCTGTTAGAATTTAGAAGACTAAAATAGTACGCACAATAGCAAGCTAACCATCATTTTCCAGGAAGCTTGGCTTAGAAGGTGGGTGGTCCCGCCGCGGGGATTCGAACCCCGGACCACCCGGTATCTGCGGGGGGACACGCTCCCATACAACGTGTCCCCCGGCCCTACGCCCGTGTCCCACTACAGCCGGGCGCTCTGCCGCTGAGCTACGGCGGGTAGTCCCATGTTCTTAGATTGGAGGGTGATCCTGCAGGTTTAAAGCTTTCCGTCTTAGAGGCCCGTTTAACTTTATAACCTGGCCACTAGTACTGGCGTGTTACGGTGGCTTGATATGGGAGGCAAGCATGGGAAGTACGTTTACGTTGCTAGGAGAGATGGCTGGTATGTTAAGGTGAGAGTGCTTAAGAGCCGGGCGGAGGATGATCCTTCGCGCTATATTGTTGTGGGCCCCAAGGTGAGGGAGCCCCCATATACTTTTACGGTTGTATCAGAGGATGACCTTCCCGATGAGGTTGTCGGCAAGCTCTACTCGATATAATTCTATGTATTTCACTATATTGATTTAAATTCCCGGCTAGGATATAACATGATTATTACGTCTCGCTCACCAATATGTACATGTACGCTGGGGTGCAAGCATTGGGCACAACCGAGGCCGAGACAGAGAAGACATCAACAAGTAAACCGCTGGTAACAATAGTGGTGCCAACATACAATGAGGCCGAGAATATAGGCCGCCTCATAAGGGAGATCACGAAGTCCATGGAAAACAGTGGATACAAAGATAATTTCGAGATCCTGGTTGTCGACGACGACTCGCCCGACGGCACCTGCCTAGAAGTGCGCCGGCTAGCTGAGAAGGATCGCAGGATTAGATGCCTCCTCAGGAGGAACAAGAAGGGGCTGGCAACAGCCATACTCCGGGGCATACACTGGGCCCGCGGCGAGTATGTAGTGGTGATGGACGCCGACTTCCAGCACCCGCCCGAGGTTGTCCCCAAGCTCGTGGAGACCGCTATAAGAACGGGGGCAGACATAGTTGTAGCGTCAAGATACACGCGGGGCGGCGGGGTTTCGGGGTGGAGTAGGCTCCGCCTGCTCATGAGCAAGACGGCAATATTGATAGCGAGAATACTTGTCCCAGGGGCGAGGAGCACTAGCGATCCCATGAGCGGTTTCTTCCTTGTAAGGAAAAGTGTTGTGGAAGAGGAAAAGCTCAACCCTAGAGGGTACAAGATACTAATGGAGATGCTTGAGAAGCTATCTTACAGCAAGGTTGTCGACGTGCCCTACGTGTTCCGCAACCGGCTAGCCGGGAAGAGCAAGCTAGGGGCCAGAACAATTATTGACTTCCTAATACACGCGCTCCAGCTTTCACCGATGACAAGGTTCGCAACTATAGGGCTTCTCGGAGCCCTGGCGAACCTTATAGTTATGAGCCTGCTCCTCATCCTGGGGGTCAACAAGTACCTGGCAAGCCTGGCCGGCATTGAGGCCGGAATACTATTCAACTTCGTCTTCCACGAGGCGTGGACGTTCAAGACGAAGTTGAAGGGTAACTGGAAGGAGAGGCTAGTGAAATACCACCTCGCATCTGCAGGCGGGACTTCGACCACCTTCCTGACAATGGCGTTGCTCACCAGCCTGGCGGGCTTCTCAGCCGTGGCAGCCCAGGCGGCTGGGATAGCAGCCGGGTTCGCGTTAAATTATGCCCTATCCCTCACAAAGATATGGAGTAGGAAGGTGAGGGCGACTGTCAAAACAGGACGAGTATAGGCGTCTAGTGGAGGAGATAATGGCGTGCAGGAAGTGCAGCCTACACCTTTCACGTAAGAATCCCGTGCCTGGGGAGGGCCCTCTGGACGCGGAGCTCATGCTGGTGGGAGAAGCCCCTGGGAGGAATGAGGACCTCCAGGGCCGCCCTTTTGTTGGGCAGGCCGGTAAAGTGTTGAACGCTCTGCTCGGATCGATAGGCCTTTCGAGGAGCAATGTTTATATAACGAATGTTGTGAAGTGTAGGCCTCCTAACAACCGGGATCCTAGGCCGGAAGAGATACGGGCATGCCTCCCGTTCCTCAGGAGGCAGGTAGAGCTCATAAGACCGAGAATTATCGTGGCGCTCGGAAGGCACGCGGGTAAGACGCTGTATGAGGAGGCCGGTCTCCGATGGAGAGGCATATCGAGGGAGCATGGGAGGCCTCGTGAAGCGGTGCTCTGGGGTGTGCGAGTGGTACTCTTCCCGACGTATCATCCTGCCGCGGCACTGTACAAGCCTGAGATCCGCGGCGTGCTGGAGGAGGATTTCAAACGGCTGGCAGGCCTGCTCGGCGGAGGCTCTAGGGGGAGGAGCCTTCTAGACTATTTCTGACCAGCTCCACCGCCCACCTGTAAGCTATGAGGAGCCCCACTATTAGGCCTGCCAGGCCCGCGATAACCAGCGGGAGGTAGCCGTATCCCGGCATCTCTGGGAGGATCTGGCCTGGCCCTGCCTGGGGCATGCCCTGGCCTCCCTGCGGGCTCATCTGTTTCTGGAGCGCGTAGAGGTACCATTCGATCGTCGATGCGAGAGCTTCCATGGCTGTCCCTAGAGCGTCCTGCTTGTCCCCGTTGGAGTAGAGTATTTCCGAGTAGTTCATATAGGCTGGAGCCAGGCCTGGGGGGAACCCTCTCGCCTCTAGCTGGAGTATGAGCGTGTTATAGATGTTGACCGACTCGTTCAGGTAGCCGTCGATAGTCATGTTGTAGAGGGTAGTATTATTCTGGGGCATGATTATGAAGAGGTCGTCCATACTACGGCTGATCGCTTCCCTGTAGAATCCTAGCGCTGCAATATAATACCCGTTGGCCTGGTAGCTGTCCCCTTTGCTTATCAGGCCCTGGAGTATTGATATGTAGTTCTCGAGCAGCTTCTTTTTCTCGATATTATTAATTATACTCACAGTATACTCTGCCAGGCTTATAGAATAGCTCGATGATATGTGGGCGTAATCTCCCAGCATTAACGTGAGATTCTCAACCTCGGCACTAGACATTACCGGGGGAGCCTCTCTCAGCGCCTGAGCCACTTCAAGCCACGACTCTATACTGGCAATCCTCGCCCTAGCATACGCTAGTGTCGAGATAGCATCGTAGGGGCTGTACCCTGCCAGCAGGCTAAGGTCTTGGAGGCTGGAGAGCGCATCGGCGGTCCTGGAGAATGCCGTTCCTAGAAACTCAACATAGTATATCGAGCCGTTATCGGGCATCTCCTCCATACTGTCCAGAAGGCTCTGCAGTTCTCCCCGTATCATGTTGGCCTGCTCTAAAATATAGCTTGTAAGCCCCTTGCCGACACTCATGTTCGAGACTTGATAGTAATAGTATGCGGTATACGCCTGAATAAGGGCTGTGAACGCGTAGCTTGCCGAAGCGTAGGGGCTCTTGTTGAGCAGGGTCCTGCTCATGTTAATGTTCTTCCATGCCTCCTTGTAAAATGTGAGTGCAGAGCCGCCAAGCTTATCCGCTGGGAGACTGGACAGTACCTCTACGGCTTCCTGGGACATGTTTTCGGACGCGTTAACCATGCCTCTAAGGAAAGCTTCTGGTAACCCAACAGTAACAGGCTTCTCGGCGCCTGTAGTTTTGATGCCGAGCATTTTAGAGACGGAACCGTAAAGTCCTGCTACGGGCGTGCCGTTAGGGCATTCAGATATTATTTTCGAGTTCACGTTGGCCAGGGGATAGTAGAATTTGAGTCCTGCATCCATAGCCGCGTGACACTTATACTCGACCCCTCCGACAGGCCCGAATAGGCCTACCGGTGTTATTGCCCCGGTCATGGTTGTCTTGTTTAGCATCTCTAGTATGGGGCTTCCAGTTATGAGGGAGTAGAATATGAGGGTTATGTAGGCGCTACCGCTAGGGCCGCTAACATCTGAGGCGTTAAGAAAGTCTACCTTGAAATCATAGCTTCTCCAGTCCACGCCTGCAAGAATACTAGCTATTGCTGCCGCCTGCACGATACTGCTTCTAGTAGTACTACCGACGTTCCCCCCGGAGGACACCTTCACGTTGCCCGATCCTGGAGATACTGATACTAGTGTTGCTACTAGTGTTCCCTTCTCTCCGGCGCCCACCTCTTCTACCGCTGGGATGTATACTATGACGCTCCCGCCCGTCTTGCTGGAGGACGAGTACAGTAGTGGGGCGGGCAATCCTAGTATTACGGCTAAAACTATCATTGACGCGATTAATGCTTGGAGCCTAGTCCTGTGCTTCAACCCTGCAGACCCGCTTTTACTCTACGGCATTGTGCGGGTCTTTTTTATATTGGTTGGAGGGGTTATGTGATTCTACTGGTGCCGGGGTTATGGCGAGGAAGAAGGAGGAGAAGGCTAAGAGTGGCGAGAAGGAGAAGGCTGGCAAGGAGCTCAAGATTACTACTGTGCACGTTGTTACTCCCGAGAAGGTTATGGAGAATGATAGGCAGATGGCGCTCCTCTACATTATAAGCAAGCTGGGGCCCATACATGAGAAGACGCTCCAGCATATAATCTATGATCTCAAAGAGGAGTACGGCGTAGATCTAGGCTATAAGATGAGGAAAATAGGGAGCGTGCCCTACAGCCCCGAGCTGAAAAGCGACATAGTAGCACTACTATATGTCGGGTTCGTTGAGACCGAGCCGAACATGTACCGGAAGCTCAGGGTCACCGGGAAGGGCAGGGACGCCCTAGAGGCTAAAAAGCCCCCAGCAGGCATTGTCGCCGCAGTCGAGAAAAACTATGAGGCACTAAGGAACAAGGCGAGCATGCTGGACAGCGTCCAGGACGCCGAGATCAGGAGGCTACAGAGAACAATACAGAGGCCCAGAAGGAGACCCCTATTCTAACATTCCTACCCCGCCCCGACACTAAGCGCCCCCGTGGGAGACAGGATGTTTTCACCCCTCCAGAGGCTCCTCCACCACGGCCCGGTACTCGTATACGGGGAGGCGGGATCGGGCAAGACACACCTAGCATATGAGGCCTGTAAAACCATAATGCGAAACCGGGAATGCAGGCTCCTCGCGACAGAGCCCGGTACCAGGCTATTCCTGGAGCATGCCGGTCTAGCCTACGAAAACATTCTAACACTGGACGCGCTAGCAAGGGAAGCAGCCTATAATGCTGTTAGCGGGCGGTGTAGTGTTGTCGACAGTATCAACTGGCATTATAGGGAGAACCCGTCTCTCGGCTCCGCGCGGATGCTAGCGTTCACGAGCGCTATAATAGGGGGCTCCTGCGGGTTCGCCACCGCCCAGGTCTCAGAGGAGGACGGGGAGGTAAAGCCTTCGGGCTACAAGTATATCGTGCCGTGGTTCCCCGTTATAGCCCGCACGCTTAAAAGAGAGAATAGCGTTTTCCTGCTCGAGGTTTTAAGGCCTGAGAGGAAAGTATATGCTTTCAAACTTAGGGGTAAGAGTCTAGAATGGATCTGAGAAGCCTGTTTGAGACGCTACTATACATACTCCCCGCGATGACCGCTAACGGGTCTCCAGTTGTAGCCTCCCGCTTCTACGGCAAGGGCACCCCCATCGATGGGGGGAGGAGCCTGGGAGGTAAGCGGCTGCTGGGAGACGGTAAAACGTGGGAGGGCCTCGCGACGGGAACTATTGTCGGGCTCCTAACCGGTATCATAATAGGGGTCCTTCTAGACCGGCCGGTAGCGTATTGGGCCTCTATCGGAGCCCTCTCAGGATTCGGGGCGATGCTGGGGGATATTGTTGGAAGCTTTATTAAGCGTAGGCTAGGACTGCCGCGGGGGTCACCGGCGCCCCTGCTCGACCAGTTAGACTTCTATGTGGGGGCTCTCGTAGTCCTCTACTTTGTAGGGGTTCGATTAAGTCTTAGCTCTGTAATTATCTGGGCCGTTATCATATTCTTCCTCCACAGGGCAACCAACTATCTCGCATACAAGTTGAAGCTGAAGAGCGTCCCCCACTGAGCGGGCTGTGGGCGTCAGCTACGACCGCACACTTCATCCCCTCCTAGAGGGTTAAGGGTCCCTGTAAGCCCACCAGTCATCATACGCCCTGGAGCCGAAGTGCTAGTTCTCATCGTCTAGCGACTCCAGGATTTCTTTTGCTTTACGATCAACATAAATATAAAGCTCGTCCAGTATGCCTAGCTCGTCCGCCCGCGTGTATGCGAGCTCGAGATTCCTCTCTGCCTGGTCCAGGTGGAGCGCGTCCACCCTTTCAGGATTCTTAACTGTCATTTCAAGCCCGTAAGATGCCCTGTAGAGTGGGGCCAGTACTCTGGCTTTTAGCGCGGGTGTCAGTTCCGACCAGCGCTTCGTGCACTGTGCGAGGAAGAGTGTCTCTGTCATGCCTCTAAGTATGAGTATCTTCTTAACCGTTTCGTCCTCGGAAGCCTCCGCTAGGGCGTCAAGCCTTATAAGGTTCAAGACGGACTCCGGGCTCGAGCATATCTTTTTCCTCTTCTCGAGCAGGAGACTCCTCAAGTCTTCATCCATAGCCTCCAGGTATGCCTGGAGCCGGCGCACAGCCTCCTCAACATCATCCTCCCAGTAGATTTCCTCTACTATCTTCCTGAAAGCCCTACTAATAGGGTCCTCCAATAGTCTCGTACACCTCCACTGCGAGGATCCTTATACTTGTCCTCCCCCGCCCTGCGGCCTGGACCAGGCGTGCCGCCCGTATTGTTTTCTGGGATGCTTGCGGAGGGGATAAGTGTTTCCCTAGGAGTACTATTAGAATTCAGTTTTTAGAATTCCGTTTGTGGTACGGGAGGAAACACTGCTATCCTAGGACCCTCTCTATCTTGCCCAGGATCTTCGCCTTCCCCCCTGTCGGTTTGACCAGGAGGGCGCCGCACGAGTTGCATCTAACAGGGAAAGTTGCGTGGCTGAAGACAACCTGCTTGTTCCCACACTCTGGGCATACTACGAGCAGGAACCTGCTCCTGGGCTTGGGCACGAGCATTTTCCTCTTCTTTGTTATGAAATACTGCGGCACCCTGTTACACCCCCGAAACACTCATGTCGTGTACCCGGCTAGTTTTTCTATCTTGTGACGTCTACAAGCTCTATCTTCTTAAGCCTGATACCGAGTATGTGCCTCTTATAGCCGCACTGGGTGCAGGTTATGCGGAGCACCACTTTCTTAGTGACCTTAGCGTACCTCTTCTGTTCCGGCCTTCTCTTGCTACCGTAACCCTCCTGCTTACGCATGTATCTCCTCTGTCCCTCGCTCATCGTCCTCCTCTTCCCATGCTTGTAGACCTGGACCGTGTGTACCGTGTGGGTTTTACATCTGGGGCAGTATGTTCGAATCCTCTTCGGAAACTTCACTCCTCCTCCCTCCACCCTCCTATGCACTGCTTACCTACCTTTATAGCTGTCGCTTCCACGGGCTCTGCAAGGCCCGCGGCATATAGTGCTGCCGCCTTCTCTAGGGGGAGCCTCGCTATTTCGCCCTCCTGTAAGACTGTGGGCCCGTACTGTACGACCCCCCTGATGATCATGAGCGGGTCCTCTCCGAACGTCGCTATGAAGCCTGCAATGTATTTCGCGTAGAACTCTGTTATCCTTCTAACTATTCCTAGGATTCCAGCGTCTAGACCGGAGTATTCGGTGTTCCATGAGAGGTCCTCTATCCTTGCCCGTGCCACTAGGCTGGAGACCTCTGAGAGCCTGCCTATAATCTCGCGGCAATAGTCTCTTCCAGCACTACAGTAGATGCTTAGCACTCGTTTAGCTTCTACTATATGCTCCAGGTTGAGGCTCTCATGGAGTCCCACAGCCGCCTTATAGGGTCCTCCCGCAGGGATACGCTCTGACAAGTATTGACCCCCCAGTAATTCTAACCAGGCCCTTCCCCGCCAGGTGTAAGGCTACCCCGGCTGGGAGGCTCGAATGCTCCCCCTTCGCCCCTGAAACCTCCACGCTAAGGATACTAATAGGCTCCAGGCGGGTATTGTATTCTACCTCTACCTCCCCCTGGAAAGGGGTGAGGCTGAGGTTCGGCCTGAAGCCTTCCCGTACAGGTGCGACGAGGAAGTGGCCCTTACCGTTAAGCGTGCCATATATTCTCGTCAGCCTGCTCGGGTCTGCCGTCACCATCGCGTCTATAGGCACGATGGCCTGGCGGATCGCATCCTCCACAATAACATCCCACTGCTGGCCGAACGCTTCCCTCATCCCTTTAGGCTTCCCGCTTGCACGCGAGGCTAGGATGCGCGCAATCCAGCCTCTCAACCCTGGATCGCTTGGCGATGGGAAGGCCGGGTCCAGCATTTTCCTTGTCTTCCTACCCCGCCTGACTATCGAGCCGGTGGGGAATAATGCTTCGACCCTCACGCCTTCCCCTGCAAAGTATGATGCTATCTGCCTCCTCTCCTCCCGGCCCAGCTCGAAGCACGCCTTGCAGTGGACTCTAACATGGTACCCTCTATGGCCGGTATAGTATGATTCTATCTTTTCCGGCTTGAGATCCCTCCTGATCATGGCTTCGAGCTTCGCGACCTCGCGGAGGCCTTCTATGAGGCACTCGTCCCCTAACAGCAGGGTACCATCAACATTCTGCGAGTTCTCACTGCAGGGCTCATAGTGGTCCAGGTCGAGGTCGAATAATAGTATCGCACCCCGGTATCCTTTCTCCTCCATCGTTTTTGCTTCTGGGAGGTCATAGTACGCGACACTATAGTACGCGTTTTTCGGCGCCTCCCTGGCGAGATACTCTTGCAGCTCGCCTCTAGACTGGAAGGATATGTGCCTCACGTAGGCCTCCGGCTCGAAGAGCTGGAAAGCGAACTCCCTATTAGCAATACTGTCCGGCTCCTCGACGCAGGGCTTCAGCCTATAGTATATCTTGTAGAGCGCCCTGACTAGTTCTTTAGTGTCAGCGGGCCCTCTAACCCTATACTCCGCGGTCCTCCCTCTACTCGATCCTGGGCGATACATAGAATGTCAGCCTTCCCCCCTGCTGGTATTCCAGGTCCACACGTACTGGAGCCTCATGACTGTACCTTATAACCGTGGAGCCGGCCGCCTGTGCGGCTTGTAGCATCTCGCTGAAATACTCTAAACTGTAAGCGCTCCTATCCGGGCTCTCAATTTCCAGGTCGAGGAGACTTCCCCTCTCGACGCTGAGCTCTAGTTCCGCCTTCTCGATATCGCCCTCGCCCCTGAAGAAGAGCCTCTCACCCTCCGGGTCGGCCTCCAGGATTATTGAGTCGGCAATAGGCTCCACGGTACGAACAGCCTCCCTGAATGTTGTTCCCGTTAGCCTTGCAGTGACGGTGTATGATAGTTTAGGCTCGGGGAGCTTCTCATAGCTCAGCATTATCTGGGGTATGCTGAACTTCCTTACACCTCTCCCATGGAAGATAACGCTGATCCTTGTCCCGTCTATCGAGAGCTCCAGCTCGTCGTCCTTCTTCGCCCTCCTCAGGATTTTAGATAGTAGGCTGAAGCTGACTCCAAACTCTGCCTGGTCAGAGTCTATCTCATACTCGTGGAACGCGTCGCGCGGATAGTAGAGGTCAACCATGGCGACCCTGCTAGTGTCTAGGGCTCTCAGCGATAGGCCCTCACTGGTGGCAACGAAAACCCCCTCATCGATTATTTTTTCTATGCTCGCAACCATGTAACGCCATGTCCTAGCGTCGGAGAACCTGAACCGGAACAAACCCCTGGCACCCAGAAATCAATAGTATGGTGGATACTCTCATTTTAAGGGTGGACGTCCGGTCTCCCCGCACAGCATGCCGGCCAGCTCCGACGCGAGGCTCTCGAGCCCGAGCGCTAGCCGGGAGCCCTCCTCTAGGAGGTGCCTGCTCGACACGGTGGGCGGCGTTCTCACGCTCGCCTCGAAAAGATTCTCTCTAAGCTTCACCAGGCCTCTCTCGAGGGCTCTAGCAATATCGCAGGGCTCTAAGCGTACTCCCTCCACGTGTACCCGCATTTCAGACACCTGTAGAATCTCGTCGGGGGCTCGTCCGCGCTTCTGGTCTGCATCATCCAGACCATTACCTCGTCATGGCCGCATTTGGGGCATCTAACCTGTCCTTTGACAACGACGGCATCCGGCGGTGGCTGGCTCTTATCGACAACGACAAGCCTCTCCTTCGGGCTATGCTTAATCTTGACCTTTATCTTATAGGGGCTCTCCCCCTCTAAAGGCTCAGTATAACCGCATTTGGGACAGTATAGCTCCTTCCTACCGTTTCTAACCCGAGGTATCATGAGGCTCCCACATTTCGGGCAGAACTTTAGCCCGCCTCTCCTCCTTCTCGCCGACACGCCCGTCACACCCGTCCGCCTGCCTGGTTTGACAGTCTCTATGGAACATTAAATTGTGCTACCCACCTCTGGAACCCTGTGGGTTCTCTGGCAGGAGGAGGCTTGACAGGGGTGGCAAATGAGGCTGAAAGCATTACCGGGAAAGCACTCAACGCGCTAAGGAAATACCCTCTATGCGATAGATGCCTCGGAAGGCTGTTCGCACGGCTGGGCTACGGCTGGTCTAACAGGGAGAGGGGGGAGGCTCTTAAGAGGCTCATAGTGATGGAGCTTCATAGGAGGATGCTGGAGGGTGACGATACCGCTAGAACAGTATTCCTTGAGCTGGCGCCACGACTCTACCCATACTCCCAGGGCCTCTACGAGAAGCTTACAGGGAAAGAGCTGGGCCCTGAGGCATGCATCATTTGCGGGGGCACGCTAGACGATTTCATAAGGAAGGCCGCGGAGAACGGGGCGGCCCTGCTAAAAGCCCATGATATTAGCAGGTTTGTTGTCGGAGTCCGCCTTTCCGGGGGTATCGATAGGCTTGAGGATGAGATCAAGGCGGCTGTAAGGGCAGAGCACGGCGAGAGTATTAAGAGCGAGATTAGGAGGGAGGTCGGAAAGCTCATCCAGTCTATCGGCACGGGCCTTACAGTCGACTTCGACGATCCGGAGGCCACGCTTCTAATCGAGTATCCAACTGGGATGCTGTGGCTCCAGGTGAACAGTATATTCTATAAGGGTAGGTACTGGAAGAAGGGCCGCCTGATAAGCCAGGCGTACTGGCCAACCCCTACGGGGCCAAAGTATTATAGTATAGAGGAGGCTCTCTGGGGCCTTCTAAGCCTACACAAGGCCGAGAGGCTCGTGCTCCACGCCTCTGGGAGAGAGGATGTCGACGCCCGGATGCTCGGGACCGGGAGGCCTATGATTATCGAGCTGAAATCCCCCAGGGTTAGAAGGGTGCCCGTGGAAGCCGTTGTTAGGGCCGCCAATAAGAATAAGGCTCTCGTAGAGGTGGAGATTGAGGGTTCAGCCTCTAGAAGAGAGGTCCGCCTTTACAAGGAGGGTGTTGCTAGGACGACGAAGACCTATAAGGCCCTCATCGTGTCGAGATCGCCCTTATCCGATAGTATTATTAGAAGGATAGAGGATTTCTTCTCCGAAAGGACGATAATGCAGAGAACGCCTAAACGGGTGCTACATAGGAGGCCGGATATACTGAGGAGGAGGAAAGTCTACACTATAAAATGTAAGCGCATCAGCAACTACACTATGGAGTGCGTTATAGTTGCCGAGGGCGGACTCTACATTAAAGAGCTGGTTAGCGGGGACGAGGGTAGGACCACGCCCAGTATGTCGGAGATCACGGGCTCCCGTATGGAGTGTGTCGAGCTCGACGTGATAGGTGTAAAGCACGAGGCGGAGATAACAGCTTAAAATACCCTTCGGGGGAGGCTATTTGTTAGAGGTGCGAGAGTCATGGTCAAGCCTCCACGGGGGTACAGGCATAGGACTAGGAAGCTGCTAACCAAGAAGATTAGAGAGAAAGGGGCTGTACCCAAACTATCCGTAATACTCTACCCTTACAAGGTGGGCGACAGGGTAGCTATCAAGATAGACCCGAGCTTCCACTACGGCATGCCCCATAGAAGATTCCACGGCCTGACCGGCGTGATAACAGGGAAACGAGGTAGCGCCTACCAGGTAGAGGTCTATCTTGGCAGGAAGAAGAAGGTGCTCTTCGTCCCGCCAGAACACATACGGCCCCTGAAGGGCTGAAGCCTCGGGGTAGCCATAGCTTACAGACCGATACTGCTAGCCACTCCTAGGGAAAGGCTGGCAGTCCAACAGCCCAGAGCCTACACGTATGCGCGTATCCGGGGTGTGGAATGTGACTAGAAAGGTGGTTTCAGAGAAGAGTATAACATGGGCTGAGGCCATGCGGCTGCTGCAGGAGCGGGTGAAAGATGAGACTTCAGGTGTGGTGCTCATTCAAGAGCGAACCCTCGAGTATCTGAAAACAGTCTCTCTTCTCGACGCTGAGAATGCTGAGAGGCTTGCTGCCGAGCTCGAAACTGCCGGGATCCCTCGCGATGTTGCCGTGGTGATAGCAAATATCTGTCCTCAGAGTCCAGGCGAGGTTAGGAGTATACTGGAGATGGATAAGGAGAAGAAGTATGATGAGGAGCTAGTTAATAAGATCCTGGAAATCGTCTCCAAGTACTGTGGCTCGCAGAGCGAGGCATGACTGTTAGCCCATGCATCTCCCACTCCTTTATTAGCCCGTGGGAATCCTATATTGTAAATACTGTGTAGCAGGGAAGCCTAATGCTATGAGGCTAGAGTACTCCATCACCAGCATGATGAGGAGTTGTTGGACTATGAGGCCGGGTAAGGGGAGAGATAGGGGTAGGGGGAAGCCTCCCGAGCAGGCGCAGGCGTACCATCCGGCCCGGGAGGTGACAGCAATAGTCCTCGACTACTTCCCCGAAGGCTACTATGCGGACCCCCACAAGGAGCATAGGAATAAGCCTGTAGCGCAAGCGTTAGGTCTCAGATCATTCCTACTCTTAGACGGTATCCCTCTAGAACCTGTTGACAGTCTCGAGTATGTGAGCCTGGCAAGGGAGATAGAGAGGACGCTCCCAGTCCCGGGTCCTGGCAGGGTTAGGGAGAAGACCTTCAAGCTTGCATGCATGCCGGGGGCTGACAAGAATATCTATTGTCTACCGTTAAACGTCAGGGACCCTGCACTGGTACGCCTGCTTGCAGAGACTATAGAGTCTGAGAATCCTAAGGTTACAGTGGTTACCGATCTCAGGGCTTTGAAGAGTGTAGCCGCAGAGCGGGGGCTCCCGGACAAGATCCTTGTGGTCCCGAGGAGACCGTTAACCTTCAACGACCTGTCTGATTATGCTAAGAGTGTTCTGGAGGAGGCCGTGAAGAAGGTGATACGTGATAATGAGGATGTCTTCGTAGAGTTCTTTAACATTGCCGAGCCCATAAATATCCGCCTCCACAGCCTGAACCTGCTCAAAGGCATCGGTAGGAGGACCCTCCTACAGCTCATAGAGAAGAGGCCCTTCAAAAGCCTGGCGGAAGTCAAGAAGATTATACGTACAGACCCCGTAGAGAGCCTGGCAGAGAAAATACTGGAAGAGATCCGCGGGGAGGCAAAATACTATCTCTTCGTCCGCCCACCGCCCGGGGTCGAGGCCCCCTTCTTCAACTACTATGAGGAGGCTCGAAAGAGGGCTAAGAGAAAGTGACATGCACTCCAAACCCGCTCCTCTACCCTAGAAGAGTTCTCGCTAGGATTGTAATGCAAACCCTGGAGAGCAGTAGGCCACGCAAAAAGCTAGGACAAAGCTTCCTTGTGGACCCCCGAGGCTTCCAGGTTTTCAGGAAGGGTATAGATAGTGTGGGGTGCGCCGATACTATCATAGAGCTCGGGTCCGGCCCCGGCCTCCTATCAATGCTCATACTCAACAGTTGCAACGGCAAGCTATTATCGGTCGAGGTTGACCGCTGGCTCGCGTTCGCCTCATGGAAGAACTTGGGGTGCAACGGGAGAGTACAGGTGCTCGCAGGCGATGGGGTGCCGCTTATCGGCATGGCAAGACTCCTAGTCTCGAACACGCCCTACCATTTGACCGGGAGGATTATAGCTGAGGCTGCAAGGTCTGGCGCGCTCCCCGAGAAGATGGTTTTGGGCATGCAATCTGAAGTTGCGGAGAGGGTGGTCGCCCGGCCTGGATCCAGAAATTATGGTAGGCTAACAGTGATCTCAAAGCTTTTCTTCGATGTTGAAAAGGTAGGCGTTCTCGACAGGAGATGGTTCACACCCACGCCGAAGGTTGACGGCGCGGTCCTAGCTTTCAGGAGGAGATTGAGGTGGGAGGAGTGGATGGACGGCTTCGAGGCTTTCACTGCCTGCATATTTTCCCAGCGTAACAGGCTTGCCGACAAGGTCCTGGCCAGGTGCTTGTCCACAAGTAGGGGCGCCTTCAGGGATCTTGCAGGGTTCCGGGTCAGGGATCTTCAGCCCGAGACCATATTAGAGGTGTACAGGGAGTGGGCTCTCGGAGCTTACAGCTAGAGATAGGAGGTATAC
The DNA here is from genome assembly GCA_026986415.1 of Acidilobaceae archaeon. Taxonomy (GTDB): domain Archaea; phylum Thermoproteota; class Thermoprotei_A; order Sulfolobales; family Acidilobaceae; genus S143-63. The sequence goes on from JALSOR010000081.1 coordinate 19,885, forward strand.
CTGTCTCGCTGAGCGTTGGAGACTGCACCTACCCTCCACTCGAAGATTCCCTCCTCGCTGTCAGGCTCTTGGAAAAACTGAAGGATGAGAATCGGACGTATGATAGGGTGCTGGACCTGTGCACGGGCAGCGGCATACTAGGCCTGGCGGCAAGCATACTGTTCGGGCCTAAACTTCTAGCGGCTACAGACGTTTCACCATACGCGCTTAGCGACTCGAGGCTAAACCTTCCACGGACCGCTCTCGTGGTGGGATGCGACTGTGCAGACTGCCTGCTAGGGGAGTGGGACCTGGTAGTTGTTAACCCCCCATACCTCCCAGAGGAGGAGTATATGGTTAGGGATGGATGTGGCGGTTACAGTGAGAGGTCCTGGTCTGGTGGGAGGAGGCTGCTGGAGAAGTGCTGTGTCGAGAGTACAAGTCTTGGAAGAGAGATTGTTTTCGTCTATAGTAGCCTGTCACCGTTCAACATTGAAGAGTGCCTCAAGAATAGAGGGTTCCGTATTGACAGGAGGTTATCTGAGAAGTTCTTCATGGAGGAGGTTATCGCCGTGCATGCGGTCCGCTCGTAGGGGGAGGCTTTAATGGACAGGCTCAGGCTTGTGCTGGTTGGTGTTGAGGGTCCCGTTAACCTTGGGATGATAGCTAGGCTTTCCGATAATTTCGACGTTGACGAGCTATACCTTGTTAATCCCAAGGCCAGCCTAGAAGAAGCTAAAAGATACGCCGTGCACGCCGCGTACAGGCTAGACACGGCGACCATTGTAGAATCGCTAGAACAGGCTATTAGCGATGTTAGACTCTCGATTTGCACGAGCGCTAAGACGAGCCAGACAAGCATTCTCCGCGAGCCAATCACGCCCTGGGAGGCCGCCGAGATAGCGGCTGCAACCCCTGGAACGGTCGCGATCGTCATGGGTAGAGAGAGCGTTGGCCTAACAAGAAGCGAGCTGGCACGGTGCGGGCTCCTCGCCACAATACCTGCCAGCAGCAGATATCCCGTCTTGAACCTTGCAAACGCGACCGCCATTATGCTGTACGAGTTCTACAAGGCGCGCCGTGGCGGCCCGGCCAGCGGGGAGCCTGTTAGCAGCGATGATCTACGCCTGCTATCGGCATATGCGAGAGCTCTTGCAGAGTCTACGATTAGCGATAATAGAAAGCTGTGGGAGGCGGCGGTTTCCCTCGAGAGGATAGCGCTTAAGAGTCCCACGAGAAGGCGTGAGATTAAACTGGTAATCTACCTGCTCGCAAAGGCATGCAGGAGGATAGAGGGCTGTGAGGAGAAAGTATCTCGCTACCTGCAACCCGGGGCTTGAGGATGTAACAGCTGAGGAGGTGGGATCTGTACTTCCCGGCTCGCGGATAGTTGAGGTCCGAGACAAGAGGGGCCGGGTCGTCTTCGAGTCTCCTTACGGGGAGAAATGGCTCGCCTCGCTCTACACATTGAGAAGCACGCACAGTATATCCCTGTTACTTCTAGAGGCGAGGGTTGGGAAGGATAGGGGTGCGCTCGCCAAGATAAGAGATCTCAGCAGGAGCAGTGGGGCGGCAAGGCTTATCCCGGAGGGTGCCAGCTTCGCTGTTAGGGCTGAAAGGATAGGTGAGGGGCACGAGTATACGAGTATTGATATTGCGAGGTATGCTGGGGACGGGATAGGGGCCGCATACGAGGAGGTGTATGGTGTCAAGCCTCTCGTAAGGCTCGGGGCTCCCAGCATTGTTTTCCACGCAGAGGTTGACGATGAAATATTCAGGCTCGGAGTTCTCATTGCCGGCGAGAAGAGCATGCACAGGCGGGGCTACCGGGTCTACGACCATCCTGCCGCTCTCAAGCCGACAATAGCTTACGGCCTGCTCAGGCTGGCAGGGGCGAGGGATGGGTCCACAATAATGGATCCCATGTGTGGCGGGGGGACCGTTGCGATCGAGGCCGCGCTACTCTTCGAATCGCCAGAGTCTATCATATGTGTGGACAAGAGTCCCCGCCATATCCGGGGCGCTGTTCTAAACAGTATGGCAGCCAGGGTCTCTAGCAGGATAAGATTCCTGGTCCACGACGCTACCAGGCTGGAAGAGAAGATTAGCCCTGGCAGTGTCGACTACGTAGCCAGCAACCCGCCTTACGGTATTAGGCTCGGGGACCCGTGGAGTGTGAGACGCCTATACGACAGGTTCCTGCCGAGCCTCCACCGCGTCATGAAGGGCGGGGGTAGGGCCTCTATTATCACGGCTGACAGCGAGTATTTTGAGAAGGCCGCCAGGAGGGCAGGGTTTAGAGTCCTACACGCGAGGAAGGTACGGCACGGCGACCTATGGGCTAGCGTCCTAGTCCTAGAAGCATAGCTTATAATGGCCCTAGCCCTATAACCATGCTGGAGTTGGAAGCTGGAGAGCGTGTTGAGCCATGCCCTTGAGACCGGCTAGGTGCTATACACATTTCAGCGGTCCCCCCTACACGAGAAAGGAGTACATCCACGGCGTCCCCCAGCCCAAGATAACAAAGTTCGAAATGGGTAACAGGGAGATGATGGAGAAGGCGGAGGTTAAAGGGGAGCTCATAGCAGTAGAAGCCGGGCAGATCCGCCATAACGCGCTCGAAGCCGCTAGGATCGCCGTCAACAAGTATCTCAGCAGCACCGCGGGAGACGCCAACTTCTATTTCAGGATCAGGGTATACCCGCACCATGTGCTGCGCGAGAACAAGATGATGGCGTTCGCCGGTGCAGACCGACTCCAGGACGGCATGAGGCAGGCTTTCGGGAAGCCCGTCGGGACCGCGGCTAGAGTATACCCAGGCCATATAATACTGGAGGTTTGGGGCCTGAAGAGGCATATCGAGAACATAAAAGAAGCCCTACGCCGCGGCGGAGATAAGATGCCCATACCCACCAGGATCGTGATAAGAGAGCTACAGTAAGGGGGACTGCAGCCTCCAAGCCCGGACACGGCCATCCTTTTATTTGCAGTTGGCCCGATCCACTATCACCTTTCCGGACCCTAACAATCCGCACTGTTATAGGGGGAGGACCCTTTACACTCCTCGTATGCACTGCTAGCCTTGGGCTGGAGTGCACAGATTAATGCTCTGGAATTCCCGGTTCTCTTCTCCGGGTATAGTGCTTGGACTGGTGTTGGGCGTGAATGGCTGGAATACTAGATTAGTGGTGGCAGCGCTTATCATAATAGTTCTACTATCTGGAGTAGTAATACTTGTTAATAATAAGTCGAATAATAATACTAGCAGCATAAGCCCAAAGCAAAACGAGACAACCCCACCCACAGCGTGCAGGGCAGGCTGGGCTCGCAACAGGACAGTAATCGTTTCAGGGCTGGACCTTGGAAACGTCTACTATACTATACCTAAGGGCGAAGGCAAGGTTCTAGTCTATAAAACACTCCTGCAATTCCTAACAGCCGAGAGCATTCTGCCAGCAAACTCCTCCCTCTCAGGGCTCAAGACCCTACTGTCAGAGAACAGCACACTAGCAAAGATCGCATCCCTAGCGGGCAATACCAGTATTGTTTCCAGGACAGTAGTGAGCCCGACAGAGGGCTACGAGATACTACTGCCCGAAGGCAAGACTCCCGACTGTATAAAGCCTGGATTGAAAGCCCTCTACCCGAGAGATTACCTCAAGCTTAAACTAGAGTTCGCCGGGTACAGTAAGATACCATACCCCAGCCCCAACTGGTCATACTATAACCAGAGCCTGCCCGCCTGGTACGTTATCGGGCCCGACGGCAAGATGTTCTCAACGATATGGGTAGACCCGCAGCTGGGCGTGATAGTCGCTGAGAAGGACCCGTATACCCTGCACATCTGGGCCCTTATCACTATACAGGTGGGAGGCTAGCAGTGATGGCACTGGAAGGCTGCGGAGATCTTCCCTACCAGTTAGACTTCTCCCCGCTAGAACAGGTGGGTTTCACCCCTTCAACCGTGGTCGTACAGCTTCCCCCAGGACTTAAACAGTACTCTACAACAATAGCCGAGTGCATATCTAAGATCACGGGGTGGAAGAACATAATACTGCATGGGGATCCAAGCTACGGGGCGTGCGACCTCTCCTACCCGGAGCTCTCAACAGTACTCGGCGCCGACCTAATAGTGCATGTAGGACACACACCGTATCCTAAGAGTCTATCCCCTACTGTTGAGCCGGGAGGGCGCCCCCGAATAGTCTATGTTCCCGCAAAAAGCAAGACAAGCATATCCGAGGATGCCGCCGCCAGGGCCGCGGAAATACTCTCACCGAACGCTAGACGTGTGGGGCTAACCAGTACGGTCCAGCACGCACACCTTCTCCCCGCTCTAGCGTCAATGCTCATGAATCATGGGCTCGAAACTGTACTACCCCGAGGGAGGCCCCCATACTTCCTGCCCGGCCAGGTCTTAGGGTGCGATTACACTACAGCCCTAGCTGCCGGCCCGGTTGACGCCTACATATTCCTGGGCGGGGGGTTCTTCCACCCGCTCGGGCTCTATCTCGCCACGAGGAAGCAGGTAGTACAGGTCGACCCCTACAGTTCTACTGTTAGAGACGTGACCCCAGATGCTGAGCGCGTGTACAAGGTCAGGCTCTACAAGGTGTCGCAGGCGTTCGACGCTAGAGTGTGGGGGATTATTGTTGGGCTCAAAACCGGCCAGTACAGGCCGATGTTAATAAGGAGGATAACAAGACTGGTAGAGGAGAAGGGGGCGAAATACAGTCTAATAGCGTTCGAAAGGGTAACCCTCCAAGAACTGCGCGATATCGCAACACAATACGACGCCTTCGTAGTGACAAGCTGTCCCCGGCTGCCCATAGACGATCTCTCACACTGCGAGAAGCCCGTGCTCACCCCGGGCGAGGCCAGGATGGCCCTGTCAGGAAGGCTCGAACCCTACCTTTTCCCCTGGTGATGCTAGCGATGGAGCCCCGCCTTAATCTAGGCAGGCTGTCAATCCTGGTGGAGCGTTGCACGCCTCCGATCCCGGCGCCTAGAAGGGATTTAGAGCAGTACACGACTCCTGGAGAGATAGCCGCGGTTATAGCCTGGGATGCCCTCCTGAGGGGCTACCTCGACAGTTCAAGCAGGATTCTAGACCTTGGATCCGGCACTGGGAGGCTATCGCTCGCCCTCCTCTATGTGGGGGCGGGGCTCGTGGTGGGTATTGATGCCGATCCCAGACTGCTGAGGATCTCTAGTAAAGCATTATCTACGGCAGGATTTAACGGTAGATACCAGCCCGTCCACTACTATGTTTCTAGGAGGGCGGGGCTCCCCGTGGAGAAGGGTTCAATCGATATTATAGTTTCGAACCCTCCCTTCGGCGTGTGGAAGAGAGGGGCGGACACTGTCTTCCTACGTGCAGGGTTCGAGCTGGAACCCAGGGTTTTCTACGCTATTCTTAAGGCCGGCAACCTTGACTATCATACTAGGATAGCGGGAGAGCACGGGTATAGGGTCAGGCTGCTAGGAAGGCACGTGTTCCCTATCCCGGCCTCTATGATGCACCATAGGAGTAGGATCAGGAGGGTTGATGTAGATGTTGTCGCGTTCGAACGTTGAAGAGAGGCCTGTCGCGCCGGGGGACGCTCTGGGAACTATTGAAGAGTATGATGCCGGCCCGGGAACTTATGCCGGCGTGGATGGCATCATAAGGGCGGCTGTCGCGGGGACAGCTGTTATAGATATGACTGCTAGGATCGTCACGGTCAAACCCGTCAGAAACCTGAAGCTACCCAGGGCTGGAAGCGACGTTCTAGGAGTTGTTACAAGTGTTCGACACGATGTCGTATTGTTAGATCTCTTCGCCGCTGTCACCTTGAAACCTGTGCCGAGATTCCTGTACGAGTTTCCTAGCAGGCTCTCCGGCGCTGTGACCATAGCTAATATTGCCGAGGAATACGTGAAGGACATATACGACTATTACAGGCCTGGAGACATCGTCCTTGCCAGAACTCTTAACTCGTCAACCCCCTACCACTTGACTACGAGGGGCCCCCAATACGGAGTCCTATACGCCCGGTGTAGCGTTTGCGGGGCCATAATGGAGCCTGTCAACAACAGGATGATGAGATGCCCCAAGTGTAGGAGGACGGAGAAGAGAAAAGTCTCATCCCTGGCAGGATCACGCCTCCTATCAATTAACGTCCGATACGGCCTCCAGATAACCTATAGCTAAACCTCTAGCGGCCGTTCCCCCGCAGAGGAGTGATGGTGCAGGCGCATGGCTAGGCGGAAAATCCTTGTTGTCAGGATACCTCCCTCCGCAAGGGGGGAGCTAGAAAAGTTCCTTGAGAGGCTCGAAGAGTCCGTGTATGCCGACACTGTAGTGGCTAGGGTGAGCGGCGACTATGTGAGGCTCTACATGTATGGTAGCAGCACTGCGATAGAGAGGTCTGTTAGAAACGTTAGAAGGATACTGAGAGAGTACAGCGTGCCCAGAAGGGGGAGACTGAAATACTACAGTCTCCGTGGACTCTCCAGGGCTGCCGGCACCGCAATACCTGGCGATGTACTCGAGGCCATACTAAAAACACGGGGACACAAGGCGGAACTCTCAGACGATAGGATCGGAACCGACGCTCCCGAAAACACTGTTTACGCTGCCGCACAGCTAGTCGGCGATGCTATCCGAGAGACAGAGAGGCTGCATGCGACGAGAACCTGTAAGAAGCTGGTTGTAGCCGCCAAAGCGCTTGTCCCCCACCTAACATATAAGGATATCATTGAGAGGGCGATAGAGAATGGCGTCGCCGCTGAGGACAATGAGGGTAAATGCCATGTCATAGGCGACTGGAGGGAAGCCCTAAAAATGCTCTATAAACAATACGCTGGGAGTGGTGTAGAGTATGGTTTTGAAGGAGATTAGATCGGTTGGAGACGGAGAGTACGAGATCGAATTCGAGGGGGAAGACGATACCCTAGGAAACCTTCTAGCCTCGTACCTTGAAGATATGGAGGGGGTACGCCTGGCATACTATAAGAGGCCTCACCCGCTCGAGGAGCGGATAATACTCTACGTGAAGCTCGAGGAGGGCCGCGATATCAAGGATCTATTGAGACGTACTCTAGAATTAATACTTAGAGATATCGACGATCTCCACTCGAAGTACATTGAAGCCCTCCCACCCGACGTCAAATCGAGGCTGGAAGAATCCAAAATATAAGGGTTAAAAGGTTTGAAGCGGGAGACAAGGGTTCTCGTATCCTCCTGTTCCAGTATAGGATGCGTAGCCCTAATAGTTAGGGGGGAAGGGCTCGACAGGATCATCGCCGGGAAGAGCTGCGAGGACCTCTGTAGAAGGCTCAGGGAAACGGGATTGATCGGCGAGCTCAGATACTATGAGGGCACATGCTCCTGCGGTTTGACCTCCCTCCCGGGATCCACGGGCAGGCTAGACGAGGCGGCCGGGCTCGCCCTATCATTAGAGGAGTGGTTCCCTCTAGCGTTCGACCCCTAAACGTCTAGACCGTCTATTGCTAACCGTTTTAAACCTGGACCTCCAATATTCGACTGTGGGCTTCAATGCCTGTGCGTGTGGTCGGAGAGTATCTCCCATATGCTAGGCTAGTCCTTAGACACTTGAGGGATCGGAATACGAGTGTAGCAGGGTTCAGGTTCTGGCTGGAAAAGGCTGGCGAGATACTGGCTGTAGAACTCTCCAGGGAACTATCGTGGAGAGAGGTAACGGTCGAAACCCCGCTTGCCAGAACCACCGAGTTGGAGCTGGAACGTCCACCCCTGATCGTTAGCGTTCTTGGTGCCGCAACATTTCTAGTTTACGGTCTTAGCAGGGTTTACCCTGAGGCGCCGCTAGCGCTGGTGAGCGCTAAGAGGATCGAGGAGAATGACAGTGTAGAGGTTAGAGTCTACTATAAACGGCTTCCCAGGGAGTGGAAAGGGGAGGTTATAGCCGCGGACCCGATGCTCGCCACGGGTAAAACTATTGCGGGCATAGTGGATCTCGCCAAGGGTATCGGCGCCTCCAAAGTCCTGATAGCCACGGTCATCTCGAGCAGGCAGGGGATAGAGTATGTTCTAGGTAAGCATCCAGACGTTACCATCTACACGCTAGCCGTAGACCCAGAACTCAACGATAAAGCGTTCATCGTACCAGGGCTAGGCGATGCCGGGGATAGGAGTCTTGGGGTCGAGTACTAGCTGGCAGGGTTCAGCCTGCGTTCTCGGTAGTACCGAGAACTGCTAGCGAGACCCTGTCCCTGCCTAGAACGATCTTTTCGGGCCGGCACGTAGTGTAGACCTGTATTCTACCTTTAGAGTAGAGTATCCTCTTCACTACACCGGGAACACCGCTATTATCGGCACATTCCACGTGCGCTATGAGCCCCCTCTCCCACCCGTCCTCCAATACTTTCACGCTACCGGTCTTCCTAGTGTTCCTCCAGCCTCTCCTGTACACGACTATTAGCCCTATACCGGGCGCCTCCTCCGCGTATAGGACGCCCGGCTCTCCCAGGTCTATCCTTTGCCCGACGAGAATAGGGGCCCCCTCCACGCGTTGCGGTTCTAGCGGTATACTGTACAGCTTAGCGCCGGCAAGCAGCCTGGCTAGCAGTCTCTCGCGGTGGGTCCTCCTCTCCTCCCTGGTCTTCATTGTTTCCTCTGCTAGCGGTTTGACCCGGAGCTTCTCGCCTGGGAGCTCGGCCTCTAACCATCCGGCTATCTTCTCTGGGAGTCTCCCTATTATTACCGTCACGTCTGTCCCGAGCGAGTACGCGAGGGCCTGTTTGCTGTAGACCCCGTCCCATGGTTCTAGCCATCCGTCAGTGTCGACCACGATGCTCGTGGCCATCCTTGATAGTCTCGACGCGCACGTAAGATATCTTGATAGGGCCTTCTTAGGCGTGAACGCTCCGACGAAACAGTTCTCCGCCTCCACGGTATTAGTGCTACCAGGTATGAACACTGTACCCTCTTTCCCGTGGCCCTCACGTCTGGCCAGGCTCTCATACGCCGGGGAGAACAGCTCGTTCTGCCCCACATCAACTGTTAGCATGCTATTCCCGCATATGTTGTAGGTGAAGGAGGCCAGCGTGGTCTTACCGGAATCCCCCGGTCCTAATAGTAGTGCCCTCCTACCGCACAGCTTGAGCGCTAATAATCTATAGTTAGTGTAGGCTTCCCTGGAGGTTCGACTGAGCGCCTTGCACGTGGTTTCGACCGATGCCCTCTCTTCGACAAGCACGAGAGCGCTCCTACCCTGCGGTATCAGGATCGTGCTACCCCTACTAGCGTTGCCCCCGTTAACCTCTAGACTCCCATTTTCAACTGTTAAAACGCATGGCCCCCTAACAGTGTAGGCCCCCTTTTCCAGCACGAGCTTTCCGTCCATCGTGCCCATGCCATCATGTCCTCCTTGCGGCCGCGATAATGCCTGCCCCTAGCAGGAGGGCTATGATCGACACGCCTGTGATGTAAGTTTTCTTGTGCGCTGGGGCCTGCGCGGTATTGTTTGGCTCTGCGTTGGATGCTTGTCCGGTTGTGCTGGCCGTCGCGGCCTGGTGCTGCCGTGTGGTTGTCGGGCTTGACTCTGCCATGTTCTGTTTGAACGCTGTTTCCGGCTTGCAGGGTCCTTCGAAGCCTTTCGTACCGTTAACGTTTACTATAACTTTTAGGGGTGTCATGTTAACCCGGAAGCTTACCGCCTCATAGGTTATTACTTGTGCCACCGGGAAGTTGGGCGGGACTAGTGTAAGGTTCGCTATTAGGACTGGTCCCTTCACGATGTGGGAGGCGTTAATCTTGTATCCCGGTGTTGGGAGCTTCAGGGTAATAGTAATTATAGTGGTATTGTTCTCGGACCTGCAAGACACGCTCTCGATACTCCACCACACGGGTCTCACACCGCCCTTATCACCGCTACCCGCTACTAACGTGGGGGCTACCCCTAAGAGTGCTAACATGGTTAGTGCCAGGAGTATGACGCCTACTAGCAGTCTAGGGGTGCCTCCCTCTCCCTTGCCGTAGGCTTTGCCGGGATTACGCATATGAATCTCATCCCCTGGTCTCCAGCCCAGTATTCGTGTTCCACGTTAGGAGGAATATAGACTGCGAACCCTTCCCTCACGTCAACCTTTGTCTTGCCAAGCCTTATAGTGCCGGTACCCTCGAGAATGTAGATTTCATGCTCCCAAGGATGGAAGTGAGCATTTATATGCCCTCCAGGCTCCACCCTGAAAAGCCTCATATAGAAGTTTCCAGCCCCATCACTAGGACCGACAAGCCATCGTATAAAGGTTCTACTCGCCAGGGATCTCGGAACAGGCTCTTCGGGGATTTCATCCACCGATGCAACCTTACCGCCACAAGGCCTAAGCACCAACGTGGACCTCCCATGCATAACCTGTGACACTAAACACTTAAATCCCCCATTCTACCAACCCCCAATATTCGGTGCCGCGGTAGTATAGCCTGGCCTAGTATGCGGGCCTGTCAAGCCCGTGACCCGGGTTCAAATCCCGGCCGCGGCGCCACTTTATTTATGTTCGATAATTATTTACTACTCTTATATTGTTCTCCGGGCTCTAGTTTTCTAAGCAGTAGGCCTGCTGCAAGTATAAGTAAGAGGTGTGCCAGGCTTAGGCCTCCGAAGAGCTTGTTTTCGGCTAGCTGTTGCGAGTATTTTATGCTCCAGAGGCTTAGGTAGACTGGTGCTCCGTGGGCTGCAAGTATGATGCTTAGCCTGTCCGCGGCTCCCATGAGTGCAGTGTAAACTATGAATAAGCCCAGTGCTGCCAGGTATTTTGCTCCTGTTGTTCTTGCTATGCCCCATGCTATGTCTAGGTAGCCCGCTGCGACTAGTATTATTCCCAGGCTTCCAAGGCCGTAGTCGGATAGGAATACTGCTAGTATGACTCCTGTAGTGAGTATTAATAGTCCCCGTGTTGATGCAATGATAAGCTTTTCGAGGCTGTACTTCCACGTGGAGGCTGCTATGTAAGCATACCCGACGGTTGCTAGTATTCCCGTGGAGATTCCTGTTGTTAGAGCGGCGATTATTCCCGTGCTCCTGCTGACTGTGTGCGCGATCGTGTATGGTATTGTGAAAAGCTGTGCTAGTGCCGCGTAGAGTAGTACTAGTTTTATCTCGTCCCTCATCCTCCCTCACCCTATATTTTGTGGTTTCCTTCTCATGGAGTTCCGCTCGTGTTCCAGGGATTGTCTTGTAGCCCCCACTCGCAGACTGTGGTCCATTCTCCGGGGGCGGGAGTGCTTGCCTGTAGGGAGTCGCTGGTGGTGACTGTTACGCTACCTATTCTAGCGTTTGCGCACCCGGTGGTGCCTGGCTGGTAGGCGTTGGGGAGGATTATCATTATGGCGTTCTCGAAACTGTTCGGGGCCCAGCCGGTGTTCGATCCTTGGATGTAGTATGTTTGGTGTGGCCCGTTGCACGCTCCTGTAACTCCAATATTAACTATACTTTTAGTTTTAATAATAAAATCTATAAGTGAAATTGAATCGGCCACCTCGCTCGCCAGGCGGGAGAACATGCTCGAGAACGCTGAAACCTTGGAAAGCACACCCATAAACCTGCCCAGAGATCCTGGCACGTGTCCCCCGCTCGACACGCCGCGCGCCACAAACCCTATACTGCCATTATTGCAGTCGTAGTCTGAACCGTAATAGTTAACATCTATAATAGCGTTAAAACCGGTTATCCTACCAGCACCCAGTATAGTCTCCCCGCCAGTATAGTATTCCATGGTTCTCGGTTGCAGGTTGAGGGTAAACACTATATTATCCCTTGTAAAGTACAGGCGCGTGTCCAGGTAGGCATACCGGTACTTGTTCGAGTACCTATACATGTAGTTGTAGAGTAGTCTCTGCCTCAAAACCGGGCGGCCAGCAATATAGCCGTCACTGTTGAAAACAAAATCCACGCCGGCAACAGGGAGTAGCGCCCTATTGTAGCCCGGCATCCCAGCCTCTGGGTGCTCGTAGGGCAGTATGGGCAGCTCTCTCAGCGTGAATGGTATGTAAGCAGAAGAGGTTCCTGTCGCGGGAATATAGACTTTAACAGTGTATAACCTGTCCGCTGCCGATCCTAGGACTAGGTAGGCGTAGACCAGGTGTAACGGTTTCGATATTATACCCAGAATCTCCCCGCGGTTCCAGCTTGTTGTCAGGTTCACGCTCGTATCATAGATCACAGTCTTATCAGTAGGATTACTTGGAATCCCCACTGTAAACCCGTAAACCCCTGGGATCCCAATAATACTTAGAGCTCCGCCTGGAAAGCCTGGAGGTATAAGGATCCTCAGGGGGAGGCGGGAATACCGGAAGCTCTCCTCCTGGAGCACGGCAACACCGTTAGGCGCCGCCACCGGGATTACGCTCGTGTTAGGGTCTGACTCCTGCGATCCTGCTGGGACCACCAGTGTTAGGAGGGGCCTGCCGGGATCATAAACGGACTGGGATAGAACGCCGTAGCTCGAGTTCGCTATGAACCCGTCGGGTATATAGTTTGTAAAGTTGAGAACCCTCATATTATACCCTACAAGAAATGATAGCCTCGCACTGGTATTGCCTGCGTACGAGTACTCTATTCTCACGTGGAGCCTGTCAGTATGAATCCCGTAGGGGCGGCCCTCTGTCATGTTGAGGAAGACCGTCCCGTACCCCGCATGGGACTCCCCATGCAGACTCCAGCTGGCCAGCTCTACCGACCCGGTACCGTTATACTCGTCAGGCCCTTCGGATTCGACAACAATGTTCGCGTCTAGAATTTGCAGGTCGAAGTCTTTCGTGGGAGCAGGGCTCATTGTTATCGTCAGGGTTATTGTTTTCAAGTAAATATCGCTCAGGTGGACCCCGACGCTGGGCGACGACGGGTATAGGTCGAACTCGATAGTGCCGTAGTGGTTTCCACCGGTAATATTGTATTCTAGAGGCTTCCAAACATGGACCCCGTTAACGGTCTCGGGAACCAGTACTGGGCCTGCCCAGGAAATACTCTTTGCTGGGCCCGGTATTTCTCCCCCGCCGCCTCCACCGTCGGGTAATGGATGGGTATAGAGCGGGCTTACGGTCACATTCAGGGTGGCTGGAGGCTTATGCAGCCCAATAACGGTTTCAGTGTCCATTCTTATCCCGTGTTTGAGCGCGTATAGTACAGGGTACGGGGGGTCTCCCATTATTATCGTCCCCTGCACGAGTCGAGCCTCATCATACGCTACGAACGGTATATGGCCGCACATCCCGCCTATCTGGGGGCCGTCCATCACGACGAGAAGAGGATAACTGTAGCCTCCAACACTTAGGTTCAGCCAGAACCACCTTCTAGCCCCCCGGGCCGGCGCCGGCACTAGAACCCTAGGGTCCACGAACTTGGGAGTATAGCTTGGGAGATCTATGAGTAGCTTAGAATCCCTAGTAAGCCTATCCGTAACCCCGAAGACCACAGTCTTACCGGCCCTCACCATACTCTTGAACGGCACGAAAACTACAGGGTGCCAGCCCCCACTATAGTATGCCAGTATACAATAAGAGCCGGTGCTCCTGCCCTCCAAATATGGGATCCTCGCCGGATCCAAGAATACTGTCCTGCCACTGAGCTCCTCAACATACACTCTCACCCTAGGATCCCTAACATTCTCAAGCGCCAACGCGAGGATCTGATCCGCTCTAGAACCTCCTTTCCCACCCCTAACAGGCAACCCGGTTCCAGCATACAACGATAAAACAATAATAATAAATAATAAAATAGTGATAAACCTGCCAGCAGGAGAACCCCGCTGAAAATAGAAACCCGACATAACCCCCCAACTAATACTAATAATATACATAAACTTATATTTAAACATTCCTCTCACCAGAACTCAGGTCATCACACCTTGGAAGAACTCAGAGGCCTATCCTAGAGGATCTGCTGCTTCGCGTAATGTCTTGATTTTTATATAAAATATATTTTTAATTATTTTGAATTTTTATATAAAACTTATAAAACTTCTAGGACAACGAATATTAATTCTAATAACATAATTGCAAATCCTGATACAAATTCTATAACAACTAAAACGCCATCCTTGACCCGTTCTTTAGTTAGAGAAGATGTTATTCTCTAACCTATATTTATGTATTGTGTTGATAGAGGCACGAGCCCAGATTGCATTTTGAAAAGCATTCTATAATTTTAATAGAGAGCCCTAAGGAGCCATTAAGGTTGGTGGGCAGCAAGGTGTTGTCTTATTCGACTTGTATACTCTTTTCTTGAGTATTGAGAAAAATTGGAGAGAGCTGTGGCCCTACATACTAGGCTTTGCCACTAGGGATGCTAGGCTAACTTATTTTACTGTGAAGAACGTGAAGTACTTGCTATAGAGTAAGCAAAAACTTTTTTCACATTTAACTAAAGCTAAAACTCATAAGTGCAGATCTTGTTGAAGAATAAATATTATTAAAATAAATGAAATATTATAATTTAATAGATAGAGGAAATCAGCTGAGCGCTCAAACTCTTGTATAGATTTCCCGCTCGGGGAAAAGACTTTGTTTTCACCCAGGGAGAGCCCACATTTCCCATACGGGCAGACTGCTCAGATGCGTCTCTGCATTATCATTAGAATAATTGTTAGAGAATATTTTAGATGGGGTTAGTTTCCTTCTCTAACCGAGCCAGGACAGGTTGTTTAGTTCCTGCTCAAGCCCGTCTCCGAGGAGTTCGGCGCATTCTGCGAGCAGCTCATCGAGCTTTTCTACCGCTTCTTTCTCTCTTATAGCGTCCCGCGCCCTTTTCAGCCAGACCTCTGATGCCTCCCGCCGGATCTCCTCCGAGGGGCAGAACCTCACGAGCCAAGAAGCCCTCGCCCAGGACCCCAGAGATCCGTTCTCCTCCCGCTCCTTTAGCTCGAGAAGGAGCTGGACCGCCGCCTCCTCTATCTCCCTCCCAACCTCTCTCCCTACAAATCTGCTCGCGAGACGAGTATCCTCCAACTCCCTCCCCTAGCAATATGGCAAGGTGGTGGAGGAACCCCATAAACGTTCCCCCTAATCACACCAGCAATAAACTTCCTAGCAAATTTAGAATCAAACGATACAACAGCTTACCACGCTCCCCAGAATAAACGACAACCTTCTCGTCAACATACTTATCTTACACCTCGGGATAGTCGCTATAGCTCTAAATATATTGCTTGAAAAATCCTCTTTCCAGATCCTAGCAGTCTAGCAGTTCCACTCGGTAGCGGCCCCAATCTGATAGTATGTCTGGTAGATGATGACACCTAGCATCTGGGTAATTTCTCTAAGCACAGTAAGAATTCTATATTATAACATCTTAATAAGCCGGTCTAAGAGGTTACAGCTGACGTAATCCTCTTCTTATTGGCACTAATCTCGCTATAAGCACCCCCATATTTTTGGGCTCGGTATAACAACCCTACAGCAAATCGGGAAACTCTTATTGAAAATTGTACTAAGAAACGATCGAATACATTTTAAATCGTAATTTAGGTGAGAATCTTGATGCTATTGTGTGGCGCCGGGGAGGGGACTTGAACCCCCGACCACCGGGTTAACAGCCCGGCGCTCTACCTAGCTGAGCTACCCCGGCTCCTCCCCGGCTGCCGGAATTGTATGGTGTATCGTATTCGGGTTTATTAGGGTTATGCTGGTCTCTTTCTAGGTGTAGGAGGTTTAGGACGAAGTCGTATAGGCCGTCCTTTTTGAGCCCCCTTTCGAGCCTGTAGAGCTGTTCCGGGGCGATACCATAGTTTCTGGCGACCTTGTAGGGGGCTATCTTCTGGGCCCTGCTGTATAATAGCAGTATTAGGCTGCGTATAGCGCCTGGGTGGGAGAGCCTAATTCTAAACTTGTAGTGGCCTATTAGCTCCTCTAGTATGCGCCTGGCCGCCCTGCTATTGTCCAGCCATTTAACGACTTCTGCGGGGAGCCTGATCTCCTTCGGCCTTCCTATACCCTCTATACGTACCAGGGTGTCCCCGAGTACGTGTATGAGCTTGGTAACATAAGGATTCCTTGACATGCCACTGTCACCATAATTGAAACTTGTCCGAGGCCGGGGTTTAATCTGTGAGTTAGATAATGATAGGGTTTGTATGAGGAAGAAACTATATTTTATAAAGTTTCGGGAACGGGAACATGCCCCGCCGATGGGCGTATATATTATTAAATAAA
>JALSOR010000082.1 GCA_026986415.1 Acidilobaceae archaeon
TCGAGATCGGCCGGCCTGCTGGCTATGTGCTGGAGTATTTTCACCCTTGTTTCATTTGCTAACGCGTTAGCAACCATAGCGATATAACGTGCTCCTATTACGTGGAGTTTTCTATCTTCAACATATATACCCTCCTTATCGAATGGCGGTTCCAACGACATTAACAGTCACCATAGATTACTAAACGTAGAACCAGGATTTTTACAGTTACCTACAGACTTGTAAATGTAAGCCAGACTCTTAACCTCAGAAGCCAGACCTAACACAGCACACAGTTAATCAGAACATTTTAATGTTACGATATAACTATCCGGTCCCAGAAACAGATACCCCGGGTATAGCGGGATGGCTAGAAACCCGGGAGTAATACTTGCAAGGCTGAAGCCGGCAGATATGAGAGTGCTGAAAGTTATAGAGAGGGGGAGCTCCAGGTACATGTATGTACCGTTAGACTATATTGAGAGGCACTCCAGGCTGCCCCCACCAAGAGTGCTTGAAAGCATAGACAGGCTTAACAGCGAGAAACTGATAGTGAGGAGGATAGGGTCGACACTCGGCTACAAGCTAACCTACACGGGTCTAGACGTGATAGCTCTAAACAATCTCGTCGCTCGCGGCGTCGTCGAGAGTATAGGCGAGAGGATAGGCGTCGGCAAGGAGGGGAATATCTACCTGGCATGGGACCCTGCCGGGAACCCTATAGTCGTCAAGTTCCACCGGGAGGGGAGGCGGAGCTTCCAGAGTATACGTAGGAAGAGGAGGTACGCCGAGGGCCTGCCTAGAAAGTCTTGGATACAGCTTGCAAAGCTCGTGGGTGAACGGGAGTTCAAGATCCTCGCAGCCCTAAAAGACAGGGGCGCCCTAGTACCGGAGCCGATCGCATATAACAGGAACACGGTAGTGCAAGAGTATATTCCGGGCGTAGAGCTCTACAGGATCCGGAGTATCGAGAAGAGCACAGCGGAGGAGATGCTCAGCAGTATAGTGCGAACATTGAAGATTGCCTACCAGGAAGTAGGCATCGTGCACGGAGATCTCAGCGAGTATAACATACTTGTAACCGAGGATTACAAGCCCTACATAATCGACTGGCCCCAGTACGTCTACAGGGAAGACCCGGAGAGCGACACACTACTAGAAAGAGACATAGAATATATCGCGGGTTTCTTCAAGAAGAGGTTCGGCATCAAAGCAGAGCCAGGCGAGATCCTAAGGGAGGTCAAGGGGGAATAACCTATAATCGCCGGAGAAAACAATACTAGAGAGAGGGGGCACGCCTAGCCCTCACTACTGGCGGGGGCTGAAGGGTCTCGCAGGACAAGGGAAAGAAGCTCTACATGGGAGTAGACCTGGAATCGGGAAACCCCGGCTCGTATAGGAGGCCCCTATATCATGTCGTGATAATCAACGGGGAAGGAAGGGTTATAGAGAACCAGGAGTCAGTGCCGCTTCCAAGACTGATAAGGCTAGTATGGCAGTATAGGCCTGACACAGTAGCGTTCGACAACATCATGGAGCTCGCGGATAACAGGAAAACCCTGACACGCATACTCGAAATGTTCCCGGTCGAGACACGCATAGTACAGGTCACACTCGACAAGACAGGATTCAGGAGCATGAGAGAACTAGCAAAACCCTACCGGGACCTCGTAGGGCCGGGAAAGCTAACCCCAGGCAGGACAGCCTACCTGGCCGCGCTACTAGCAAGCCAGGGGCAGGGAACGCCAGTCCGGGTTGTAGAGCAGAGAACTCTAATCACGGTATCGAAGGCCAGGAGCCCGACAGGGGGCGGGTACAGCCAGCAGAGGTACCAGAGGCGGGTCCGGGCGAGCGTTCTCAACGCGACTATGAGAGTTAAGGAGGCGCTGGACAGGGCCGGCCTAGACTATGATATGAGCTATCGTCGGAGCGAGGGGGGCCTTGAATCCGCTGTTTTCACCGTCTACGCGAGCAGGGAGAAGCTCGTAGGGATTGTAAGGCCGCATAGGGGGCTAGACTATGTTGTAGATGTAAAGCCTGTCTACAAGGTTAACCTCAACATAGGGGCGGGCGAGCCTCCACGGACGAGGCCTGTAATAGTGGGCGTGGACCCCGGTATAACTACGGGACTAGCAGTTATAGACCTTAAAGGTAGAATATTATTATTAGAAAGCGGTAAAAACCTCGACAGGGGGGCACTGCTAGACAAGATAGCCAGAACAGGCAGGCCAATACTCGTCGCCGTAGACGTGCGAGACCCGCCGGAGACCGTTAAAAAACTCGCCGCCCAGCTCGGAGCATCAATATACTCTCCACCCAGCGATCTCAGCATCGCAGAGAAGCGGGCCCTAGCAGCGAAGGCCCTCAGAGGCTCGACGCCGGAAGACTCCCACCAGCGGGACGCCCTCGCCGCCGCTCTGAAAGCCCTCCAGGTCCTAGACGGGAAACTCAAACACGTGGAGAGCCAGGTTAGGAGGATAGGCCTCGATATTAACGTTAATACTGTAAAGGAAGCAGTCCTCCGCGGCCTCACAGTCGCGGAAGCATTAGAAGCGGCAATCGAACAGGAGCTCGAAAGCCTCCAGAAAACGCCGGCCGGTAGCGGTGAAACGCGTAGAAAGAGCACTATGCCGAACCCGAGGGGGTGCTCCCAGCAGGGATCGGAGCTCGAGATTGTTATAGAACATTTGAAGAGCAGGATAAGAGAGCTCGAGGACGAGAATGAGAGGCTAAGAGAGGATATAGAGAGGAGGATTACGAGTTTCAAAGCAGAAGTCTACAGGGACTCCCTGCTCGAAAAAATGACACACCAGATAGAGATACTCACCGGCCAGGTTGAAACGCTGAAATCGGAGCTAGCATCAAGCAGTAAGCAACTAGCTAGAATGGAGGACTTGCTTGTCAGGGTGTGGAAGCGGGAGCTTGTAGTGGCTCCAAGACTCAGAAGCCTGACAGTCTCCAATATTAGAAGGGTCGTAGAGCGCATGGGCAGCCTCGAGGGCGAAATACTCTACCTGGAGAACCCCGTGTACGAGGAGAAAGCCTTAGACGAGGCGAAGAGGCGAGGCGTGCTAGGCATAATAGTTACGGGCAGCGTGGACGTCTCACTGCTCGCAAAGGCTGCTAGGAAGAGGCTTATACCCGTGGTGCTGCTGAATAGTGGCGGCAGGCCGGAGTACCTGTCCGAGTCGATAGTCGTCCTCCCAGCTGGGATCGCGGAGACTGTGAGGAGGGAGAGGCGGGCCTTGGAGGAGGCTGCTTCTGCGAGCCTACGCATTGAAAATATTATTAAGGAGTATAGGATTGAACGGTCTAGAAGAGGGTGACCTCCCCGTTCAGTATTTTCATGGTGTAACTGGTAATGTTTTCGAGGGTCTCATCGACTATAGAGGCTATCTCGTTCTTCTGGTCGGCGGTGAGGCCTCCCTTCTCCGGTTTCACTTTAACGTCAGCCACTAGCGGGTCGTCTATCCTCCTGCCTATCTGGCTCAGTATTTTGACGTACACCTCTTTCACGCCCTTAACCTCACGGTAGATCTTGTTCGCAAGGTCTATAGCTACGATATTGTATATTTTGCCTACATGGTTCACCGGGTTCTTACCAGCAGCGGCCTCGAGGCTCATCGGACGGAGGGGGGTTATTAGGCCGTTAGCCCTGTTACCCCTACCTGTCATCCCGTCGTCTCCGTGCTCGCTACTCGTCCCGGTCACTGTGAGGTATACTATGTCTTTCTCGGGTATGTCTCCCGTGTTTATGTACACGTTAACGTCATAGTCTGGGGCTATTTTGGAGGCCAGGTCTAGGACCAGGCTTCGCACCTCCTCTTTCACGCTGAGATACTCGTCCCTGTCGTGGACGTGCCTGCTGATCATTGCGGAGGCGATAGTGAGATCTATGTGCTTGCCGTTCCTGAGCCCCATGACCTTGACATCCTCGCCCACAGCGGGGATCTTAGATTTCAACTCTCTACTGTTAAGGAACCTCTCGGTCTGGTAGACCAGCTTCTCTAGCGTCGAGAATGGGGCGTAGCCGGAGCCGAAGCTTGTATCGTTACTCCTAGGTATTGTCTCCGCGCTGTCGAATATTCCTACTAGGTCCGTGCTGCCCTTACCTATCTTATAGTCGACGACCACATGGGTTTCCGGGTCGAGATAGCGGAAGTTCTCTTTTATCCAGTCCTTAACAGCCCTGATGATAGTCGTACCCACAGGGACGTGCTCGACGCCGCCCGCGGTTCTAACCTCGGTTGTCGCCCTACCGGAAACTATAATGTATATTGGCTGTATAATGTCGCCCCCGCCGTATTTGGGCGCTGCCTGTCCTCCGACGAGGAGAACCTTGTCTAGATTATGGTGTAGTATGCGTCCATACCTCTCTAGGTAGAGCTTGCTTAGCGCTCTGCTGGCAGCCTCAGCGGCAGCATCGCTGATATAGTCGGGATGGCCGAGGCCTTTCCTCTCAACGAGTTCAACCTTTATCTCCTCAACGCTAGGTAGATTATATTCTTCGACAACGATGTTCCTTGCCAACCCGATACCCCCTCTTATGGTCATTGATCGCTTATACGTGATAGAGGAGGCTTTAAAAGAATAATACTAGTGTCCGTGTAAGTACTTAAAGATTACTTTACTGTGTTGACGTGTTCTAGAATTCTATCTCTATGCTTTCGGGTTCGCCGCCCCTCCTCCTGGGGAGTTTGAGTTGTAGCTTCCCCTTCCTGACTAGAACGAATATTGCTAATACTATAACTGTTATTATTATTAATATTAATAGTATGGCGACAAGCTTCCTCTTACTACCGACAGTATTCTCCCCACCCCCACTGCTAGCACTCGTGGCAGGAGCTTCCTGGTGCGTTCCACCCGTCTTCCCGCTGCTAGCCTGAGGGGTTTTAGACCCCTTCATGCTAACGGTGATTCCTTTAAACTGCGAGGTGCTAGTACTGCTGAGAGCACTGACAAGTAGTGAGGTCTCGAAGCTCCCACTATCCACCCTGGCTAGCCCTTTAAGGCTTGACAGGTTGGAGGGATAGGGTTCTAAGCTGGCCCTCCCGCTACTATCAACAAGTATGATCCCCTTGCCGGTTATAATGTAGTTGGGTGGAACCGAGGGGTCGTCAATATAGAGTGTGAACGTCTTCCTGTCAAAGTCTACAGTTAAAAAGCCCATGTAGAGCTTCTCTCCCCCGTAGGCGACCAGCATCTCAATAATATACTTGTTCCCGTGAAGGCCGGCGATCTCGAGGGGTTTGGCGAACAATATCTTATCTGGGAGCACTATTCTAGCCGATAGTGTAGATCCTGTGGACATCTTATAGAGGTTTACTGTAAGATTTCTGAGGTCGTTCACAGTATTATAGGCTGTAACCAGGTGGTATGGGTCGGCCTGGAAGGCTATTGTTGAAGGGTCTGGCTGCTCTGGCACTGTTATGTATAGTGTTTTGGGTGAACCCTCCCCCGATACGAATGTTATGGCTATGCTCGTCTTCGTTGTTGATATTATGAAGGGCGTACACTCTGATGATGGGGGGAGTATCGGGTTTGGCCCCGCGTTTAGGGCGTACTCCTTGGTTATCTTGGCTTTTCCGTTCTCGACCGAGAGCTCAATGTATACTGGCAAGGTTGTTATGGTGGTGTTCTTGTTGTTCTCTGAGGGTTTAGCGATCAAGCCGAGTATTCTCATCTGGTACGTGTCGAGGCTTGTGCTGGCGCTGGTGATACTGCCGATGTTACTGTAAACTTTTATAATATATTTTGTATTATTATATTTATTTAAATTTATTTTTTCTTTCGTAATATTATTTAAATAATAGATATTTAAAATACCTGTCGTAAGATTCAACGTTGAAACAAGCAGACCCGCCGACGAGGGCGAAGCGCCCACTATAACAGTCCTATCACTACCAGTCGACACGGTGAACGCAGTACCATTACTCAAATCATACACCAGCAAGCTAGTAACAATCCCAATATTATTGTTCACATAGAACAGCGCGTACTCCCCACTCACACGGGCACACACTATAGAGGAAGGATTAACCGGCAACCCATAAGCAACACTGCCGGAGAGCGGGACCAGCAAGACAAGAAACGCCAGCATTACCAGTAGACTCCTCACCGAGCCGCACACCCCTCAAGCATAGAGCCCGCTAGCTCATGCTATTTTTCCCTCACCAGACCCGGAAACCACACCACGCCACATACCATATACATCCCACAGGAATAATTGTATAGCAGAAACATTATCTATAAACCACACTATAACACCCGGGGAGCCCCTCACGCAATTATACTAGAAGGGAGTAGACGACAGGCCAGAATGTTAGGCATGTTAGCAGCGACACAAGTATTACCTCTATTCTACCCTTAAGCTGCAACGGGCCATACTTATACTCTACTAGGGGTAGCAGTAGGAACGTTATTAGAACGTCGCCTGCAACACCGACAAGGCCCGACTCCAAGAGTGTTAGGCCCCTGAATCCTCCCATGAATGAGAGGATCGCGTAGAGGCTCCCGATAACGCTGCCTATTATGAACGCTGCGATGTCGTAGCGTATAACTGCGAGTTTGACCGTGTCCCTGCCTGTTTCCGGGGTGGTGCTCTTCTCCATGTTCCTGCCCCTCCCAGTCTGGGGTGCGTGTTGTTTAACAGGAGGATTCCAGGATACTTAATCCTGTTGGGGGACACTGTTTGGCTAGGAGATCGATGAACCTGCTCGACCTCCACGTTTGGGTTACCGTGTGGGGGGAGAGGCTGAAGGGCAAAATAATAAATAATATATATTATATAAAAGATAAAGATATATTGTTATTAAAAGTTAGACCGGCCGATCGGTCGGACCTGATCGTGCTAGAAGCAGCGAGAAGAGCCCACTTCACATGGAGAATACAGCCCCCGGGGGAATACAAGGCCTACCCCCTGGTAGTGCTCGCGAGGAAACACCTGAGGGGATCCCGGATAGAGCGTGTAGGGCTGGTCAACAAGGACAGGATCCTCGAGATAAGGACGAGCCGCGGTTACAGGATTATAGCAGAGCTTCTACCCAGAGGAGTAATAGCATTACTCGACGAGAACGGGACAGTCGCAGCCCTAACAAGAGAGCTGAAAACCAGGGACAGGAGGCTGAGGCCTAAAACAGAATACCAGCCACCGCCCGGAGGAGCAGGCCCGCTAGTAACACTACTAGAAACCGGCGCGATAAGTGGGGACGCTCTGGGCGAGTGTATCGCCCGGGGCAAGGATGCGGTGCGAGGCCTGATAAGAGGTTGCGGTATACCAGGGGAGCTGGCAGAGGAAGCGCTCTATCGTGCCGGCATCGACCCTTCCAGCCCTCCGGAGAGTATAGGAGGAGGGGATCTCGACAGGATAGCACTGGCAGTCTCGGGGCTCGTGAAAGAGTCTATGGAGGGGAAGGGCTGGATAGTAGTCGACAATGCCAGTGGCAGCCCTGTAGAGGCCGACCCGTTCCGGCCCGAGCATTACACTGGCAGAGAGGATAGGTTCTCGGTGGAGAGCTATGACTTGTTCGACGAGGCCCTCGACAGACTATTCTCAGCCCCGCAGGCGTCAAACCCTGTGGAGGATGCCGAGGCTGATGCCGAGCTTAACCGTTTGATGGAAAGCCTGAGGAGGGCCGAGGAGACCTCTGCCAGGTACCGTGAGATGGCAGAGAAGAAGAGGAGGATCGCCGAGCTTATTGCCCAATACTATGATGGTTTTGAAAGGCTCTTCTCTATACTAGGTTCGGAGAGGCCGGAGACCTACACTACAGGCAAGGTTAGAGCCACCAGAATAGGAGCAGAGTACCAGGTAGAGATCGAAGGTATAGGCTCCTTCACGTACAGGTTAGGGGAAGACGTAGGCCAGGTGATACGTAGACTCTACAAGGAGGCAGGCGAGCTCGAGGCCAAGGCTGAAAGGGCACTGTCAGTTAGAGAAGATATTCTGAAGCGTGTAGACGAGCTCAAAGTGAAACGGGAAGCCCGGATCCTCCTAGAGAAGGCTAGAAGGAGGAGGAAGTACTGGTACGAGAAGTTCCACTGGACGCTTACGAGGAACGAGCTATTAGCCATAGGAGGCAGGGATGCCGGCCAGAACGAGGCCGTAGTAAAGAAGTACCTGGACAAGGAGGACTACTTCCTACACGCCAACATCCACGGGGCACCAGCAGTAGTACTCAAGACCCGCGGGCGAAGCCCGGACCTCCAGGACCTATGGGATGCCGCAGTACTGACAGCAGCCTACAGTAAAGCGTGGAAATCCGGTCTCGGCAGCGTAGAAGTCTACTACGTCAGGGCGGAACAGGTGAGCTTCAGCCCTCCAAGCGGGGAATACCTTGCGAAGGGCGGAATAATGGTTTACGGGCGTAAGAACTACCTGCCCAAACCGGTCCCCCTACGCTTGGCGGTAGGGATCGTGATGAACGAGGAGGGAGTGCCCATAGTTTTTGTTGGAAGCGAGGAGAACGTTATGGACCGGTCCGAGGTTTACGCCCTAATAGCCCCCGGAGACCTGTCCAAGCAGGAAGCCTTTGAAACGCTCAGGAGAGAGTGGATCAGGATACTACCAGAGGATATGAGACACCTAGCCTACGCGGTGCCGGAGGAGGAGCTCCTCCCACGGCTACCGGGAAGGTCCAGGATACTGAGAGTGAGGCGTGGCAGGGGGAGGGGAATAGATATGGGGAGGCTCGCCTGAGACCGCATTGCCCTCCCATCCGGCCGGAGGGATTATATATTTCACACAAGCTATGGTATAGTGAGTTCTAGATGGTTACAAGCTAATTAGTAATAATAGCCCGGGCATAGATTAATGGGTGGGCTATTTGGCGAGCAACGCTCTTCCAGGCAAGTTCGACGTAATAGTTGTTGGTGCAGGACCAGCAGGGTCTGCCGCCGCATACCTTCTAGCAAAGGCTGGGCTGAAAACGTTGATAATAGAGCGTGGCAGGGGGGCTGGCACTAAAGAGCTTTTCGGCGGTAAAATCTACGCGGCACCGCTCAGAGAGGTATGGCCAGAGCTCGACAAGGAGGCCCCAATACACAGGTGGGTCGGACGGGAGAGGATAAGCTTCGTAGCCGGGGATAGAGTGTCTACAGTAGAGTTTAAGCTTGGTAGGAGGGTGGCGTTCACAACTTACCTCACCGAGATGGCTAAGTGGATGGCGGGTAAAGCGGTTGACGCGGGTGCCATTCTGGTAGACGAGGTACGTGTTGACGAGATTGTTGTTAGGGACGGAAAGGTTGTGGGTGTCAGGAGCGGTCCCGACATTGTAGAGGCCGACGTTGTTATCGATGCTGAAGGAGTAAACCGCATGCTACTGGAGAAGCTCGGCCTGGCAGAGAAGATAAGCCCGGACCAGGTCGCGCTCGGCGTTAAGGAGGTCATAAACGTTGGGAAGAAGAACATCCAGGAGAAGCTCATGCTCGACGACGATGAGGGTATGGCATGGTTCATGGTGGGCGACGTCACTAACGGGCTACCCGGAGGAGGATTCCTCTACACGATGAAAGACACGATAGCGCTAGGACTCGTCCTCCACGTTGGAAAAGCATACGAGGCCGCCAAGAAGGGACTACTAGAGAAGACGGTACCCCAGATGGTCGAGGCTCTCAGGACCCACAACTTCTTCAGCAAGATATGGGGTGACGCTGACGTCCTCGAGTATGGAGCCCACCTTACTATTGAGGGCGGTCTAAGATTCATGCCACGCAAACTATACATGCCCGGCTTCCTAGTAGTGGGCGACGCCGCAGGGTTCCTGCTAAACACGGGCTACACGATAAGAGGGGTCGACTTCGCGGTCTACAGCGGTAAGCTCGCAGCCGAGACTGTAATAGAAGCGTTGAACAATGGCGGGCCGACAGGCGAAAACCTCAAGAGGTATGAGGATAAGGTAAAGGCGAGCTTCATCTATAAGGAGCTAGTCAAGCATAGGGGCATAGAGAAAGTAATGGAGGACCCGCTCTTCTTCACAAAGCTACCGGCACTCCTCAACACTGTATTCGCCAAGCTGTACGAGGCAGACTATGAGGAGCCAACACTGCTTGAGGCGGTAACAAGCAGCCTGGAGGAGTCGGAGATCAGCCTGTCAAGGTTCATGATCAAGATGCTTTCCATAATGAGTAAGCTCTAGTGGGGTGGTAGGAATGGGGAGGCTCAGGCCTATAAAGATCGAGGACCTGCTCCAGAGGACAGTATACGATGTTGACGAGGAACCGCACATTGAAATCATAAAGCAGGAGGGAGTACCCAAAGAGCTCACCAAACTGTGCCCATGCAGCTGCTACAGCATGGTCGGCGAGAGACTCCTCTACAGCTACGAGGGATGCCTTGAATGCGGGCTTTGCCGCGTGCTAAGCGAGGAATGGGGGCTCAAGTGGACCTACCCGAAGAGCGGGCGCGGCGTGCAGTACAGGTTCACGTAGGCAGGTGTACAGTGAGAGGGAGGTGTTGGAACCGTGAGAATAGTGGTGGGCATTAAGTGGGTCCCCAACACTCAGGCCGTAAGGTTCGACCCTAAAACCGGGACCCTCATAAGAACCGGAGTACCAAGCATAGTAAACCCCCACGACTTCCCAGCAATA
>JALSOR010000083.1 GCA_026986415.1 Acidilobaceae archaeon
GTGTCCTGTAAGGGTTTCTAGCCCTAAAGGCTACGCTATTCTCACCGCTGATAGTTCGGGGTGCAGGGTGCCGCCTGTAGGATACCTCGCACACATATAGTTGTCCAGTTAAAGATCAATATTAGAATACTTGGAGGTGCCGGAACGGGTTGGCGGCACTGAAAAGACTCCTGTTAGAAGATGTTCATGAGAGCTTAGGAGCCGACTTCGGCGAGTTCGCTGGATGGCGTGTCCCCATGGTTTATACTAGCACGCTGGAAGAGCATATGGCCGTGCGTACAGCGGTGGGATTGTTCGATATTAGCCATATGGGCAGGCTTAGGATTGCCGGGCCCGGCAGTTTAGACCTCCTGGAGCGCCTCTACACTAAGCGGCTGGGCAAGACGAAGATCGGCTTCATGAGCGGCCCTACACTCGCCCTCAACGAGTATGCCCGCGTCAAGGACGACGAGATGTTCTACAGAGTGTCGGACGATGAATGGCTGGTCGTGCCTAACGCTGCGGTCAAAGACCTCATGCTAGAATATCTGGGTTCCTGGGCTAGGAGGCTGGGGCTTAAAGACGTTGTTGTAGAGGATCTAACGGGTAAATACGCGCTCCTTGCTTTACAGGGGCCCATGGCTGAAAGTGTTGTTAGGAAGCTGGGAGGCGGGGACATTGCCGGCCTTAAACCGTTGGAGTTTATAGTTGATACTAGCCTGGCTGGGGCGAGAATTTACCTGGCAAGCAGGAGCGGTTGGACGGGCGAGGACGGGTTCGAGTTCTGGGTTGAGCCTGGAGAGGCGAGGAGGCTCTACAAGGCCTTCCTGGATGCGGGCGTGAAGCCTGTGGGTATCGCGGCTAGGGACACTCTACGAATAGAGATGGGCTTCGTCCTGGGCGGGCACGAGTACGGCGAGGACCCTGTAGTGTACCCCTGCGCGTTGAGCCTACGCTATGGTATGGGCGCGATAGACTGGGATAAAACGGGCTATGTTGGAGAGCCGATGCTGAGGGCTTGCAGGAAGGAGGGCATCCGCTGGGTCCGGATAGGTTTGATTATGAAGAAGAAGAGCGCCCGCTTCATACCTAGGCAGGGCTACAGTATAACTATTGAGGGGCAGCCTGTGGGCTGGGTGACCAGTGGCACCTATAGTCCTGTGAGGAGGAGAGGCATAGGTATGGGGTATATCGACGTTCGCTACGCCGTTTTCGGGGAGCCCGTAGAAATAGTCGCCCCCTCCGGTAGGAGCGGCATGGCTAAACTTTCGGATTTCCCACTTATAGAGAAAAAGTAGGCGTGAATAGGCGGGCCCCCTCACTACCAGGGCTCGGCCACGCTTGCCAAGGCCTTGACAACCCGGTCTTTACTCACGTCCCGTATAACAATTGTTTTAACCCTGTCTTTCAGGCCGCGTACTATTTCGATCCTCGAAGTGTTAACCCCTACAGCCTTCGCTATGAACTTCTTCAGGCTCGCGTTAGCCCTCCCCTGCACGGGAGGCTCGTCCGTGTAGAATACGAGCTCGTCCTCCTCGACAACGAGGGCGGTCTTATTTGATCCTGGTTTAACGTAGACCCTTAGCCTCACACCACCGTTGATCTCCTCAACGATCTTCTCCAATAGCTCCTCGCTAACCGGCATAGTTCTCCACCATAATTCTACGATAGAATGGAGACCAGCATAATTATGTTATTTTTACGCTTCTCGCCTCAATTGCACTCCCAGGCTCCAGGCATGCGCGGGGGCATCGGAGGGATGGCCTACAAGTATTGCGTATCAACCACTGTCAGTATTGCCCTGGAAATACCAGAGTGGGGCTACGGGATTCACGGTCATGATATAGACATTGAGGCATGCTATGTCTCGGAGGGAAGGGTGAATATCGATTCCTTAAAGGATACGCTTGATACTGCCGCTAGAAGGTATGATCACAAACCTCTTAGAGACTCTCTTAGAGCCACCCGGTACCCATTAATAGAAGACATGCTCGAGGACCTATGCGAGCGGCTGAAACTGGAAACCGGGGGACAGGGATTAAGGCTTGCCTCTGTGACTGCACGCTTAAAGGAGAGAAGCATAACACTACAGTGCAGCTAAAACCCGCAAGCCCGCACGCCCCGTACCTTATGAGGGCCTCTAGTGGCCGCTGGACGGGGTTAAAAGAAAATAGTCTCGGACTTAACAGTATGGCTGAAAGGTGTTCAGGGGCTTGATAGGATTCATAATAGCCTACTGGTGGCTGCTACTAATAGAGAGCTTGGCTGTGGCTGGCGTGGTAGGTATTCTCTCGCTGGGAGCCGACAAGCTTGTAGGTAGGGAACCCTCCAATCTTTCGGCCTTAAAGCTTAGCATGCTCGTCACAGCCATAGCAATGTTTACAGCATACATGGCTATCATAGTGGGCCTATACAAGTATCTTGGAGGCGCAGGTAGCGGGGCATCCTCCATCGTGGTATTTTCAGCATTACTATCCGCAATACTACTCCTATTCCAGTGGCTTCTAGGCCCCTACATGGTCAACTCTGCCTATAGGACCCGTCCCCCCAGAACGAGCGATGAGCTGGCTGTCGAGAGGATCCTGGAGCGGGTTGCACGCGAGAGCGGGATAAAGCCGCCGAGGCTTAGAATCGTGGAGTCTAGGGTTCCTAACGCCTTCGCCTATAGTAGTCCTATCGCTGGAAGCTATGTCGCTGTAACAAGGGGGCTCATACGTATTGCAGGGCCAGACGAGATCGAGGCAGTGCTAGGCCACGAGGTTGGGCACTTGAAGCATCGGGACGTGTCATGGATACTGGCGCTCAGCATTGTGCCTCTCATGGTATACTTCCTGGGCAGGAGCCTGCTGTATGCGGGCCTTGTTAGCGGGGGGTCCAGGGATAGGGATGATGCTGGCGGCGCATACCTCATGCTTATAGGGCTCAGCCTTATCATTGCCAGCGTGCTTTTCAAGTTTATGATCGCCCATTTCAACAGGCTTAGAGAGTACTATGCCGATGCTCACAGCGCGCTAGTAACGCG
This sequence comes from Acidilobaceae archaeon, assembly GCA_026986415.1. GTDB lineage: Archaea > Thermoproteota > Thermoprotei_A > Sulfolobales > Acidilobaceae > S143-63. The sequence continues at coordinate 3,002 of JALSOR010000083.1, forward strand.
GCGCCCGAGAGCGCTCCAGCGCGCCCTAGCCAAGATTTACGTGGCAGTCAAGAAGGACCCTGTTCTAGCAGTTGAGGCTACAAGGTCTAGTATTGCGGCGCCGCTCTTCATAGTGTCTCCTCTAATAATGGTTAACGGCGGCTTCTTTACCGATATAGATTATCTTGTTGAGACGCTCAAGGAGGAGAAAGCCGACCCGGTAGAGGAACTATTCAGCACCCACCCGCCAGTGCCAAAAAGGCTCCGCTTCCTAGACAGGCTGGCAGCCGCACTCATATAGTGCTATAATACCAGACAAAATATCTGGGGTACTGGAGGGTAGCAGTCGTGGGGGAAACTGCGAAGGCAGCGGTATCAATAGTGTTCGCGGCATTCCTAATCATAGCAGGCATATACTTCCTCTACAATAGCCTCCTATTAATCAAGGCTAGCCCCCCGCAGGTTGCGGCCAGTCTTCTAGCTGCGATAATAGGGCTCAGCCTAGTATCCGCGGGGGTCACCCTCCTGAGGACCTGGCTTGTTAGCAAGGCCGTCGAAACGATAGGACAGGAAGTGTCAGGCAAGAAGTAGGAGCCTTCAAGTCTGGGGGCTCGGACTGGGGTTCGCAAACGCTCATCCCATTTTCCAGCGGTACAGAGCCTATCTCACTCTAGGCTTGTAAGGGTAAGCCCCCCTTTTTACTGAACGTTCTGGTCGCCAGCGGCAGAGTTCCTCACAGCCCCCATTACATTCTCTTTCAGAACGCTCTAATAGACTATTTTTGCTCTCCAAACCGTAAAGGTCCCTCCAGGGGCCTTGAAGTGCCAGTAGAAAACGCTGATGGGACCTCCTGGTATAGGGAGTTCATAGCGTTCCCGTGCGTTTCAGGCTTCAAGTATAGCATGCCCCTAGGCTTACTATTATACGATAGCCTCGCTTATGGCAGGGTTTTCAGGGGCGCGGGCCTGTATAGGCTTGCTGGAAGAATAGATGGTATGCTCCTCTTATCGCCCGATGATCCCCTGCTATTCTATAAGAGCCTGAAACACGAGCTGGAGAATAAGATAAAATACTGCGGGTCTTGCCCCTGCCCCGATCCCAGGCTGGGCTCCTGGTACTCGTGCACCCCGCAACTCTATTCTGACACGGGAGACTTCAAACCTTTAACATGCACGAACCTTAAACCCCAACTATCGGGCCTGCATACTATTACTGCATATAGTAGGGTTTACGGTTGCCTCGTCGAGCTACTAGTATATTGTACACGGGTTCTCGCCGGAGTGTGGGGGAGATCTCCAAGCGTTGAAGCGTATCTTGCAGGCTGTGCCATTAGGGCTTCCCGTGGTGATAGGAGGGTTGTTGAGACCGTTTCTGAAATACTGCAGTGTCTTCGAGGACATGTGCGATCGCCTCTCACAGGCTAGGAATCTTTATTTCCGGGTGGCCGAGAAGGCTATGGGCCATCCGCGTATTAGGGAGTACGAGGCTGCACAGTATGCTTCTAGAACTGTTAGTGAGGAGCGGTTCTGCGAGAGTATAGGGGTGCTCCGCGAGGATCTCCTCTCCTCTGAGAACGCGTGCGTTCTAGGCCCCCTCTTCGACCCCTGGAGCACGGCCTTCCCGGGCAGGTGCGATCTGATCGTGGTTCTCGACTCTGCCGCACACCTTGTTCCCCCCAGGCGTTTTAGGGGTATACGGGCCAGAGTATACCTGCTGGGGGACGGGGATTTCGACCCGGCCAGATATCGGCCCTGCTCGAGCGGGCTACCGTTGGGGGCATATCTGCTCCACTACCATGGCGACAACTACATTAGGGTTTCAATGCTCAAGCGTGCAATGAGTATACCAGTAGTGCCTACCAGCCAGGCTGTATGCTGGTGGAACGTTCTCGGCCTGGGAGGCTACACTGATGGCGACAGGGCAGCGATGCTTCTCATGTCGCATGGAGTTCCGCGCGTCGTCCTGGAGGGTTACAATTTTGAGAGGATCTCGTGCTCGCATAAGCGTACACTGTCTTGCGGCTTGAAGCATCGTAAGCTCATGGTTGCACGCAGGATTCTTTCGGAGGGGGCGTCTGCGTATGGTTATGTGATGGACGTGTTAGAGAATAAGGTTCTTCTATATAGGGTGTGAATGGAAAACATCCTGTCTCACAAATAAATAGCCTGTCGATCCTATAATATTATAATGAACCCTACTGTAACGGTGAGATTAATGGTATCAGCCTTCCCCATAACCTTGGATTCTAAGGTTTCCTCGCTCATGAACCGCGACCCGCTTATTGTTGGCCTTGACGAGCCTGCTACGAGTATTAGAACATTAATGAGGAAATCTAAAGAGAGGATTAGCCTGGTTGTTGACGGTAAGGGTAGGCTTGTAGGAATAATAACCCGTGGCGATATCCTAACAATTACTAGCACTAAAAGCGAGGCTAGAGCTTCAGACATAATGTCTAGGCCCCCGGCCGTATTGTCTCCCGATGACACTGTGGAGAGGGCTCTAAGGGCTATGCTTGGAGCTGACGAGTGGTATGCGCCTGTCGTTGGTGAGAATAGTGTTCCCCGGGGTGTTCTCGGCCTTGAGCATGTAATCAGGAGGATGCTCGACGAGAATGAGGAGTACATGCGTGGAATTCCCGTCAGGGACATTATGAGTAGTGATGTTGTTACCGCTGGTGTTGACGAGCGTGTTAGCAAGGTATGGCATCGCATGGTTGAGCTCAAATACGCTGGACTGCCTGTTGTCGACGGTAAGGGCAGGCTTGTAGGAATAATAACCCAGTACGACCTGTTGAGCCGCGGTGTTAGGCTGGGGTTAGAGTCTAGCAGTGGTATCTCACGCGATCCTAAGATACGCGAGGTTATGAATCCTAGCGTCGAATTTGCCGTTCCCGACGATAATGTTGATAAGCCAGCGGAGCTAATGGTCTCTAAGGGTTATGGTAGGATACCTGTTGTGGACTCTCCCGGGTCTCGCAGGCTTATCGGTATCCTTGACAGGGAGGATATCGTGCGATTAGCTCTCTAACGCGTATAAACAGGGGGTGATTGAGAGATGGTGTCGAAGAGAGGTGGAGGGCAGAGGAGGCCTCCTGTGAGGAAGACGAGCCAGGTCAGGCTGTCTAGGCGTGTGCCCAGGTTTGCCGTTGTGAGGCCGCGCCCGGAGGGTATACGGTATATCCGTGCTGATGGCACGCCTAACTGGACCCAGTGGCTTAGGCTGCGTGAGGGCGAGGTTAAGAGCGTCGCGAGCCATCCGGCTATAACAGTGGCGACCAGTGCTAACATTCTAGAGGCGCTGGAGGTTGCAGCCAAACATAACGTTAGAGGGCTCCCCATAGCTAATGCCGGGGATGGGAGGCTTGCCGGGATTGTGACGGCGCTCGACATGGTGAACTATCTTGGGGGCGGCGAGTACTATAATATTGTTGTTAACAGGCATAAGAAGAATATCTATAAGGCGCTAAGAGACGAGAGTATTATGAGTATCGCTAATCCAACCCCCGTATATGCTAGCATTACTGACAACCTTGACAGCGTAATACATATGATGTTCGAAACGGGAGTCGGCATCGTCCCGGTGGTATGGGAGGACGGCACGATTTACGGTGTCATAACCGAGCACGACATAGTGAAGAGGTATAGCGGCGACCTCCTAGGAGTCAGGGTCGGCGATATCGCCACGCGCAACGTGGTTACTGTTAACATTGAGGCTCCCATAGTTGAGGCTGCAAGGATAATGGTCAGGGAAGGCTTCCGCAGGCTCCCCGTGGTATCGGAGGCGGGAGATACTGTTAAAGGCATTATCTCTGCCAAGGATATTGTCAGGTTCTTCGGAAGCCATGAGGCCTTCAAGGATCTGAAGACTACGAATATAGAGGAGCCCCTCTCAACCCCCGTCTACGAGCTGATGACAGCAGAATTCTACACCATCAGGGACGACGCCGATGTCGGAGAGGCCGCCCAGCACATGGCCGAGCAGGGCGTCAGCTTCCTGCTCGTCACAGACGAGAACGACTCGCTCATAGGAATAATAACTGAGAGGGACGTGCTCAACGCTATCGCCATGCGAGGACCCGAGAAGGCTTAGCCCTCCTGTTTTCCCCGCGCTCCCCCTCCACTATATGCTCATGTTTGAGGTGTTCAAGTGTGCCCCCCAGGGTTTCAAGCTACGCGAGGCCCACAGTATATGTTGTCAGGCCTGTGGACAACCTGGCTCACGCTAGAAATCTCATGCTAAAGAAAAGGGTTAGCAGGCTCATCGTAGTTAACGATGAGGAGAAACCTATAGGCGTCCTGACAATAACAGACCTTTACAATGCGGTACTGGGCACCCACTATAACAGGCCGATTAACAAGATCCTGGTCGAAGAGGTTATGAGCAGGAACCCTATAACTATAGAGCCTACTAAGAGTATAAAGACGGCGGCCCAGATAATGTTGAAGTATAATATAGGTGGCCTCCCGGTAGTGGACAGCGAGGGGAGGCTAACCGGGATAATCACGAGGACGGACCTTGCAAGAGCGTTCGCCGAGAGGTTCGACGGTAAATACCTGGTTAGAGACCTGATGAGGCCAGCCTATGCTAAGGTCGAGCCGGGACACAGCATATATTATGTTGCTAGGATAATAGAGATGGACCCCTCCGGCAAGGTTGTCGTTATAGACGAGGACGAAAAACCGATAGGCATTATAACCAAGAGGGATCTAGCCTTCGCCTCCATACCGTTAGAGCAGAGGGTTAGCAGGGGAAAGGACAGGTATGTTAAGAGGAAAATAACACACCTCTACAGCGAGAAGATAGTGCCCGCACGTTACTATCTAGTGCCCGTAGCCTCCGACATTATGACCCCGGACCCGATAACCACTACAGATAACGTTGACGCGGCGGAGGCAGCCGGACTCATGGTCAGAGAGGAAATAGGCTCCCTACCGGTTGTCGACGAGAACGGCGTGCTGCAGGGCCTACTGACGAAGAGAGAAATACTGTATGCTATTGCTAGAAGTTAAGGATCATGTTAACATATTTTTCCGGGTTAAACTTCTCGATATCGTCGTATTCCTGGCCTACACCAATATATAATATGGGCTTCCTTATAGCGTAAGTCACGCTTATAGCCGTGCCGCCCTTAGTATCGGCATCCGTCTTAGTTAGTACTACACCGTCGACACCAACATTATCGTTGAAAAGCCTGGCCTGCTCCACGGCATCGTTCCCGGTTAGAGAGTCCACGACGAGAATCTTATAGTCCGGCTTCGTGACCCTGACGATCTTCCTCAGCTCGCCCATAAGATCATAATCGACATGCATCCTCCCTGCAGTGTCAACTAGGACCGCTTTGAACCCCCTACTCGACGCGTAGCTTATCGCGTCATGCGCCACACTCGCAGGGTCGGAACCATAGCGGCCCTTAACTATTGGCACCCCTATCCTCCTCGCATGCTCTTCGAGCTGCTCCTGCGCGCCGGCACGGAAAGTGTCTGCCGCCGCTAGGACTGGAGTGACACCGGCTTTCTTCATCTTATACGCTATTTTAGCGATAGTAGTTGTTTTGCCTACACCGTTAACGCCTAGGAAGACGACGACGAGCGGTGGTTCTCCTGACCGGCGGTTCTTTGCCTCTTCTACGATATCGAAGGAGTCGACGCTTAGGATCTCTAGGAGCTTGCTCCTGAGGGCCTCCCTAACTATACGCTCGATATCGTCCCCTCTCCGTATTTTTCTGCCAACAAGCGACCTCTTAACATGCTCAACTATCTCTTCTGCAACATCAAACGCTACATCGGCCTCTATTAACTCCATCAAGAGCTCGTCTAGGGTGTCCTGAAGGTCCGACTCTTTTATCTCCCTATAAGCGATCCTCTCTGCTACACGCGTCTTAAGGCTTTCTGCTGTCTTCGAGAATGCTTTTTTGAGCTTGTCGAACATTCCCGGTCACGCCCGCTCCTCCCATTTACAGTTTAACTACTAGAACAAATATGAAGAAAATAATATAAAATACTTGTACTCTATCTAATGCTGGGAGAGGAAAACTATTTCTTCTCGCCCTTCTGGCCGGCCATTACAGCCGCCTGCGCGGCAAGTGCCGCCTGCTGTAGGAGGCTCTCTGCCGCTTCCAAGGCCCGGACTGTTTCTGCATGCTCAGCCTTGAGCTCCCCTATCCTCTTAGACAGTATCCTCTCCCTGTCTTCAAGTATCTGTATCGCCTGCTCGCTTGGTAGTTTGACGTAAATGTTCTCCCCTAGACGTATAATACTCTTATCCTTCTCCTCAACCCTAACCTTTATGATCGCATTATAATCCGGATCTGTCGGTGCTAGCAGAACGTCGTTCTCCGATGATGCCTTTATAGTCTCTCTCGCCCTCGCAGTGTTTAGCCTTGCCCTTTCCAGCTCCGCTATAGCGGCCTCCAGCTGTGCCAGCCTCTGCCTTAGGAGCTCCACTTGCGCCATTAGAGCGTTCGGGTCTATAGCGGGTTGTGCCTGCTTGCTCATTACGCTTTCACCCATTTCTCTAGTTGTGATAGCCTGAGGATGTTTATGTCGTCTATCTCCTCTAAGGGTACGACCTCTATCTTCTCTATTTTTATATGATACCTTTTCAGCTTGTGCCTGCTACCGAGATCGCTATAGACCTTCTCTATAGCGTGCTCGGGCTTGAGCGCCCTCACCAGTATGGAGAACTTCCTCCACTCCGGGAATCTATCGTGGGAGAGCATCATCCTGCCGCTGACCCTGAACACTTTAACCTCACTGCTCATTCTCCTCACCTCCTCCAAGCGCCATCTGTATCCTGGCCAGCTCGGGACCCCTCGTCTCACCGCCTACTAGGGCCCCGTTACTGTTGGCCACCAGGCCTGTTCTAACGAATGAGACGCCGAAATTAACCGTTCCCGTCATGAACGGGACGCCGAAAAACTCGGATAAGAATTCTACCTCCTCTTCGGTAGCGTCGGGATGGACCAGGCCTCCACGGTTCGTAACGACAATAACGCTGCCAACAGTGCCTACTCCCGCTATGGCCCTCTCTTCCACTTCAACGTCGAGGACGTCTCGGATCAACTGTACAGATTCCCTCTCCAAGCCGGGATAGACAAGGGCGGCCTTATCGTTTGCAGCTATAAGGTTGCCTACCGCGTTATTCTTCGAGGGTAGAACCTCCACGGGAACGTCTAGCGCGTCTCTCAGCCGTTTGATTTCCTCCTCCCTTGCAGTCGATCCTACGAGGACCCCCTTACTGTTACCCGCGAGGAGGACTCCTATAAGCCTGCTACCTCCCACGAGCGTTTTCACAATGTCAACCTTCAACACTTCGGCTACTACCGTTTCGGCCTCACTATCAATATCTTCGGGTACTATTACAAACCTGTCAGTAGCGTGAATATAGACTCCAATGTTAGAGTTCCCCATGAGATTTAGTATTGCAACCTCGAATTTAGCCAACCACTACACCTCCATACTAGCATGTCTGGTGTTACTCCACGCTATATGTAGGGTTCGAACGTGCGGATAGCCCTTCGCCGCCAAGCCTGGCTGTGCGCCTGCCTCGAGCGCCTGTAGTATCCTGCGCGTGGCAGGTATTCTCAGCCTACTTAGCAGCGGTTGCGGGCTGGAAGGGGCCTGGTTTCAGCTCTTTTGGTGCGAGCTTGACTTTAGCGACTGTTATCTTCTTCTTTTCCTCTTCCTCTTCTTCTTCGACCTCGTATACGAGCACTAGGATCTTAACCCTTCTCGGGGGCTTCTCTCTCCCCTTCGACCATATGTAATTGTTAACCTCATTGTAGACGACTATCCTATCAGCCTTAACATGCCTCGCCACGAACCTTTTCAGGAGCTTTACAGCCCTATCAGCCCTGTTAGTCCTCCTACCCCAGTATACCCTTGAGAGGGGGACAACGTATACGAAGCCTTTGACCAGCCTGCTCTTCTCATCCGCCATAGCATTCCACCCTTAAAGGTTAGACTATCACTTTTTCAGCTTGCTAATCCTCCAGTGCCTCCTGTGAGCGTTAACCGTTACACGCCTGTTCGTCTTCAATATGACCCAGGCCGGGACAGGGCTGTTCGATTTGAGCGCCTTCGCCAGCCTGAGCTTCCTCGCTAGAGGCTTGTTCCTAGCCATTCACCGCACCCCGGCACCTAGCCATGCCCTATCTACTTTCTCTTAAACTTTATCTGGAAGTCACGCCTTGTTCTCCTGTCCAGCTCCAGCAATATAGCTTTAACCTGGTCGTCATCGACGGGTGTCGGGAGCCTTCCAGCCTGTACGAGCTGTATTATTAGGTCCTCGGCCGCTCTTGCGAGCTCCGGTTTTACAAGTTTAAGGTTGGAGAGCCTCTCCCTTGCTTTCAGTGTTAGTATGCCTCTTAGCAGGGCTTGCCGTTTGGCTTCTAGCTCTGCCTCCATCTGCTTTCTCTTCTCTTCCTCTTCCATCTGCTTTCTCAGTTCTAGAAGCTTCCTCCTCCTGATTTCTTCCAGCTCATCATCATACGACAATACCTTCCACCCCGCATTGTTCAGATTCGTGTAGTTGCTCCCTACCGCCGCCAGTTAGATATGTGTTGTATCGAACTTATAACCGCCTACAATTGCTTTGAATCACGCTTCACACGAACATAATACAGTCAAATAATAATATGTTTTGTTAAAATAGTTCGAGCCCCACGTGCCGCCGGCAAGCGGCGAGCCTCAAGGCTTTTACTCGTAGCGTTTAAGCGATGGAACCTCCTTCACGGTCTCCTGGAAAACCTCCTTAGCAGTCTTATCTAGAAGACTCCTCCCGGCGGCCGTGAGGGTTCTCCCCTTCCTCGGAACCTTTACCACGAGACCGGCCTTTTCTAATTGTTGGAGTATTTTCCTGGCGACGCTGCCACTACCCTTCCTGAAATGCTCTGGGGCGCTACCCCTGTTCTGCCTTCCCCCATAGATTGTGCGGAACGATTCTATGCCTATCGGCTCTCCAGACTTGTATAGTTTCCTTAGGATTGATGCGGCCCTTACATACCACCAGTCGGGATCCTCGGGCGGCTTCTCCTTATGGACTCCCGTTTTAGCGTAGAACGCCCAGGCCGGGGGCTTCACAGTGTCGCCGTACTCTTTCTTCAGCTTTTCTGCTACTGCCTTTATCAGCTTGTCCGCGGGTACTTCCAGCGCGTTAACCATGCCTCTAACCCTCCTAGAGTGTGTCTGCTCTTATAGGATTTTAAACTCTAATCCTTTTCCCGGTAGAGTACGAATGTTCTCCCTCTAACCCCTACAAGTTTAGCGTTTAGGGCTTTGGCTATTTCTCTTGCCAGTATTCTCCTGTCTGCCCCTCCCATGGCTTCTATTGCCGTTTTCAGCATCTTTACTTTTACTATTTTCTTCTTTTTCAATCTTAGATCTATTTCTCGGAGAATCTCCTCCGTTACCCCCTTCTTCCCTATTATCACGTCCGGGCTCGAGTGATGGGCCATCCTGGCCCTTCTCGCGTCCTCCCCTGGCAACACTCCTACTCCTCCTGTAAGGTATCCTATGAATCCAGCCGCAAGCTAAACACTTAACCGTTCTATATGCTAGCCCTCCCTGGCTGTTCAACCGTACAGTCGCTGTCACGCCCGGTATTAATGGAATACCGCAATTCCTACATAGGCCCCTCTTAACCCTTCTCGGCGGCCGCACGCCGGTGTGCATTGACAGTTCCAATATGTGCTTGCCGAGCATCGAAGCGTAGCTCCAGTCCCCGCGGCGGGCAGCATCTACGGCTAGACTGTAGAGGTAGAGTATTCTCTGCCTTACAAGATCTCTATAGTACCTATTCCTCCTATTAGGCTTCCTCCTCAACTCTCCTCAGCTGCCTGGTGTACATCTCGTAGAGCTCATCCTCTGTCGTAGCATCTTCGGGCGCCTTGTCCGGCCTCCAACGTATGAATCTTGGGAATCTTATCGATATCCCCACGCCCTGCCTGACCCTGTTCATGCAGCATGTATGCATCGGGCTCAGTGTTAGCTCTGCCCCTAGTATTTCGGCTACAAATTTCGGCTCTATCCAGACGTCCGGCGTTATTTTAGAGTCCACCCTTGGGTGCTTATGCGGTATTATGTGGGGTTTCAGCATGTCCTGCATCCTCTCCAGCTCTTCGTCGGTGAAGCCTGTCGCCACTTTACATACGGTCCTGAACGTGTCCGTTGAGGGGCTGTATGCCGCCATTAACAGGCTACTTAGCTTTCCTCCCCTCTTCCCCTTGCCGTAGAAGGCGCCTACAACCACGAGGTCTACCGTGTCTACCATCTCGCTCTTGTAGTCCTTCTTCAGCTTCACCCATAGCCAGCCTCTTATGCCGGCCCTGTAAATGCTCCCCTCATGGATAGCCTTGACCATTACGCCTTCGGCTCCCTCCTCGATAGCCTGGAGGAAGAAGTTCCAGAGCTCTTCCGGGTTGTCAGTGTAGATCCCTCTGGCCAGTGTGAAGACGTCTGTCTTCTCTATTATCTCCTCGAGGCTCCTCCTCCTAGCCGGGAGGGGCTTGCTGGTAAGGTCTTCGTCGCCTCTCATCATGTTATCGAATAGGAATACTGCTACTGGCACTTCTTTCATGACCTTGTGGATATCGTGTTTCCTCTTCCTCTGCATTAGGAGCTGGAAGGGTAAGAGCTCCATCGTGTCCGGGTTGATCGCGACTATCTCTCCCTCAATTATCGCCTTCTCGGCTTTAACATGGTTCCGCACCATTTCCACAACATCAGGATACATTCTGGTTATGTTCTCCAGCCTCCTGGAGAATATCCATACCTTGTCACCGTCCTTATGTATTTGGCCGCGCTCACCGTCATACTTGTATTCTACCAGCGCCTTGCCCCCCACCTTTCTCAGTATCTCCGCCGGGTCGCGTCCCCTCTCCGCTAGCATCGGCCTTATGGGGACTCCGACCTGAGGATGAATATTTTTGAGGGCGTCGATCCCCTTCTCTACGAGGAGCCTAGCTATATATCCCAGGTCCGCACGTAGATTGTAGGCCCTCTCAATTATCTCTCTAGCGTGGGGGCCGCCGCCGTACGCAGCGGCTAGAGCGTCCATTACTGTAGCGTCCCCGATGCCTACTCTTAGACGTCCCTCGACGAAACGCACAATGTACTTGGCCTCTAGGGGTTCAGCGTCCGAGAGGAGGCCTGCGAGGAGGCGGAGTTTCAGGTCCCTACTATTCTCGCCCTGAGCGTATGCCACTCTTAGGAGCGTGTTGTATACCCTGGAGAGCGTGAGGGGTTCCACTTCCTCCTCCATGAACGCTAGGAGCCCGACTCCACGGCCACGCCTCTTAGACTTGTACTCCTCTGAGAAGCGCTCCGCGACCGTCCCTAGATCTCCGATAGACTGGTAGGTTTTGACTACTCTCTCCTCCGGCACTTTATAGGCGAGGGCGATAGCCTTTATCAGTAGTTTCTCCCCTACTCCGAGCTCCGGTATGTCTTTCCATTCGGGGCCGAGCTTCCCCTGTATAAGGTAGACGAGCTTATCTATTACTTGGGGAGGCGTTTTCTTCACCAGTTTGACGAGTGCGAGGGTTAGCTGTGTCCTGCTAGTTATCCTCTCCATGATCGAGAATGTCCTAGCGACCTCGATGAATGGTAGATCGCTACTTCTACTATTCTCTGAGGAGCCCTGCACCTTAGCATGCACCCCCAAGCTACTACTAGTGTTAACCCCGAGGATTTAGGGGGTCTAGAAGGTGTCCTGCCGAGCGTTTGTCCATATACCATATTTTTCCTTGAAGGGTAATAATACTCACTCAGAGGCTATGAGGTGACCCGGCAAGTCAGACCCTCACCCCAGTCTATGGGGGAGGGGTGAGGGGGTGACGTGTAACCCTGGTTTCCGAGCCTCGAGGATCCAGTATCGAGCACTTCTAGATGTCGTCCTCCTCTCCTTTCCCTCCAGACTTGTAGAGCCTGTAGAGGAGCTCCGCCGCGTATTTGAGTGTCGCCTTGGCCTTTAGCTTTTCTAGTGTGGTGTTGAGATTCTCTATGCGGATCTCTCTTAGCGTCCCGTCGGGGCCGTTCACGAGTTTAAGAGTTGCCCTTTCCTCGGCCCCGCTCTTGGCCTGCCTCGAGGTGAGCTCGTCCACGAAGGTCTTAAGATACTCTTCAACGTCGGATGGAAGGCTGATATCGAACAGGGGGGTCATCCTAACATAATTATCCCCAATATATATTTTGGCGACAAGTCTTTTCCCTATCTTATATTCTTCCGCCTTCTCAGCAGGATTAACGATAGGGCTTCCAACCCCCGCCTCGTACTGGGCTAGGATTGTTTTGAGGATTCTCAGCTCCTCCTCTAGCTCTTTAACCCTTTTCCTTACCCATATGAGCACCTCCTCTGGCGTTGCATAGTTCTCTTTAACGCTCAAAACACACCCCCGGTAGGAGTGTATTATTGCTGTGCGTGGAGGAAACATGCTAGGCGTGGTGTTACCCGCCTATTATCTACTCTTCCCCGGGTGTTCTCTCGAGAAGGGTTTGAGGGTTCGGGTTCCTCATCTTCTCTTTTATGCTTGACGGTATCCTGTCCCAGTACTTCCTGAGGAATCCGGCGTAGAGTTTGTCGTCCCTGAACTTGTCGTCTAGCATTACCGGTATCTCGTCTATTATTGGGTACCATCTCCCACATTTCAAGCATATTATAATACCGGTCACTATTCTTATTTTAGAGCATTTTCTACATGTTTCTATTCCTACTTGCGAGGCTTCTCTACCAAGATACGAACAGTAAGACTTGCACCTGACAGACTCAATATCAACGTCTATATCTTCCTCCCTAGTCTCGATAGGGTACAGTAGGAGGTCTTTCCCGTGGGCCTTACATACCGGGCACGCGAGTATATCCATGAAATAGTATTTCAACTGGTCTCGCTCACCTCCCCAGGCATCTCTTCCTTATCTCGTCCTCGACAGTCCTGACTATCCTCTCTAGCTTCTCCCTCGATTTGGCCTCGGCCATTATCCTTAGCACCGGCTCTGTCCCGCTGGGTCTTACGAGTATCCAGTAGTCGGACCCTATAACTTTGACACCGTCTATTGTTACTAGCCTCTCGTTCGAGAATATTTTCTCTACGAGCTCTACAGCGCACGCGGCTTCAGCTTTTGTGGCCGGTATCTTCTTTTTCAGCGTGTAATATGTTGGTAGGGTGTCGACTAGCTCGCTCATGCTCTTGCCCGTATATGCTAGCATGTGTAGGAGGAGCGCGGTTTTCATTGCCCCGTCACGGACGATCTGGTGTGGCACATGCATGTACCCACCGTTCTCCTCGAACCCTGCTATGGCTCCTCCGTCTCGCAGTATCATGCGCGATATTGTCACGCTACCAACAGGCGTCCATACAACGTCGATCCCGCGGGGCCTAAGGTACTCCTCGACTATAATGCTGCTCGAGACTCCCGTGTAAACCCTCCTGGGGAGGTCCTTCCTGGTTTCGCCAACGAACGCCGCGAGGAGGGTGCCGTCCCTGTCGCCCCATAGGATTCTCCCCTTATCGTCTCCGACTATTGCCCTGTCAGCGTCGCCGTCATGGCCTACTATTAGGTCCGCGCCTAACTCTCGTAGCAGGCTTATGGCGGGGGCGAGGGTTTCCGGGGTCGGCTCCGGCTCTCTTCCCGGGAAGAGAGGGTCTAGGTTGCAGTTGAGGCTCACATATCTTACTCCGAGCCTGGATAGCACTAGTGGGGTGGCGATGCTCCCCACACTGTTAGCACAGTCTAGGACTACTTTGAACTGCCTCTTGGCTATAAGTTCCGCGTCGACCTGGCTTACGACTGCGTCGACATAGGTCTCTACTGCCTGGCTCGCTATTTCCAGGTCGTGGACGTAGGATCTCCATGGGAGCCTGGAAGCTGTCCCTTTAAAGTAGTATTCCTCTATTGTTTCCTCCTCTTCGTGGGGCACCTCTATGCCGTCGCCCGCTATGACCTTGATACCGTTGTACTGGGGAGGGTTGTGGCTTGCAGTTATCATCACCCCGCCGTCGTATGGGCCGATCTTAACGTTATATTGCAGTCCCGGGGTGGGGATGAAGCCTGCATCATAAACCTTGACTCCCTCAGCTAGTAGCCCGGACACTACGGCGTCCTTGATCATTTCGCCCCCCGCACGTATATCCCTCCCGATAAGGATCCTGGACCCCTTCCCGAAGTATGCTCCTATAGCCCTGCCAAGCCTAAGCGCCAGCTCCGGGGTAAGCTTCTCGCCTATGACCCCCCTAACACCGTCTGTCCCGAAAAGCCTGCCCAATACTATGGTCACCCCGATCCTGTACTGCCCTCCATTATGTTATGAGTGCGTTGAGCACCTCCTTAAACGTGTCTCCCAGACTCTTATGGCGGGACACGATGTATTCTCTCGACGCTTTAACGATCCTGTTTTCCGATGCAAGGTATACGCTCACATCGTCGGGGTCTATAATATCTATGCTTCTAGCCCTAACCCTGCCACCGCTCTGCGAGCTCTTGAATGTGACTCGGGGGATAAGACTCTCCTCAACATTATGGGGGCAGAGTGTGAACGAGTGTGCAAGCAGGAATGTTTTCTTCCCCTGCCCTTCAAGCATGCGTATAGCAGGCAATGACCCTGCATCAACTATAAGCTGGCCGTCGCTGGTAGTCCCAATAAGGACTCCTACCGCTACGCTTGCGATCGTAGTAATATATCCTAATTGCTCGTCTGGGAGGACTTGCACGTTCAACTTCCTCTTCCTCAGCTTCTCCCCTAGGAGTATTCCCGAGCGGAACGGCTCTTTCCTCCTGAGAATAACCGTGTCGGCCTTGAACTGTACGCCGCTTAGGAGTGAGACGATCGCGTTAGAGTATGATAGCGCGTAGACAGTGCTCCCCTGGACTAGCTCGTCTGCCAGTACTGTTATTGACTGCTGGATGTTCCTCTGCCTCATTGCTTCTAGGAGGCCGGCCCTCTTTACGAGTATTGGTGCCCTGTCGACAATGGTCTCCGGTTTTACTAGTGTGATTGCAGTGTTTATGAGCTTGCATAACGTGCAGACTGTTCCCAGGAATCCGGCTATTTTGCAGGCTTCGTTTATCCCCCTTATAGTATTATTATAATTCTTTATTTTTATTTTTTTAAAGTTATTTAATAATATATTTGTTATAATATTTTCTAAATCTAAATAATCATACTTTTCAAAATTAGCGATATAACGGTAAACCTCCTCCCCGAGCTTCGTATTAGGCTTGGGCCTCTCAGACATAACTACACACCGGCATGTTCGAGCCGGAAGGCCTCCCCACCCGGCCCTGCTATTATTACTGTTAAGCCCAATAATAGAGTATTTAGTGGTAGCATAGCTGGGCTCGGGGCGGGTCCTGTGGGCGAGAGATACTATGTGGGTGCCGACGAGGCTGGAAGGGGTAGTTTAGTAGGGGAGATGATTGTTGCTGTAGCCGCCGTACCGGAGAGTATCTACAATACGCTCCGCGATATGGGGGTTCGCGATAGTAAAGAGCTCACGGCAGAGAAGAGAAGGAGCCTCTACAGGGAGCTGTCGCGTACTCTCGTGTTCGCTGTTGTTCCTGTAGCCCCGCAAGATATTGACAGGGAGAATCTTAACCTTTTGACTGCGAAGGCGATAGTTAGGGGCTTCAATATTGTATCAAGCCGTGTGGGGATCAAAAATGTTAGACGGGTCGTTATTGACAAGTTCGGGGATCCTACGAGTTTGAGGTTGGAGCTGAGAAAGGCGGGCTACCTGGGCCCGCTAATTATTGAGGAGAAGGCTGACAAGAACTATCCTGAAGTTTCTGCTGCAAGTATTATTGCCAAACACGTCAGAGACTCCCGCATAAGGGTTCTCTCTAAAATTTACGGTGTTGAGGGGAGCGGGTATCCGAGCGATCCGAGAACCGTTGCCTGGCTTGAGAGGGTCTTGGCCGGTGGCAGCCCTCCACCGCCAATTATACGCCTCTCCTGGGGCACGCTTAAGGGGACCCCATGGTTCGTGGAGAAAAAGAACGCCAGGAGGGGGAGACGTGTGACGTTAGAGGACTTCTTCGGGACGGGGTGATGCGGTATAGTAGGCGCTCCCAGCCGTTCCTGCACCCCTGTCCCCGGGGCATGTATAGGTTCTAGGAGGCCTGTTGCTGAGAGTCTCATGGGCCTCCTCTCGGCTAGGAACGCGTGTAGGCTGGGGGTTAGGTTTCCATTCGAGCCTAGAAAGCTTGAGAGCTACGGGTTCCAGTATGTCGCCGTTGAAATGCTTGTGCGCGAGTATAGCGTGTGGCAGAGGAGCTACTGGGGGAGGCCCGTACACTCGTGCGGGGAGTATAGCCTTGTGGCTTCACGGGGAGGGCTGACCGCGGAGTATGCTGTTTCAAGGGATGGGCCTGGAAACCCCGTCCTCGAATGGTATGTGCTCGAGGAGGCTGTTGAGAAATACAGGTTCCCAATACTCGATATTGATCTCTCGTTAATGAGCAAGCACTCGGAGGACGAGCTTTCCAGCCTCCGCGTCCAGCTAGCCCTGGTGTTGGCGGAGGCTAGACGGTATCTTTGGGATAGAAACGTCCTGCTGACCAGCGCACCCAGGGGCGTCGAGGAGTGGCTCTATCCTCTAGCGGGCAACCACAAAATGATTGTTAGCGAGTCGGGGCCCGGAGAGGCGCTCTGGGGGTTGAAGGCGGACAGGGTCGTCATACTTAGGCCTGACGCCGAGGAGGAGCTGTCCCGTGAGGATATACTCTCGGCTCAGGCATTCCTTATTGGCGGTATAGTTGATAAGATCCCGCGTCCCGGTCTTAGCAGGGTTCTAGACTCTGCTGTCCCGTGGGGTGAGCCCAGGAGGATAACGCTTAGGGGTTCAACTATTGGCGTCCCCTCCCGGCTTAACAGGATTGCTGGTATCCTTCTGAAGGCTAGGCTCGACTATGATGGTGACCTGGAGAGGGCTGTTATAGACTATATGGCCAGGGCTGACAGGGTTAACAGGCTCTTCTACGAGATGCAGAGGGCTAGGGTTAGGAGGGCCAGATTGTCGAGCCTGCTCGAGGAGTACTCCTGGCTCAGGCCGACTGTTGACGATATAATGCTTGCCGCTAGGAAGGCTAAAGTAGAGGTGGTACCTGACGAGGGCTCGCGTGCTAGCCGCTGACAGTAGAGGGGTCAGAAGCCTGGCGGTTCTTGTTGAGGCGTGCGGGTACACTATAGGCATAGACCTAGGCGTCAGTATCGCGCCGAGAAGATACGGCCTGCCACCTCACGAGTCGGAGCTAAGACGCCTGGAAGAATCTATGGACAGGGTTAGAAGCGCGATACGCGAGTCCGACATTATAATAGTTACGCACTACCATTACGACCACTATGTAAGGGACGAGCCGGAACTCTATAAGGGGAAGATCCTCATCGTAAAAGATCCTAAGCACAACATTAACCGTAGCCAGGCCATAAGAAGCTATGTCTGGCTGAAGAAGCTGGGAGTGGAAGAGGCTGCCAGAGAAGTATTAATCGCCGACGGGAACGAGTACCGGTTCCCGGGCGGCCTTAAACTAGCATTCTCACCCCCGGTATGGCATGGGTATCCGGGAACCAAGGTTGGCCGCGTCGTCATGGTCCGCTTGGAGTGCGGGGGAGAATCGCTCATCTATACTAGCGATGTTCAGGGGCCGGCGGACCCTGACGCGCTCGAAACACTCAGGTCCTGGTCGAGCCTGGGAAGGCCTATGCTTGCCATCGTGGACGGACCCCCAACATATTTTGCCGGGTTCAAGGTTCCTAGGAGCCATGTTGAAGCCGGCCTTAAAGGTATGGAGGAGCTCGCTAAGATATTGAAACCCGAAGTTATAATTGTGGACCACCATCTGGTCAGGGATAAGGATTATAGAAAATACCTGGCGTCCCTTGCAGGTGAAGCCCCTACTGTCAAGGTTCTCACGGGCGCCGAGTATATGGGCGAGCCCGTCGAGCCGTTAGAGGCTTGGAGGCGCGAGCTTTGGAGGGGGGAGGACCCGGCCCGCTGGCAAGACTAATCCTTGTCGAGGCCGCTCTCGAGCTCGTGCCCAAGGAGCTGTGGGACGAGCTGGACGTGAAGAGGAGCTCGGCCCGTTACGGTGTACCGCCTGGTCATATGCTGCTCGATAAGAGCCTTCACTATAGGGCTATGAGGCGTCTCCCTGGGAAGTGGAGGAGGGGGAGGCCGGACATACTTCACGTCTCACTACTCAACGCTATGGACTCTCCCCTGGTCAGGAAGGGTCTTGTCGACGTGTATTTCCACACCGTGGAGGGCAGGGTTTTCCGTGTGCGGGGCGATACTAGGATTCCTAAGAGTTATGAGAGGTTTAGAGGGCTAATGAGCCAGCTTCTACGGGAGGGCAGGGTTCCGCCCGGGGGAGACCCGCTTATCTACGAGCTTAATGTTAGGCTTGACCGTTTGATAGGTGATAGCCCCAGGATACTATTGTGGGAGAGGGGGCGAAGTATTGGTCTAGAATCGCTTGTCGATAGGGTTCTCGGGAGTAGGGGAGTGTGGATTATTATTGGGGCCTTCCCTCGGGGGGATTTCCCGTCTCACATATTCAGGCTGGCCGGGGAGGATGAGAGGGTGAGCCTCTATAGGGGCCTCCCCGTTAAGGCGTGGACTGTTGTTTCAAGGATCCTGTGCGGTTTAGAGTCTGCTCTCGGATTATTATAAAAACTGTTTGGTGGTAGTAGTAAAATACTACCTCTTCCTCCGCCCGGTCCTTCTCGCAGCGATATGGCCGACCTTTCTTCCGGGCGGCGTCTCCCGTGCCACGGTCGAGGGGTGGCTCCTCCTCTGGTGGCTGCCGCCTCCGAACGGGTGGTTCACAACGTTCATGGCGACGCCACGGACGCGAGGCCATTTCCTGGCTTTAACCTTCCACTTGTAGTATGCGTTGCCTGCTCTCATTAGCGGTTTCTCCGTTCTCCCGGCCCCGGCGGGTACGCCTATTGTTACCCGTGCAGTGTCGGGGACGTCTTTCTCCTTGCCGCTGGGGAGCCTTATCCTGGTCTTGCCTCCTCCCCTGCCTACTACTAGCGCGTAGCTACCTGCCTGCCTGGCCAGTTTGCCTCCGTCTCCGGGTCTTAGTTCTATGTTGAAGACTGTGGTTCCCTCGGGGACTCTCCCTATTGGGAGAATGTTGCCGGGCTCCGGTTTAGCCTCTGGGCCTATCATTACTATCTGACCTACATAGCTGCCCTCGGCGGCTGGTGTGAGGAACTCCTTGCCGTTCTCCATGACTATCCTTGCGAGGGGAACGTATCTTCCAGGGTCGTGTAGCAGCTCTACTATCTTCCCTCTGAGTGTCTCTTCGGAGAGTGGCGGGTACTTGGCGGGTCCGGGATGTATATGCTTAGGGCTCCTGTAGACGGACGTGCCTCTGCCTGCTCTCTGCTGTCTGAGTCTTTTACCCATCGGTTACCCCTCTTCTACTCCTCTCAAGTCTAGAGCGTGAGGCTGGTTTTTTAACGTATTCCTCGTAGTTGAACACTCTCACCTTGAACGGCGGCTCGCCTTTCTTTTTCACTATCGCCGTTCCGACGGGGAGGTAGAGTAGGTCCTCCGTTTTAAGGCCGAGGATTTGCGAGTCCTCGGTGTAGCTCCTCGTGTATCCCCCAAATATTATCTGTACCCCGGTATTGTCTAGAATGTTTCTGGGAATGTCTCTTGGTGTCTGCGTCGCGTAAATAATGTAGAGGCCCCTGCTTCTCCCCTCCCTTATGCTGGACTCCATGTAGTTTTCAAGCTCTCCTAGAAACCTCCACGCCTCGTCCACGAAGACTACCACTGGGATGGTGCATGCGTCCTGTTCCGCCGAGTCTAAGAGTGCTGCGAGGAGCCTTTTAGCGTTCTCATGCTTCTCCTTTCCCCTGCCGGCTGGCTTGTATGCTCCCGGCTGGTAGCATGGGAGGCTGTAGGATTCCTCTTCTAGTTCTTGTATTTCTATTCCGGACTTCTCGACTAGACGTTCTAGGTCTCCTTTTGGGTCGAGGATGACTATGCTTGTCCCTCCGGGATTCTTAGTGTTGAGCTGGAATGCGACTAGGGCCATGAGAACGGTCTTCCCCCTGCCTGTGGGCCCTATAATCCCTATGTGGGTCTGGAAGTCTCTGGGCCATGAGAGCGCATATAGTATTCCATAGTCGGGGTGTACTCCAAGTATTATTGGTTCTCCGCGTACTGGATCCCAGGGGAGGACCGCTATCCCGTTATTGTCCATGAGGTCTCTCGTGGTGGCTAGGGCCTCGCTGAGGCTACCGTTGAATTTTGAGAGTTTAACCCCCATTTCCGCCTCGAAGAGTGATCTTACTGCTTCTGCTCTCGACTCGGGCTCGCTCTCGCCGAGCCAGACTATTAGTGTGAGCGAGCCGGCGTACGGTGCAGTGCTCCTAGCGATATCCCGGTATAGTTTTTCGAGCACTGAGAGTTTCTCGGAGTATTTCACGTGCCGTGTTGCCTCGTACGCCATTCTCGCCCTTTCAATGTCTCGTTCGAGCCTGGAGAGGGCGGCGTCTTTGTTGATTCTCATCATTGTTGTCGCTATTGTCGCGTTGACCCTTGCCTGCCTGATTATTGCGGCTAGACGGTATGGTAGGCCCTCGTCGAGCCTCTCCCTTGGTATTGGGGGGCCGGTGTATATTACTGGGGTTAGGATTTTGCCGTCTACTATTATTTTGCCGTCCCCGGCATGTTTCGGTCTGTGCTGTGCTATGGTGTTCCGCACACTCCTGTACCCAGTATTTCTTAATATTAATATAAATGATATTATAGATATTAATCCAATTATAATATCGAACACTCCCACTTACCTGCCCCCCAAGAATATTATAGGCGGATGAAGAGTCTCTCCCTACCGCCTAGGAGTCTCGAGAGCCCGTGTGTTAGCGAGTATAGCATAAGCAGGTAGAGGCTTGGCAGCGTGAAGAAGTATACGATAAACATTTTTATAAAATTAATAGTGTAGAAGCTACCTACTATGCTAAGCGGCGTAACGTAGCTCTCAAATTTCAACCTGGGAAGCGGCGGGTTAGAACACGACCAGGAGTAGGTTATTACTGCCTCACCACCATTATCATAGATAAGCCGTGTGTACGCCCCCTTTATTCCAGCCCAGCTCCACGAGCCATCTTCTACCCTGTAGGCGGCCCCCTCACTAGTTATGTGGGCGTCGCACTGCGAGGCGTGCCTCTCCTCTATGTAGCCTCCTGGCGGGAGCTCTACCCTCGCTGTCACACTGTTCTGCATGAGTGTAACGTTGACAACGTTCCCGTCAGTATATAGTAGTATTCCGTGCCCTCCCACGACTGCGTATGGCGTGCTCAGGTTTATTGCCCACACTCCTGCCTGCACAGTATAGTTTGAGGGGTATGTGGGGTAGGGTGTGAGGTTGAAGTAGACTCCGAGGTACTCGTAGGTGTAAACTACGGGTATCCTGCTGGGTATTAGGATCCCCTGCCTGGAGAGGCTGCCTATAGGTGCTCCATCGCGCAATGGGCGTAAAGCTAGTATCGAGCCGTCGGTCTTCTCGAGGCGTAGCGCACCGTCCAGGGGGCCTCCCGGCCCGGTTACGGTCACGTTCGCCAGTGCCACACCATATTTTGCGGCCGTGCCTGGGCCTACAATGCTCGGGCCTCCTATTGTTGAGACGAATACTGGTAGGACTTGGAGGCCGCCGCTGAATACTAGGCTGAACGCTATGAGCCATGCTCCTGCACTCCTCCCCACGCGGAAGGGGAGCGCGTAGAGGATCGCGCCTACCGATGCTAGAGGCCCGGCGTAATGTTTCACTAGCCATGCCAGTCCAAGTATGAGCCCCTGGAAGTATACTGCTGATGTGACCATCCTGTCCAGCATGTATGCGGCGCTCTTTAGGCCTCCAAGCACGCCGGTAGGGGATGGTAGACTCTCAATAAGGGCTAGGATGCCTTTGAGTGTTAGGAGGAATGAGACTGCCGATGCTTCCCACGCGTTGAAATACTGCCATGAGCCTCCTGCCAGCTGTACCAGCCTATCGACAATGTTGAAGAGCACGTCGAGTATGAGTATCAGTATCGCCGCCACGATCGAGTCTTCTATTAGTGTTGGCGCCCACCTCTTGAGGCCCCTTATAGGTATTGGGAGGGCGTAGATTAGCACTCCAGTGTAGAATGTTAGCATCGCTATCCGGTATGCTAGAATAAGATAATCAATATTTGTTATATACAATTTTACCACCCTATTTTGTTATTACCGAGACCAGATAGGTTATCAAGGTGAAAACCGTCGATCCCACCGCGAGCCAGAATGCTGCCCAAACAGAGTCCTCTATCAGGCTGTTGCCTGCCCTCTTGAGGCGGGAGATGGGGATCGGGCTCCCCCTTATAGTCCATCCTATACTCCATGTTAACAGGAAGAGCGCCCATGCCAGCGTGGTTATCTGCTGTGTCAGGTTCTGGACAAGCGTTAGAACATCCTGTACCGCCAAGATCCAAGCACCCCCGGTAATCCCCACAGTCCAGGGGGCTGGGGGTCTACCGGAGGTGCCACTGGCAGGACCGGAAACGTGCAACACTAGGAGAGATACCTGTCGAGCCTGGCCAGTGCTATCTGCACTGCCTCCTCTGTACGGAGAGTCTTGTTACCCTGGAATGGGAGGGCATTATAGACTAAGTCGAAAAGTTCTTGGGGGCTCCTATCTCCCCATACATGCCCTCGCGGCCCCCCGAAAGCCAATAGCAGCCCTCCTCTCCGCATGGCAGAAAGCCCGATCTGGTCCTCTATAAGGGGCTCTCCCAGCCTGGACGCCGCTACGAGAAGCATCCGGCCCCTCCACTTGTCTAGTAGGGATTCGAGCGACGGTTCATAGTCTACAGTAAACCTCCAGTAGAATGGTGGGTCTCTCACCACACCTTCAAGAATATCTTCTTTTTCCTTAACTATTTTTATGATAACCCTCCTCCCCGGCTTCAGCCTCACCCCCACGCGGGCGCGAGGAGCCCTCTCCCCGATGAAAACCGTCGACCCCTCCCCGGCTGAGTCCTCAACGATCCCCTCAACATACATTCCCGGTTTTACCCTGGGAGGAACAACATGGCTTGGAGTCTGGAGGGGAGGCATGAGCCCGGCATACCTTAGCTTGCTCGCGACCGTGAAGAGGCGCCTCCTCAAGTAGGGCGGCGTAGAATAGTATTCCAGCAACAGCCTGAGCAGTCTCGCATCACTGCGGGACCTCTCACCGTCGGAATACACTATAACGCGCTCAACACGGAAACTACCAGCAGCCCTTCCTATCTGTGCAGCTTTCAAAGTTTTCAGCTGGAGGGTATCCTCGCTGGTTAGAATAGAGCCTGCAACGGCTAGGAAAACACGGGTCTTCCTCCGGGGCGGGGGCCATCCGCGCGGTACTTCCACTTTCAGCGACCCTGCAATGTCAGGCCCCTACTTTTTCTTCTTAAAACCTTTAGTCTTCTGCTGTGCCTGCTCCTCTTCTTTCCTCCCCTTCTCCATGAAGAGGGTCGTCTTCTGCCTGCCGCCCATATTCTAGCACCTGGTAGCCTGTCTAGGATGCGGGGACAGATAAAATGTTTAACAACCAGCCGGTTCCCCTTCAACATGGAGTATGGGTGCAATACGGGTTGGCGTTCCTGTATAAGAATAGGCCTGACGATCCTGGAGCAGAGCTCAGAAGGCTAATACGAGAAGAAGAAATAATCGTGGCCCCAGGAGTATTCAGCCCCTCAACAGCCCTACTAGCGGAGAGCATGGGATACCGTGCCGCTTACCTTTCAGGGGCTGCACTGACAGGGCTGCTGGCAATGCCAGACCTTGGCCTTATAACCCTCACCGAGCTTGCAGCTGCCACACGCTACATTACGAGGGTGACAAGCATACCTCTAATTGTTGATGCCGATACCGGCTTCGGGGAGACTATAAACGTTCAGAGAGCAGTCAGAGATCTCGAGGAGGCAGGAGCTGCCGCCATCCAGATAGAAGACCAGGTTTTACCTAAAAAGTGTGGCCACCTGAAGGGTAAGAAGCTCGTGCCGCCCGAAGATATGGTCAAGAAGATTATAGCTGCGGTTGAGGCTCGCAGGAAGGAGACGGTAATAATTGCTAGGACTGACGCCAGGGGCGTCGAAGGGTTCGAGTCCGCTGTTGAAAGAGCCAAGATGTACCTAGAGGCTGGGGCTGATGTTATCTTCCCGGAGGCCCTCACAAGTCTAGAAGAGTTTAAACGTTTCGCTAGAGAGGTGAGGGCCCCACTTCTGGCGAATATGACAGAGTATGGGAGGACGCCGTTTATCACGGTGGACGAGTTTAAGGAGGCAGGATACAAGATAGTGATCTTCCCTGTCACCGCCTTCAGGCTCGCTATGGGCGCTGTCCGGAAGGCCTATGAGACCATTCTCCGTGCCGGCACTCAGAAGGACCTTGTCGATAAGCCCGTAGAGATTAAGATGATGTCCAGATGGGAGTTTTACAGTCTTATAGGGTACAATGCTTACGAGGAGGCAGACAAGAACATAGCTGAGAAGGCGGAGGAGCTTATCGAAAGAATGAGAACGTAGGGGAGAGCACAAGATATAAACTCGACACCTCGCCTGGAATGGGTAGGAGGATAGACCAGGGTCTAACAATCGCAGAGACAGCGGGTGTCTATAATGGGAGCAAGAAAGAAAAACGCCCCGAGAAGAGGAAGTCTCGGGTACTCCCCGAGGAAGAGAGCAGCCAGGCTAGTACCACGCGTTAAGACATGGCCGGATCCAGAACTGGGCAGACCACAACTACTAGCCTTCCTAGGCTATAAGGCGGGGATGACCCACGCCTACATGGTAGAGGACAGGCCTGGGAGCCCTCTGAAGGGTAAAGAGGTTTTCGTCCCAGTAACAGTCGTTGAGACCCCACCCGTCTACGTGCTCGCGGTTAGAGGCTATGCTTACGACCCTAACAGAGGGCTTTACAGTGTGGGTGAAGCGTGGGTTGAGCCTCCGAAGGAGTTAGAACTGGAGAGGAAGATCGCGACCCTCGGAGGCTTCGATGCCGACAAGAAGCTTAAACAGATAGAAGAGAAGCTTCAGAATCTCAGAGAAATACGAGCCATAATCGCCACCCAGCCAAAACTCGTTGGAGGACTCAGCAAGAAGAAACCAGATATCCTCGAAGTGAAAATAGGCGGCACGAAAGATATTGGGGAAATATTTGACTACGCTAAAAAGATCCTGGGAAGCCAAGTTTCTATAAGAGACGTGTTCCAGCCCGGACAGCTGGTTGACGTGATAGCCGTCACACGCGGGAAAGGATTCCAGGGCCCCGTGAAGAGGTGGGGCATTAAGGAGCTACCCAGATGGCACAAGCACAGGAAGGGGAGCAGGAGGACCGGGGCCAGAAGCCATGGCCGGGGAACATGGTGGGAGATCCCCCAGGCCGGGCAAATGGGCTATCATAGGAGGACCGAGTACAACAAGAGGATACTGATGATTGACGGTGACGGCTCGAAGATCACGCCGGCCGGCGGGTTCCTCCATTACGGCGTTGTGAGGAGCGAGTACGCCGTCCTAGCAGGCAGCATACCTGGCGTGCCGAAAAGGCCCATAGTGTTGAGATGGCCTGTGCGCGTGCCAAGCTGGTTCTACGATCTAGGCGATAAGATACAGCCCACGATAACCTATATCAGCCTGCTGAGCAAGCAGGGCAACTAGCGGGGGTAGATGGTAATGAGCGTATACACGTACCTAGCATTATACTTGAGAGAGCCCATATCGGTCCCCCTCTACTCGTGGGACGGCGGGGACGCAGGCCAGGTAGTACTGCCCGACGTTTACCGTGTACCTGTCAGGAAGGATCTAATACGGCGCGTCTACCTCAGCGAGTTCACCGCCAGGCTACAGCCTAAGGGAAGAGACCCCATGGCTGGAAAGAGGACTAGTGCCAGGAGCCTTGGAGCACACCATGGAGTCTCAAGGGTGCCGAGGATTAGGGGTAGTATGAGGGCCGCCCTAGTAAACATGGCTAGGGGCGGGAGGCTTGCCCATCCCCCACGCGTAGAGAAGGTAATACATGAAAGGGTCAACAAGAAGGAGCGCATCCTAGGCACTATGAGCGCTATAGCAGCGACAAGCATTCCAAGCCTTGTAAGAGAGAGGGGGCACAGGTTTAACTCCGAATTCCTACCAGTCGTTGTAGAGTCTGCCGCCGAGCAGAAAATAGCTAAGACTAGAGATTTGATGACCCTCTTGGAGAAGACCGGCCTCCTACCCGATATAGTCAGGGCCCAGTCCGGGAGGAGGCAGAGAGCAGGGAAGGGTAAGCGTAGAGGGCGCAGGATGAAAGAGCCTAAGAGCATACTGTTCATACTCGAAGACCACAGGAGCCCTCTTGCACTCGCCGCGAAGGCCCTTCCCGGTGTCGACATTGCGACTCCGGACAGCCTGAACGTGCTCCTACTCGCCCCCGGCGCCGTGCCTGGCAGGCTTACGCTAGTAACCGAGGGGGCCCTCAAGAGGCTGGGAGAGAAGTACAGGGTGGTCGTGCCATGAAAAGGGACATAATAATTAGGATACATATGAGCGAGAAGGCCAAGAGGCTCATTGAGGAGGAGAACACTCTAACCCTGATAGTAAGGAGAGACTCTACTAAACCCGAGATTAAGAAAGCTGTAGAAGAGACCTATGGGGTCAAGGTTGCAAAGGTGAGGACTCTCATAACGCCTAGAGGCGAGAAGAAGGCGTATGTTAGACTAGAGAAGGAGCACGAGGCGAGCGAGCTAGCCACTCGCCTCGGCCTCATCTGATCCCTCCTTTTTACCCTCAACTATTTCTATTATCTTCTCGGCAGCCTTTAGGAATGCTTTTGCCGCCTCACTCTCAGGATACTCGAGGAAGAACAGCTTCCCCCTATCGTTAGCCTCCCTTATCCTGGGATCTATAGGTATCTGGCCTAGGAAGGGTATACCGTACTCCTTGGCGAGGTCCTCCGCGGCCCCTTTACCAAATATGTATTGTATGCTACCGTCGGGGCATTTGAAGTATGCCATATTCTCGATTATTCCTATTATTCTCTTGTTGAGCCTGTTGGCGAAGGCTATGGCTTTCTTTACTATGACTTTCGAAACGTCGCTTGGTATTGTGACGAGTATGAATCCTGTGAGATCCGGTATGAGCTGTGCGATGGTAAGCTGTTCGTCTCCTGTGCCTGGTGGAAGGTCTATTAGGAGGTAGTCCAGCTCTCCCCAGTCTGTATAGGCTAGGAGCTCCCTGAGGGCGGTTGTTTTCAGGCTCCCCCTCCAGATTATTGGTGTTTCATCCTCCGGGAGTAGGAGGCCGAGGCTTGCGAGCTTTATTCCAGGCGGCACCTCTACAGGGAAGATTGTACCGTCCGGCCTGGCAAGCATGCCGAAGCCCGTGGGGAGGCCGAGCATTTTATGTATTGTCGGCCCGTGAATGTCACCGTCTAGAATGCCCACTTTTCTCCCCGAGACGGCTAGTGCTCCTGCGAGGCTCACGGTGACGAAGCTTTTACCTACACCACCCTTATTACTGAGGATCGCAATTTTATATTTTATTTTTCTCATTCTCTGAACAATGAGCTTCTGCTCCTCCTGTATCTTCTTCATACGCTCTGCTACTTGTTTATACTCGCGAGTGCTGATCCTCTTAGCAGACATAGATGCGCACCCATGCCACACACTAGCAGTATGAGACAGTTTTATACGTTGGTTATATGTGGTAGTTCCGAGAAGGATAAGTTATAGTCCGGCCCTGACCCTAATGTATTCCTGGGCGGATGAGGTCTTTGCCGAGTACCGACAGAAACGATGGGGAGTGGTGACCTCACCGACCGCCCTTCCAGGGTTTACAATAATAGGGAAAGTTAAGGGCTCAAGCCTAACAGTCTAGCTAATGCTGGGGGCCGGCGATGACAGGGGTTTTAAGAGACGACGCGGGAGTGGATGAGATAGAACCC
This sequence comes from Acidilobaceae archaeon, assembly GCA_026986415.1. Taxonomy (GTDB): domain Archaea; phylum Thermoproteota; class Thermoprotei_A; order Sulfolobales; family Acidilobaceae; genus S143-63. The sequence goes on from JALSOR010000083.1 coordinate 30,915, forward strand.
ACGCAGAGAGTCGGCCCCTGCCTTGAAGATCTAGATTTTGTAGAGGAGGAAGATGCTAGGCTTGCACACGCCACACTCTATAGTAGAGAGTATAATATCGTCTACCTTCTAGCCGGGGAGTACGAGGGGATCGAGGTCTCGCTGAAAGCGTTCGTAGGCCTCGACTGCCTCCACTTGTTAAGCCTGCACGCTAGAGGCTGCGGGCCGGAAGTGCAGGGTAGGCTTAAGAAGCTTTACGAGAACCCGGAATTCACGAAGATTATACTGGAAGGCGACTGCATAGAGATTGTTGCTCCCGCAGAGCCCCCATACCGTGTGAAGCGGGCTCTAAAACTGCTCGGCATAGAAGGGAAGCTCAGACTGTTAGCTTATAGGAGGGCCGAAAGCTTTGTACTCGATGAGTGAGCCCCGATTCCGCGTTAAGGGGTGGATAAGCGACGAGGAGTTCAGGAGGCTCCTAGAGTTCTCCCGGTATAGGGGCAGGGTCTCCGGCTATGCTGTCTTCGAGGTCGACCAGGCTAAGGTCGAGAAGAACGGTTTCACTGTTGACGATATCATCGCGATTCTTTCAAGCCTTAACGTGCCTGCAGAGGATATTGAGGCCGTTAAGAGGGCTCTTGTCGAGTCTAGGAAGGTAACAGTATACCTGGGGGAAGATGGCTGGCTCAGGATTAGGAGCAGGCTTAGACTCAAAGAGCACCTGAAGGAGCTCGGCTTCTGGCTACCCTATGATGCTGTGAAGAGGGAGTATAAGGCTCCCCCCTTCAAGTATAGGGCTATCATCGAGCATTTGAGAAGTAAGGGTTTCTATGTTGAAGACAAGCTCGGGCTCCTAGACAATGCCAATCTACCCAGGAAGGTAGTGTTCCAGGGCCAGCTAAGGCCCTACCAGGAAGAGGCTCTGGAAGCATGGAAGAATGCTGGAATGTCGGGAATAATCGCCCTGCCTACCGGGGCCGGTAAGACGGTTATAGCGGACGCCGCAATAGCCGATCTAGGGAAGAGGACGCTCGTGGTCGTTATAACGAGGGAGCACGTCAAGCAATGGGTCGAAAGCATACGCCGGTTCACCGATGCCGGGCCTCTCGTCGGAGCGTATTATGGGGAGGAGAAACGTCTAGCCCCAATAACGGTTACAACATACCAGACGGCATTCCGGAAGACAGATCTTTTCGCTGACAAGTTCGCCTTCCTAGTCTTCGACGAGGTACACCACCTGCCAGCAGACAAGTTCCGCCTCATAGCGACCCGTATGCCCGCACCTTACAGGCTAGGACTCTCCGCCACTATAGAAAGGGAGGATGGGAGGCACGAGGAGCTGTTCCCCCTGCTGGGAGGGATAGTCTATAAGACTAGTCCCGGAGAGCTCACACGCATGGGTTATCTCGCCCCCTACATTGTCAGACGGGTCAAAGTCGACCTCCTACCCGAGGAGAAGAGGAAGTACGAGACGTTACGCCGTCAATACAACATGCTCGCCCGCGGGCTGCCCTTTAACCAGCTCGTTGAGAAGGCAAGGAAGGGGGACCCGGAAGCCATACAGGCTGTCAGGATTAATACCGAGATGAGAAAGCTCGTACAGAACAGTGAGGCCAAGCTTAAGGCCGTGGAGAAAATAGTGAGGGACGAGCTGGCCCGCGGCTCTAAGATCATAGTCTTCACCCAGCTGAGAAGCCAGGCCGAGGAGATAGCTAGGAGGGTTGGAGGCCTCCTACTCCATGGCGGGCTCGACAAGAAGACCAGAAAAGCCGTGCTTGAACGGTTCAGGAACGCTAAAAGCGGCGTACTAGTCGTCACAACAGTAGGAGACGAGGGACTAGACATCCCTGACGCTAATGTTGGCATAATAGCATCGGGAACAGGCAACCCACGCCAGTTCATCCAGAGACTGGGGAGACTGCTAAGACCGAAAGAGGGGAAGGAAGCGAGACTGTACGAGATCATAGTCGCAGGCACCAGCGAAGAGTATCAGAGCAGAAAGCGTAGAAGAACAAGACTACTATAAAAAGATGACGAGGAAACCGGATTTGTAATAAAACGTGTTGTTCGTGGAAACGTTGTATCGCTAATCGAGGCTATTAAAATAAAAGATTGCGAGCTGGCTTCTAGATAATATTATATTATACTCTTTAAACTTAACATATATAATATGAAGTTTTAAAACATATTTATATCTATAAAATAAAGGGTGAATAAGCTTCTAGGAGTAAACGGGGAAAATACTAGTTATCTCTTAGTGAGTAGTTTTTCTTACTTTTTTAATACTTCTTTTAGTAGGTCTGGTATTTCGAACGGGGTTTTGGCGACTTTCACGCCCGCCTCCTGGAGGGCCTGAACTTTACCCTCGTAGGTGCCTGTTCCAGCCATTATTATTGCTCCTGCGTGTCCCATTCTCTTGCCTGGGGGTGCTGTTCTTCCGGCTATGAATGCTACTACGGGCTTTGTGAATTCTCCCCTCTTTATCATCTGCGCTGCCCTCTCCTCCATGTCGCCGCCTATCTCGCCCACTAGTACTAGCGCCTCGGTCTCCGGGTCCTCCTCGTATAGTTTCATTGCCTCGGTGAAGCTCGTGCCTATGACGGGGTCGCCGCCTATGCCTATGACTGTGGACTGGCCCATGCCCTCCTTTGTTATGGCATAGCCTATCTCGTAGGTCAGGGTGCCGCTCCTGCTCACGATGCCTATGCTGCCCGGCTTGAAGACGTGGCCAGGCATTATTCCAACCTTGGCTTTCCCGGGGCTTATAATTCCTGGGCAGTTGGGCCCTATTATTGTGGTTCCCTTCTGTTTGGCGTAGTTTATGAATTTCATTGACTCGTGGACCGGTATGTGCTCTGTTATTACGACTACGAGTTTCAGGCCTGCGTCGATCGCCTCGTACGCTGCGTCTGCGGCGAACCTTGCGGGAACAAATATTATGGATGTGTTTGCTTCGGGGTGCGCCTCGACTGCCTCGCTCACAGTGTCGTATACTGGGACCCCGTATACTTCCTGTCCTCCCTTGCCCGGGGTCACACCGGCCACTATTTTCGTGCCGTACTCGAGCATGAGTTTCGTGTGGAATGATCCCTCTCTACCCGTAATCCCCTGGACTATGACCCTCGAGTTCTCGTCTAACAGGACCGCCATTGCGACCACCTCCCTTCTCACAGCTCCATGAGCCTTTTCACGGCCTCGATCGGGTCTACGAAGGCCTCTATACCGTTCTCTCTAAGTATCTTCCTGCCCTCCTCCTCGTTCGTCCCTGCAAGCCTCACTACTATGGGCTTCTTGACCTCTCCAAGCTCCTGGAACGCCTTAACAATGCCCTTAGCTACCTCGTCACACCTTGTTATCCCGCCGAAGATGTTCATGAATATCTTCTTTGTCTTCGGGAACTCTATGAGGAAGCTGACAGCAGTCTTCACATGCTCGGCGTCAGCACCACCGCCAATGTCTAGGAAGTTGGCCGGTTTCCCGCCGTACTCGTAGACTAGATCCATAGTCGTCATTGTGAGGCCTGCACCATTACCTATGATTCCTATGTCGCCGTCGAGCTCTACGAACGCCAGCCCTAGCCTTCTAGCCTTTATCTCCCACTCCGTGTACTCGCCCGTCTCCTCTAGAATATCCTTCTGGAGCTCTGGATGCTTGTAGAGGGCGTTATCGTCAACTATGAGCCTTGCATCGAGCGGTATAACCTCGTCGCCCACGAGGGCGAGAGGGTTAGACTCTGCTAGCTCGCCATCGTAGTCCATGAACATGTTGTAGAGTGCTGTGAGGAACTTGCTGAAACTGCCCAGGGCCTTCCCTTTGAGGCCGATCTTCTTGCCTATAAGCCTGGCCTGGTAGCCTTTTAGGCCTATGAACGGGTCTACGTGCGTTCTAACTATACTGTCGGGCTTCTCTTTAGCTATCTCCTCAAGATCCATACCGCCATACCTGCTTGCGAGTATTACCGGTTTCCTCTCGCTCCTGTCTATGACGATTCCAACATACAACTCCACGTCGTGGGGTATAGCCTCCTCTATGAGGAGGAGCTTGGGTACTATCCCCTTGATAGGCTTGTTGAACAGCTCTTCGACCTTCTCCTTCACTTCCTCCCATGTCCTAGCCATTTTTATGCCGCCAGCTTTTCCCCTGCCTGCCACTAGCACCTGGGCTTTAACAACTACTGGCGGCTCGAGCCCCGCCTCTTTCATTTTTGCTATCGGGTCTTCACCTTTCCTTATGAGGACCGACCGGGGAACCTTTACGCCATACTTGTCGCGCAGTATCTCTTTAGCCTCATACTCGAACAACTTCAATGCTCATACCCGCGTAACGCGTTGTACACTCATAGATTTAAATATTGAAATACGGCCAATACAGGTACAACACGCCCCATACCCGGAAATAAGCTTTCAACCATGCCAAGCCCTACAGTTACAGTGGGGATGAGGAGGGCTGTACTCGCTGATAGGCAAAGGGTGAGGAAACCTTTAAGTTCCGACCCATAACACGTGGACGGATAAAATAATTCTAAAAGACACAGCCACTACGGGAGTGGGCCGGCGGAATGAAGAGCCGTGTAAAGGGGGAACCGGCCTATAAGCCGGGATGCCCTCTAACCAGGCTGGCGACCGCCAGGCCTTCCTGCTAGCGCCTCGCATCTATCCTGCCGCTGGCGCCTATAGTTTTCTAGAAGCTCCCTTGCAGCCTGATCTAACGGTTTAACCTCTAGCAGGATCATGTTATCCCGTTTAATGTAGGTGAGAAGCCCGTTCTTCCTCAACCTTTTAATTACCGCCCGGGCAGTCCTCCTCGTCATGCAAAGTTCGCGTGAAAGCACATCTACAGCCTCTCCCAGCTCTACCAGCGGTCCCCTGTACTGAAGGAGGATATACGCTGCCAGCTCCCGCTTGTTCAGCCTAGAGAGCAAGTCTACTGACACCCTCCCATGCCTGCCGGCCCGTTCTATTCGCTTGTATTCCAGGTTTATGGTAGAGCTCGGATAGGTCGGTGATCCTCAGCCCCCACTTAGAATTCGAGCCTCACGGTGGGGTCGGT
>JALSOR010000084.1 GCA_026986415.1 Acidilobaceae archaeon
CAACATGAGCCGTTCCCTGATCGAAGCGTTGAAGGGGAGCGGGCTCTTCAGGATACAGTATACGCCTAGCCCCAGCGTGCTGGAGGACCGGGTCAGGCATGGGAGGCTGGACGCCGGCCTCATAGTGCCGGAGAACTACACGTGCAGCATGCTAACAGGCGTCCCGGCCACACTCACAGTCCTCGGGGTTAGGAGCACGTGGGCAAACTATTCTGTCAGCGTGCTGGAAGCCTTCCTGAGCAACTATAATGACATGGTGAGACGGGAGGTGGTGGAGAACGCTACAAGATACGTTGAGAATACGGGGAACACCACAATGGCCAGGCTCGCGGCGAGATGGCTCCGCTTCATAGCCTCACCGGTAAGGGTTGAGACGAACATGAGCGTGCCCCCACTCCTAGCCACGAGCGGCGGCATCAAGGCGTTCTACGCTATAGGCATGATAGGGGTGGAATCCCTCTTCATAGGGCTGAGCGTCGGGGTCTCGAGGATAGTGGAGAGGAGGGAGGACGGGAGCCTCCGGCTAGTACTATCGAGCCCGATAACCAGCACGGAGCTCCTAGTAGCGGACACCCTCTCGGGCCTGACAGCCTTCGCCATATCAGCCCTAGCAGTAGCACTCACGAGCATAGCGGTGGGCGCCCGGTACAATGCCAGCCCCGAGGCTCTCGCTGTCACGGCGCTACTCCTAGCCTTGGGGGCCATATTCATGATAGGGCTCGGCCTCCTCCTGGCACCCCTAGCAAGGAGTAGCGACTCGGTGACAGTCATAGTGAACAGTATAGCCTTCCCCGCAATGTTCCTGGGAGGGATAATTATACCTGCAGACGTGCTACCCTCCTGGGCGTCAAGGTTCGCCATGGTCTTCCCGCAGAGCAGGCTGACGGACGCGGTGAGGAGACTACTACTATACGGCTACGCTCCGCGCGAGGCCCTCAGCTATGCTCTCCCAGCGATAGCTGCTACCGTGGTGGTCTACGCTGTAGGGGCGGTGGTGGTTGTCAGGCTCCTCGAGAGGAGCATGGAACAGTAGTTCTCCCCGCTAACACTTTTATCCTATATATTCGGAAGCATCTTTTTAAGAAGTAGAAGTTTACAATTATACGTAAAAAATGTAACTGTTGCAAGTGTTTATGAGTATTATATGGTATAGATTATTATTGTCGAGGTGTTTTCCCCGTTGAGAGTACTCCTCACAATACCCCCGGATGTTCACAGGCTAGAAATATACCGTATAGCGGGTATGAAAGCCCCGCCCCTGGGCCTGGCCTGGATCGCGGCGGTCCTCGAACAGGATGGGCATAAGGTCAAGATTATAGACTCGCCCACGCTCGAGGTCGGGTTCGACGAGTGGATACGGGAGGTCGAGGCTTTCGACCCTGACATGGTAGGCTTCTCCATGCTCACCCCGACCGCCCCTAAAGGCTACATGGCGGCGAAACTGTTGAAAGAGGAGATGCCCCATGTCGTGACGGTCGCGGGTGGCGTGCACCCGACAGCGATGTGGAGGGAAGCGCTAGAGAACGGGTTCGACATAGTGGTTTTCAGGGAGGGCGAGTACACCGCCAGGGACCTTGCCAGGGTCCTAGAGGAGTACGGCTACAACCCTACCATGCTCCGGGAGGTCGACGGCATAGCGTTCAACGACCCCTCCAGTAAGAGGAAGATAGTGACGAGGCCCAGACCGCTTATCCGGAACCTGGACGAGCTTCCCTGGCCTGCGAGACACCTCCTGCCAATGGAGAAGTACACGCTGTTCAACAAGCCCGTACAGGTGGCCCATGTAATGGCGAGCAGGGGGTGCCCGTACGGGTGCATGTACTGCTCGACGAGCTACTTCTGGGGTAGGAGGATAAGGTATAGGAGTGCTGTGAACGTTGCCGACGAGGTCGAGTACCTGGTGGACAAGTACCATGCGAGGTACGTGGTCTTCGGCGACGACGAGCTGGTGATAAACAAGAAGTTCGTTAAAGACTGGATAAGAGAGGTGAAAGAGCGCGGGCTAGACATAGAGTTCGCCTGCGGCGCAAGGGTCGACCATGTGAACAGGGAGTTCATGAAGCTCCTCTACGATAACGGGTGCGCAATAATATACTTCGGCGTGGAGAGCGCCAACCAGGAGACCATCGACAAGATAGGGAAGAGGATAACCGTGGACCAGGTCCGCAGGGTTTTCGAGTGGAAGAACGAGCTCGGAGGCGCCGCCATGGGGAGCTTCATACTAGGCTTCCCCTGGGAGACCATAGAGGATATGAAGCGCACAGTAGAATTCGCCGTGAAACTGAACCCCGACTACGCCCAGTTCACAGCACTCACACCCTACCCTGGAACCCCCATGTTCGAGTACGCCAAGAAGCACGGCCTGATAGTCGACTGGAACTGGGAGCACTATACAACCATAAGGCCGGTCATGCGGGGGTTCACGTGGACCACGAGGGACCTGGCCCGCATGATAAAGTATGCCTACAGGAGGTTCTTCCTCCGCCCAGCCTTCCTGTGGAGGGAGCTCAGGAAGGGCAGGCTCAAGGATATGGGCTCAATAATTGCCAGGGAAGTGCTAGCATACTTCAAGGAGGCTATGGC
>JALSOR010000085.1 GCA_026986415.1 Acidilobaceae archaeon
CTACAGCCTCTCCCAGCTCTACCAGCGGTCCCCTGTACTGAAGGAGGATATACGCTGCCAGCTCCCGCTTGTTCAGCCTAGAGAGCAAGTCTACTGACACCCTCCCATGCCTGCCGGCCCGTTCTACTTGTATTCCAGGTTTATGGTAGAGCTCGGATAGGTCGGTGATCCTCAGCCCCCACTTAGAATTCGAGCCTCACGGTGGGGTCGGTATAGGGTAGCTTCCTCATCGCCCTGCTACACATCTGGCTATCAGGGGGAGAATATATGATATCGCGTTGTACGCTTCTCCCTCGAATTCTACTAGATAGTAGCCGTCTTCATGTCGGAGATACCCGTACACGGGGGCTCCCCCGATAGTTACGGCGGCCGGACCTGGGAGGCGTAGAGGCATTCTTCCCCTTCCTGGGAGGCCGGCTGCGAACAGCGCTACCGGGTCTCCCGGCTCTCTAGGCTCTGCGCGCCCGGAGAAGCTCTCGCCCTCTCCTGCCACCCTAACAATCTTCCTCCCGGCCCAGTCCCATCTAATGGTGCACGCATTAACCCATTCTGGCCGGGCGAGCTCAAACCCTATACTATAACCTGGCGGTAATATTATTGAGCCGGGCGGTAAGCCTATTCTCACACTCCTCCCGTCAACATATGCTGTTACGATCTCCGGTTCCAATACGAGCATGGACTCTGCCCCGCGTATCTCTTCTATATGAACCGCTGCTAGCCTTGGCGGCAGCACCCGCCAGGACCTATCTATTCTGGGCATTTCCCCGCACCCTGTAACCAATGTTAGGCTGGACGGTTTTCTAAGCACCATGCAACCTCTACTGTCAAGCCTGTATCCCGGAGAACTAGACGTCTAAAATATGAATTCCTCCGGGCAACGATAGTCTCGTCGGGTGTGGAGAAGTGAGCCTGAGGCTGGGTAAGATAAGGATGAAAGCGCCTCGCGGAGAACATTATGATGTCGCAATAATAGGTGGGGGGCCGGCTGGGCTATCGGCCGCAATATATGCTGGGAGATTCCTCCTCAAAACAATAGTTCTCGCAGAAGAGGTTGGAGGACAGCTAAACCTCACTGACTGGATCGACGACTATCCCGGGTTCCGCCGGGTTAGGGCTTCGCAGCTCGTAAGGAACTTTAAAATGCACGCTGAAATGTTCAACGCCGAGATCGTCGAGATGGTGAGGGTCGAGAGGTTTTACAGGACGGAGAGCGGGGAGTACAGGATACTTGGCACGCGCGGGCTTGACATTTATGCTAAAACGATTATCATGGCTGTAGGATCTAAGAGGAGGAAGCTCGGCGTTCCCGGCGAGAGGGAGTTCGCGAATAAGGGAGTGAGCTATTGTAGCGTTTGCGATGCTCCGCTCTTCGACGGTAAGGACGCTGTCGCTGTCGTGGGCGGTGGCGACGCGGCGTTCGAGGGCGCCATACTCCTGAGCGGTTACGTGAAAAAGGTCTACCTCATCCACAGGCGGGACCAGTTCAGGGCCAAGCCGTTCTTCGTGGAGGAAGCCAAGAGCAGGCCTAACATAGAGTTCGTTCTAAACAGTGTCGTAGACGAGATAAAAGGTGATACTTCCGTGCGCAGCGTTGTAGTGAGGAACAAGATTACAGGTGAAAAACGGGAGATCCCGGTTGACGGGATCTTCATAGAGATAGGGTTCGAACCCCCGAAAGAATGGTTCCAGAGCCTAGGTCTAGAAACCGACGCTACAGGATACATTAAGGTTGACGAGTGGATGCGCACCAACCTGCCGGGAGTATTCGCGGCCGGAGACTGTACAACAATGTGGCTAGGCTTCAGGCAAGTTATAACCGCGGCCGCAATGGGCGCCGTCGCAGCATACAGCGCCTACGACTATCTAGCTGAGAAGGGGCTCTACAAGCCTTACAAGCCCGACGGGAAGTAAGAGCTGTATAGATAAGACTTCTAAACAGCTCGTTTCTACCCTTGGGCTACGAGCTTCACCCCACGATAAATAGTATTATGGGGCTGGTAGGGTTGAAGCAGCTATCAGCATACGCGAAGAGAATGCTCGAGCAGATCCCAGAAAAGTATAGGCCGCTCGCAGAGATAATGATCAGGCAGAAGTATCATTTCGTCGGCCGGCATACTGTCGTGAAGAAGTGCTACTGGACGCATACGGCTGTTGTGGAGCGCAGGTTCTGTTATAAGTGTAAGTTCTACGGCATAGAGAGCCACCGCGATATACAAATGAGCCCTGCCGCGTTCTGGTGCTGGAACGCGTGCCTCCACTGCTGGAGGATTAGGCCTCAGGATCTGGGTATCGACGCTGATGAGACGAGAATGCCCTTCTATGACCCGCCAGAGCTCATACTTGACGGTATAATTGAGGCTCACCGTAAAATTATGAGCGGATACTATGGGCACCCGAAAGCCGATCCGAGACTTGTGGAGGAGGCTATGGATCCAAAGCATGTCACCATGAGCCTTACAGGGGAGCCAACACTATACCCCCTGCTCGGGGACCTGATAGAACTCATACACAAGCGTGGCATGACAACGTTCCTCGTCACTAGGGGCGTGAGACCTGACGTTCTAGCAGGACTATCCGAGGAGCCAACACAGCTCTATATAAGCCTGGAGGCGTGGGACAAGAAGAGCTACAACTACTTCAACCGGCCCCTTGTCCCCAGGGCTTGGGAGTTGACTCTCGAAACGCTGGAAATGCTCTCGAGCTTCAGTAGTCCCACAGTTATAAGGATAACCCTTGTCAAAGGGTTCAACGACACAGAGGAAGCGTTGGACGGGTTCGCCAGGCTAGTCAGGCTCGCTAACCCGACATATGTGGAGGTTAAAGCCTACATGTGGGTGGGTGCTAGCAGGGAACGGCTGACCCGCCTCAACATGCCGCCCCACGAGGAGGTCAGATCTTTCGCGCGCAGGCTAGCCGAGAAGACAGGCTATGAGGTTTACGGTGAAAGCGTACCCAGCAGGGTCGTGCTTCTCACAAGCATAGGGGAGCCCCTCCGCGTCGGCAAGGGATGCCCCGGTGGCCGCGACGTGCTAGACTCTGGCCCTGGAGAGTACGAGGAGGAAGACGCATACTAGCCGCTTGCCTGGAGAAGGGAACGTTTTTGGCCTCAAGCCGGCCCGGTAGGATTCTCCATGGTAGGCCTGTGAAGACCAACCTCGTCTCCGACGGCCCCTCATAGGGGGCCGTATGGGGTCTGCGCCGGAATCGGAGGCCTACCGTAATGTTAAAGCTATTATCTATTTCCACGGGGCATAGTTCTCTTTTACGGGGTGCTGAGAGGAAGATGCCTGGTGGTGTGCCTGTTAAGAGGATCACGGTCAGGAGGGGCGAGCCCATAGTCGACTATGTTCTCGAGGCGATAAAGGAGTTGAATGTCGGGCCGGGCGCTGTAGAGTTCTACGCGGAGGGGAGGAATATCTGTTTGCTAGCCGATGTTGTCGTGGAACTGCGTGACCGGATGGGGGAGGGGTTCCGTATAGCGGGCTGGGAGATTAGGAGTAGGAGGGTGAAAGGCACGGATAAGAGGCGTACGACGCTCCTTCTAAGGCTCGAGAGGTATCTTTAGGCTTCCCCCTCGACGATGCCCGCGTTTGATAGTAGGCTTCCAGGTACTAGCCTGCCTATCATGCTCCCTATACTGTCGAGGGCCTCTGCGGGGTCTATCCTGCCCTCTTCTATGCCGTCTAGTACCTCTTCCAGCCTCCTGCTCGTCTCCTCGCTTACGAGGTGGTGGAATCTTTCGGCTAGGTAGTTGTATACTTTTACCCCTCTCTTTGTAGGTATAACATAGTTCAGCTTCTTGCTCAGCACAATGTAACCGTGCCTCCTGTTGGCCTCGATCGCCTTAGCATAGGTGCTAGGCCTGCCTATCCCCTTCTCCCTCATGAGCCTCACCAGGTCGCCTGTAGTGTAGAGTCTCACCGTGCTCCCCCGGACTTTCTTTTCGAACACTATTGGAATACTGCCCCGCCTGGCGGCAAGCTCGAGCCAGCTGAGCGTTCTAGGCGGGTCTACGAGGTGGAAGCCCTCCTTTCCAGGGCTTATTACCCCCGTATATTCGACCTCCACACTCCCGATTCTCGCCTTCACTCTCGCCTTCACCGGGGTCGAAGGGCTCATCTGGCTGGCGATGAACCTCCTGAATATCATATCGTAGAGCTTGAAGTGCGCGCCTGTCAGTTTTATTGGTACTCTTATCGTGCCCTCGTAGACTAGCTTTCTGAGCTCCTCCGCGTCGAGGGGCCTTGTCGGCCTTATAGCCTCGTGCGCCCCGCCTTCACCCCACTGTCTAGGATAGTAGTGGTCCTCTAGGCCCCTCTTTTCAAGGTAGGTTTTCGCTATCCCCATTCCCGTCTTTGAGACTCTAGTAGAGTCTGTCCTATGATATGTTATGAGCCCGCTCTCGAACAGGTCCTGGGCTAGCTTCATCGTGAAGCTCGCACTGTATTTCAGCCTCCTGTTAGCATCGTAGAGTAGCGCGTCAGTAGTGTAGGGTGGAGGCGGTGCTACCGTCTCACTGAAAACTTCGGCTTCAACAGTCTCGAGAACACCAGCGTTTTTGAGCTTGTCCGCCTCCTCCCGGCTCTTCACGTAGACCCTTATCTTCTCGCCCGTCTCCTTGACACTGTAGACGAGTATGTAGCCCTTACCCGACTCCCACTGTCTATACCTGTCTATCGCCCATCCCAGCACTGGCGTCTGCACTCTACCGGCTCCAAGCCATCTCTCCCCGAAGACCGCCCAGAGGTGCCTGCTCAGGGTGAACCCTATCCACCGGTCCTCTACCCTCCTCACGATCTGGCTTTTAACTAGCCTCTCATCGATCTGGTCCGGGTGTCTGAGTGCTTCGAGTATAGCGTTCCTCGTAACCTCGTGGAACCGGCCTCTCCAGATATTCCTGTTGTATGGTTTCAGCGCGAGATACACGTCCCAGGCTATCTTTTCTCCCTCCCTGTCAGGATCGCTCGCCACTATGACCATGTCGACCTCCATTGCGAGTTTACGGAGCGTCTCTATACTGCTCTGCGCGTTATAAACCGCAGTGCTACCACACCTGGGACAGGCGCCCTCACCGCTGTACACGTAGCCGCATTTCAAGCATCTCTTAACACTCGTGTAGACAGGCTTGTATATCCCGTTTTCAACTCTAACCCCGTGTATGCTGTCAGGCTCGTCTATTGCCAGGTCTAGCATGTGCCCTTTCGTGGCCGTGATCGAGAGTAGATATACGGTTCCCGTCTCCGGGTCGACAGTGCTCGTCTCATATATCGAGAGCCGCCCCAGCCTCCTACGGCTCGGCCTCCCCCAGAACCAGGCTATTGTTTTCGCTTTAGTTGGAGATTCGACTATGAAAAGGACTGTTCTAACATTGATCCTTTTACCCTTACCCTTCCTGCTATCCTCAATCTTCCGCGTTACACTGCTTAGATCAAGGTTGTCCAGCGGGGTGAAGGCGGCCTCCGCGTACCATTTGAGCCTCTCCTCTAAAGCCTTAACGTAATCCTCATTCTCCGAGACAACAATGCTTAGGCCGTGAGTCATAACTCCCCTGTAGAGCCTGCTCGTTCTCCCGCTAGCCTGTATGTATGTTGGGGCGTCGGGCACCACGAGCCATAGCTTACCGTTTCTCTTCTCAACAATGCTCCCGCCAATCCTCTCAACGCCTGTCTCCTGCAGTCTATTGTCAAACCAGTCTTTTACTAGGAGTGATGCCTTCCTCATCTCACCCACTAGCTCTCCTAGAACGCCGTCCGCGGCGATCCTACCCTTATAGGCCATTGTTATTATCCTTGTGTCCGGCACCCGGTCGAGGAGACCGGCAATCCTCCTGGCATGTTCTCCCGCTTCCGCTACACCCTGCTCTCCAATGTAGAAGAGGAGTGATAACAGCCTCCGGGGGCTTGATAGTGCATCCTCGAGGAGTATTCTCCTTGCAGGTATTTCGACGAAAATAGCATACTTTATCGCCTGGGGTAGGTCTATTCCTCTCACTAGCACGCCATACCTGCTGGCGACCCCGACTATAACGTCTACTTCCCCCCGGGCTAGCTTCTGAACGCTTCTCCTGCTTCCCGCGAAGCCTGTCGCTACTCTAACCCCTTTTCTTGCAAGTTTTTCTGCTAGGAGTTTGGCGTATGGTTTGCCGTAGAGCTGTGAGACGAATACTATGCCCCCGCCTCCCAGTTTCTTGATTATCTCTGCGATCTTCTCCGGAATGTTACTCGTTATGGTGTACGCGTCGGTCACGCTTCTCATGTAGTCGCTTCCTCCTCCAACCTCGAAGCCGAGGAGCTCTTTGAAGAGTAGGTGCTTGAACCCTCTAGGCCTGCCGGTTGCAGAAGCTATCACCAGCTGGCTTTTCGGTGCGCGGAGCTCTAGCGTGAGGCTTGCCTCTATATCTGCTATTCTCTCCTCGCACTCTCTCGCCCTCTCCTCTTTTCCCGCCGCGAGTGCAGCGTAGAGTTTCAGTTTGCACTTCACAAGCTCTTCTGCCCTACTTATGACCTCCTCGCTGAAACCCATTAGTTGGAGAACCCTCTCGACATTGGCGCCACTCCTGAGGAGACTGTCAACATCGTCTACAATAACTAGCTGGTATGGCGCGTTCCTCGCGAGAACATCGTGCCTCCTCTGCAGGAAACTGGTTGTAACCACGGCAACCCTGAAATCCCCCTCTGCCAGCCTTTTCATCGCCTCCTCTCTGGGCTTCTTACCCATACTCCCAGAATAGTATACTACATCCTCCGGCCCCAGTATACTGGCGATCCTCTCTGCGGTCTGTTTGACAAGGTTCTGGGTCGGGACAAGGTAGAGGACTCTCCAACCATTCTTACTGGCACGATAGGAGGCATAAACGGTGAGCAGGGTCGTCTTGCCTACTCCAGTGGGGGCTATGATCGCCAAGCTATCGAGGAGGAGTAGCCTCCGAGCCCAACTCTCCTGGGCGCTCCACATGCTGCTTCCCGTAACCCTCTCGAAATACTCTTTAAATTTTTCCGTCTCAACCTCTAAACTGTAAACCCAAGCGTAGTTGAGGAGTTTTCCCTCTTCCCTGAGAAGCTCGCCCACCTCTCGAGGAGTAAGATCGGCCTCGTACGCCAGGCACCGCTCACATGGTAGTCCCTTCGCAAGCCGCTCCGAGCTTATAGGGCCTCCACAGTTTGGGCACATGTTTCTCATTATTGGTTGAAGCCTAACCATGATCATAGCCCCCACTGGACGATACTGCCGGTTTTCCAGGTACTAGCCGGTCAAACCAGTGGGGAGCCATTGGGAGGTTAAACTAGAAAGGTCCGGTATTACAGGGAAACATACGATGCAATAGTTATAAAATAAAAATGTGACGGGAAAAATTATACTTATTATACTTACTCGACGTTTATTTTCTTCCTAGCCTCCCAGAGACCGTGTAGGTTGCAGTATGAGATTACGTAGAGAGTCACTGGTTTCTGTATCTTCATGGTGATCTCCGCGACGGGTTCAGTGTATTCGGGCTCGAACTCTACCTTGCCTACACGTACCGGGTTGAACGGTCTTCCCTCCTCCTCAACCCATATCTCAACATACCTTATTGAGTGGTGGGTCTTCATCTCGTGAGGCCCAACGCTAATCTTTACTTTGAATGGCTCGCCTTTCTTGACAACATCGGGAGCCTCGATCTTCGGCGTGTGCGTTTCAGCCTTAGATATAGCCTGCGAGGGAGCCTCCTCCTGGGAGTATATTAGGTCTCCGAACTTCACCATGTACAGTCACCCCCTTTCTCGCTCTCACTATTTCAAAGAGGCTTTCACGCCTTTAAACACCAGTCTTTACCATAAACATATTATATTCTAAATTTTATAATATAATATTTAATATTCAAATAAAATATAAAAATTATTATAAAACTAATATTAAATATTAATACTGAATAATTATTAAATAAAATATCTTTAATTATAAATAAAATTTCCTGTAATACAAGAGCATAATCAAAAAATCTAGTCCGAAACAATACGATACTCGAGGCGCCAAAAGCTATTCCTGCAAGGAAGATCGTAGCAGAAAGTAAATTCGCAACGGACACAAATTCCATATATGAAATTAAAAATAATAATATAATAAATATCAGTTTAACAATTATATTATATTTGTATATATTACTAAATAATTTATATGTTTTATTTAATTTTTCTTCTAATTTTATAATATATTCTATTACATTATAATAATCATTTTCTTTAATATAAGATATTATTTTCTTTATATGATCCTTATCAACCTTTATTCTACAACCCAGCTCGGTGCATTGCCTGCCTATACTCTCTGCCTTCGATACTATGTCTGCTATTCTCTCATGTATGTGCTTCCAGTCCTCGCTTTCGCTCGCCCTGGTGTATGCTGTTGCTAGAAGCGTATAGTAGGGATCTAATTCTGGTATTATGCTGTTGTCCATAGCCTCGGTGTTGAGCATTTCTGGTCGGCCCTCAAGTGTTCTAGTGTCTGTCTCCTACAGTTGCTCTCATATGCTTCGAGTTTGGTTTCCCATTTTAGAAGTATATGTTTTTAGCCTGTATGTATGTTGCCGCGTTGAGCAGTAGTAGTCTTAGATTGTCCCTGTTGGTGTTGAAGTATGTTATGCTGACGTCGTCGCGGCCTCCATAGTCATAAGCACTTATTATTTTTACTTTATATGATTCTTCCGGTAGGTAGCGTGCTATCTCGCGCCACCTACTCTCTACCGTTTCGGGGGTGACGATCACCTCTCGCGTTGCAGAGGCTCGGGGCACCAGTTGGACTATTACCCTATAAGGATCGTCTCTTCTTGAGGGTCTAAAGCTAGACTCGAACTCCTCGCTCTCCGCCACCTCGCTGAGAGTTCTCGCTAGTGTCCACCGCCACTCCCCAGTGTCGACATCTACAAACGCGACAGCCCTTTTCGAGGCGTACTCGGGCTTCCTCATTTCTCTCAGCTTGTTCTCCACAGTCTTCTCTGATAGTCCGAGGATGTCGGCGATCTCCTCTACTGTTAGGGCTGTCCCCTCTATTAGTTTAGCTATCCTTCCCGCAAGGTCGGGGAGCCAGGGGCGTATTTTTGGAGATTTAAGTATCTCTCGTGCAAGTGGCGTGAGGCCGGAGACTAACGGTGTTATTATTCTTATCTCTCCGCTGTTTAGCTTCTCTAGGAACTGTTTTGCTGTCTCGACGTCCAGGATTGCATCCTTGACCTGTTCTCTCGCCTCTTCAACTAGTAGATCGTCTCTCCCATCATCACCTATACCGCCCAGTTTCCCGAAGGCGATCCTAATCTCTCTAAGCGTCTGGTAGAAGTGCGGGCTGCTCTCTAGTGCTCTCTCTATATCGGATTCTATATTTTCAGGGTCTAGGGATGATAGTAGGTTAAGTGGGTTACTGCCGCCGGTGTAAATGCTGAACCCCATAAAGTTAGACTTGTAATATACGCTCATGCCGGCCTCTTTTACTGCCTGGTATGATGCTAGTAGTGCTAGTGTCTCGTTGGCACCGCTTCCTAGCGGTATTGTCAGAATGTGCTCGTCACCATATCTCTCGTAGATCACCGTTTTCTCGATTTCCTCTCTCGGTATTGGACCGCCTAGAACTTTGCCTAGATAGTATTTCCTCCACGAGGATACTGTCCTTTTCGCTTCGGGGCTGAGTTTGATGCCTTCCAGTTCCGGTTTTTCTGTCCATAGTATTTCTGCGAGTTTTAGAGCCACGCTTTTCGGCCTTCTAACAGTCTCGCCCATCCATAGGGGGACCTCGCCGATACCGTTGGAGGGCTCTACCTCGATTTTCGACGTGTTCTCGTCTATTCTTGTAACAGTCCATGATGCTCCCGAGAGTCTTATCACGTCGCCAGGCCGTAGGAACCTGTACACGTATACCGAGTCTATGTATCCTATAATGCTTCCTCCATGTTTCACGACAAACGTGTCCCGGTCTCCTATCATTGTGAAGAACTCGGAGAAGCTCCTAGACCACCACGTTCTAGACTCGTCTCCCCCGCGGAAGCGCCATATCTTGTAGAAGGTTGCACCGAGCCGCGCCTTCCCGTTCGATATGCGGATGACTCCCTGCTGTTCCAGGTAGTCTATGAGCCTCTCATAATCCTCTCTCGAGAGCCCTGTTTTGGGGTGCGAGCTTACCAGCTTGTAAATCTCGTCTAGGCTAGCCTCGCCCTTTTCGAGCAGTATCCCCTGTATGGCTTTTGCGATAACGTCTCTCGGGATCCTACTCGTCTTTAGAGGCTCTATCTCGCCCTTCCTAGCCAGTATGGCTACTGCTAGCGACTCTAGCAGGTCTCCCCCTCCAACGGCTATTATTGTTCCCCGTGCCGGTGCGTTCAGCCTGTGCCCGCTCCTCCCAACCCTCTGTAGGAGGCTTGAGGGCTTTCCTGGGCTCTTGACCTGCACGACTTTCCTGATCGAACCGACATCTATCCCGACCTCTAACGTTTTAGTGCAAACAATCGCATCTATAGCTCCCTCTTTCAGGTTCCGTTCGGCCTCCTCTCTGAGCCTAGGCGAGACGCTTGAATGATGCACGTAAACGTTCTCTGCACCCTCCTTTTCAAGAGCGTCTTTGAGTTTCTCGCTCATATACCTGCTGTTCACGAAGACGAGACTAGGCTTTTCTATCTCTTCTAGGACTTTCCTGGCAAGATTCGACCAGAAGTTTGAGGCGCGGTCAGAAACATACGTTATCTTGAGATCCAACCGTTTCGGGTCTCCGCCCACTACTATCTTTCCGGGCCTCTTACTGCTTCCAGATAGCATTTCTAGGGCCTGGTCCGGCCGGCCTAGCGTGGCGCTAAGACCGATCCTCTGGAAGTCCCTGCCAGCATAGTGTTTCAGTCTTTCCAGTAGGATGAGGAACTGTGCTCCCCTCTTACCGTTAAGGAGCTCGTGCACCTCGTCTACTATGACCCATCGCACGTTCCTGTAAAGCTCTCTAGCCTTATGGGCCCAGTCTAGATCGATCTCTAAACTCTCCGGGGTTATAATGAGGATGTCCGGCCTCTCTCGGAGACGCCTCATGCGCTCTCCAGTGCTCGTGTCACCATGCTTCCTGGCAACCCGGAAGCCTAGTCTTTCAGCCCACCATTTAACCCTGGAGTAGAGATCGTTTATGAGCGCCTTCATAGGCGTAACATACAGTAGTGAGAATGGGGCTCTCTCAGATGCTAGCATCATGCTGAAAACAGGTAGAAGGGCGGCCTCTGTTTTTCCGCTTCCGGTTGAGGCCATTATTAGAACGTTATTTCCACTGAGTATCTCTTCTGCAGCTCTCAACTGGAGAGGAGTGAGAGACCTCCACCCTCTCTCCCTAACCGCGTTGATCACTCTCGGGTGTAGGCCGGGTAGCCCTTCCAAGCCTGTCATGTCGCTATACATGTGTGGATGCCCTCCAACCATAATGGATGCTCTGCACCCAACACCTACTACACGGGCTTACACGCTGGGCGCATTCCCATACACTGCTCTCCGCCGAGCATCCTCCTGGAAGGTGAAGTTTAGTCTAGTCTGGCTTTACAGCCTCTAGCCTCTCAAATGTTGGGTTTTCCAGTGTTAATTAATCCTGGGCTTATATGCTGGCTGGCCACGGACAATATTAGGGGTGAAGGTGTTTTGGCGTCCGACAGGGCAGACGATAAATACTACGTTTGTATAGTGTGCGGCCGTAAATTCCCTAGAGGCCAAGGCATAGTGGTCGAGAAAGCCGGGTTTACACTGGCATTCCATAGTAGTAGGTGCGCGTCTAAGTTTTTCAGGCTCCTACTTGAAAGGCTAGACGATTCCTGCGCAAGACCGGCTATACGGGAGCTTATAGGCGAGCTCGAAGAGGCTAATAGGAAGAGGATGGAGAAGAGGAAGAAGGTGATCTAACATACCGGGAGACTGTTACGTGCAGGTGAAACTCTACAGTCTACTGAGGAAAGCGGTAGGTGCTGGTTCCATAACTTTCAAGCTATCCGGGGATAGAGTGAGAGTTGGGGACATAGTTGATCTGTTAATGAAGGAGTATCCCGAAGCTAGAAAGCTCGGCTTCAACCCTGTAGTTCTAGACTCGAACGGGTCCAGGCTATCCTCCGAGGACCGTATATCTTGCGGCGCCACAATACATGTCATGCCTCCGCCCAGCGGTGGGGCGGCCAGGGTGTTCGTGGAGCTGGTAGGCCCCGACGAGCCGGAGGGCCATGTTATTGAGAGGGTTCTCTCTTTCCTGAGGAGTAACGCCGGCGATGACACCGGCGCGGTACTTATCTTTATAGGGCTGGTTAGGAGAAGAAACCTTGGACGTAACGTTAAGGCTCTAGAATACGAGTCTGCCGGCGACCTCTCATTAAGGGTGTTCGAGAAGATCGCCTCAGACATCCTAGCAATGGAGGGTGTTCGTGCTGTCGCGGGAGTCCACTATACTGGGCGGAGGATGCCTGGAAGCGTTACTATGGTTCTGGGCGTTGCGGGTGTGAGCAGAACCCATGTGCTAGATGCGTTACGGGTGTTCATAGACCGTGTCAAGCACGAGCTTCCAGTCTGGAAGAGGGAATACACTGAGGAGGGCTCCTACTATATACTTGGCGGTGACACGTTAGAGGTGGACGAAGACTAGCACTAGCACTCCACTCTTCTCTCAGCTATACGTTGTGCCTTCTCGAGCGCCTCTTCCGGCGTGCCTGCTGAAACGTTTATGATAATGTTCGTGCCGCCTATCCTCACCCGGAACCTTCTCGACCCTGCAATGACTATTTCCTCGACTATCTCAAGCTTACCGCACCCGCCCATTGCCGCCCGCCATACTACATCCTTTTTACTAGCAATGTAATATATGGAAATGGAGGGTGAACCCGGATGGAGCAGATCCCACTCATAAGAGTCGAGCCTCCAGGGCCGAACGCCCAGAAGGTTCTCGAGGAGGACGAGAAGTATTTAATGCAGAGCTTCGTGAGATGGTATCCTCTCGTGGTTAAAACTGCTAAAGGCGCTGTCGTAGAGGATGTGGACGGGAACCTGTACATAGACTTCAATAGCGCTCTCGCCGTTATGAACGTGGGCCACGGCCATCCTAAAGTTGTAGAGGCTATAAAGAGGCAGGCCGAGAAGCTGTTGCACTTCTCGCTAACAGACTTCTACTATGAGGAGGCGGTGCGTGCGGCTAAGAAGGCCGTCGAGATATCGCCCTTCGATGAGGGCAAAGTCTTCTTTGCAAATAGCGGCGCGGAAACGGTTGAGGGCGCTGTTAAGGTTGCTCGCGGCCATTTCCATGGGAGCAGGCCCTACATTATAGGCTTCCTGGGCGCTTTCCACGGTAGAACCTATGGGGCTATGAGTATTACGGCTAGCAAGCCGGTCCAGAGGAAGTGGTTCTCCCCGCTAGTCCCTAATATTATACATGTACCCTACCCCTACCCTTACAGGTGCCCCTTCAAGAGCGAGACGCCCGAGGAGTGCGGTGAGGCCGTACTATCATATATTGAGGAGTGGATATTCGGCAAGATTGTCGACCCGTCAGAGGTGGCGGCCTTCATATTCGAGCCGATACAGGGCGAGGGAGGCTATATTGTGCCTCCAGACAACTTCATCCCGGGCCTTCGCAGGCTAGCCGATAAGCATGGCATACTGCTCATTGACGATGAAGTACAAGCCGGGGTTGGCAGGACCGGGAAATGGTTCGCTATTAACCACTGGGGTGTGAAGCCGGATATTATAACTGTAGCGAAAGCGATAGGCGGAGGGCTCCCGCTAGGCGTTATAATAGGGCGTAGCGATGTGATGGACCTGCCCCCTGGGAGCCACGCGTCAACCTTTGGTGGAAACCCTGTCTCGCTCGCAGCGATGAACGCTGTGATAGACGTGATAAAAGAGGAGGGCCTGCTCGATAGGGCTGCAAGGCTAGGCGAGGAGGTAAAGAAGTACTTCTCCGATCTATCACTGGAGGTTCCGATTATAGGTGACGTGCGCGGTAAGGGATTCATGATTGGAGTAGAGCTCGTGAGGGACAGGGAATCGAAGGAGCCTGCCAAGAAGGAGCTGGCGGAGATAATTAGGAGGAGTTTCAAGCGCGGCCTGCTAGTGATTGGGGCGGGCGTGTCAACGATAAGGATAGCTCCACCTCTAGTAATAGAGGAGGACCTGCTCTGGCGTGGAGTGGAAATACTCGGAGCTATAATAAGGGAAGTGTGGAGGGAGACCGTTAGAAACTGAGAAGAGCCTTCCTAGGCCCTGCCTATAACTCAATGTTTTCCCGCAAGCCTGTAGACCACTATGCCCTTCTCCCTGTCCGGCTCTCTAACGAAGACCCCTTTACGGACGAGGCCGGCGAAAGCCCTCCTGAACACCCTGTGATCTGGCCTGTCCTCACTCCCAGCCGTTATCACCCTCTCTATCAGGCTCTTATAGGTGAAGACCCTCTCCTCTCTTGCCGCTTCAAGAAGTAGTGCTTCGGCCCGCTCTACGCTTTTTTCCGCCTTCATACGCATACACCACGTTACCTATAGGGAGCCGTGCGAAGGCTATTATTGTAGGATAGACCTAAAAAGAAGGTGTTAGACTGTTTAGACCTCAAAATGTGTAACGCTGAGGGTGTGAACAGTTTTGGACAAACGACTCTACATAGTATCCCTAACCGCGCTGCTAGTAGCGGTTGCAGCAGCAGTACTGGGATGTATCGTTGACTATAAACTCCGCAGGGTCCACTACTGTTACGTATCAGTACTGTGGGTTCTCGCCGCTATCTACTCTGTTACGGGGATACGGGACGCTAAGAGCGGAGGGTAGTATGCGGTATCTGCCCCTGGAGATCCTGACGGCAAGGCCCATTCTCTCCAGGCGTGCCAGCAGTTTTCCTGCAGCTCTCGTATCGATGCCTAGTGCTAGCGAAATCTCTTCTACAGTAACACGGCGGTCTCCGACGGAGAGCCTTATGGTTCTCGCTATGCTCGGTAGGTGTATTGTCGCTCTCATCCACTCCTCATCTCCCATCACGGGACACCCGTTAACTCTTATTAGCTGGGAGAGGGTACTGCGGATGTGGGTGCATTGTAATGGCTGGTAGGAGCAGGTTTACACTCTACAAGAGAATAATCGAGGAGCTAGGCCTTATGCAGCTGGACGTTTACCGGGTACAGGAGAAAAACAAAATAGTCGATATTGTTAGGATTTACGATCCCGCTAAGAACACAGTGTTCATGGTCAACCTAGATGCGCCCCGCGAATCTCTTACTCCCCTCGACTTCATAGAGAAGCTGGAGAAAGCCGCTAGCACCGCGAAGGTGGCCCTGCCCGAGCGCAAGCTTGCCCAGCTTAAAGACTACTTCTCCAAACAGCAGGCCCTACAGGCTCAGGGCTAGCGGTCTCCCCACAATAGCGCTATATTTACCTATCAATTATAAATTACAGTATGACGCGAGTGTTTCCTATCAGCGCCTCGATCTCGGCGCGAGAGGGCATATTGCTACTACCCTTCCTGGCAACTTTGAGTGTTCCAGCCGCGACTGCCGCTCGGAGCGCATCCACTATACCATGGCCCTCAAGTATCCAAGCGTTAAACGCAGCGTCGAAAGCATCACCAGCGCCCGTAACATCGACGGGGTGCCCAGCCTTGTTTGCAGGTGGTACGACGGACACTTTCATATCTAGACTGTAGAGTGTCGCCCCGCCAGCCCCATTCTTGACTATCAGGAGCCTGGGAGGGGCTAGGCTTCTGGCGAGACTCAGCGGGGAGTCTAGCCCCATCTTCCTCAATGCTTCCCCCAACTCTTTATCGTTCATAAATAATACTCCAATCCTTGCCAGGGCTCGCGCGAGCTCGGCGGGTGACGAGCGGTATATTTCTCCTCCCGGATCGTACGCTACAAGCTCGTAATCGCATTTATCGCACGCCTCTAATATTATTGAAGGCTTCACGCTAGCAAAGTGTATGGCTCCGAGGCCGTCCGTGGGGACCATTTCTGGCGATAACATACTATTGGCTCCCCGTATCGTAATTAGCGTTCTAGACGAGTTTCTCGGCACTATAAGAACTATAACCCTACCCGAGGAGACCCTCTCCAGGATCCTAACATTCGACGTGTCAACGCCAGCACTTTCCAGCGCGTCGAGGAGTCCTAGCTTAACAGCGTCCTCGCCCGCCACCGCGACGAGCCTACTCCTATGGCCTAGGCGTGCCGCGGCCACAGCATAGTTCGAGGCCGCGCCTCCCAGCCCCATCCACGATTCTCTGGCGAAGACGTGGGAGTCCTCTGGGGGATAATGATCTAGCACTACGCTGATGTCAAGGTTTATGTTCCCTACAACCGTATGCTCCCAAGCATGCTCATGCTGGCCCATTTCTTACCCTCCCTCTCCTTTAGCCTGTCAAGCCTGTGGAGTAATGCAACAGCGTCTGAAGCCACAATGCTCGCCTCCCTAACACCAGCCTCCGGTACGAAATCATTGGTGACCCTGTTCGCTATAGCGGCGCAGACACAACCTGCCCTGCCACCGTAGAGAGAGGCAACCGTCATTATGGCTGAAGACTCCATCTCAAACCCTAGAACGCCGGCGGCTTGAAGATCTGGCACTATACGTGCAGCCCTGGAGGTCATATAGCCCCTGAAGCCTGGACGGCCCTGTCCCAGGTAGAAAGTATCCGTGCTTGCAACCACTCCCAGGTGATAGTTGAACCCTCTCCTCTCAGCGGCCTCTATGAGGGCAGCTACAACCTCATAGTTAGCGTAGGCGGGATACTCGGGTATTACATAGTCTTTAGACGCCCCCTCAAGCCTGACAGCAGCAACACCAATAACCAGGTCTCCAGGCTTCACTCTGCTTGACAACGCGCCCATGGTGCCTACTCTTATAAAAGTATCTGCTCCTACCCTGAAAAGCTCTTCCACCGCTATTAGCGCGCTCGGCGATCCTATACCGGTACTAACGACACTTATAGGGGCCCCTAGATGCCTGCCAGTGTAGGCTTTGAACTCTCTATGCGAGGCTATGAGCCTCCTCTCATCCCATATGCTCGATATAAGATCTGTCCTGGCAGGATCGCCCGGTAGGAGAACATATCTGGCAATATCCCCGGGGGCGACCCTGAGATGGTACTGCCTCCCCTCCGAGTCTACAGTCACATTAGCGCTCTGATAGTTCTCCCCGGCCATGACGATCATTCCAATAAAGGGATAATAGATGATCCCGGCCATATACATATCTTAAGCGTGAAAAGACGCGCAAATAGTGGAAAGACTGGGGCTCTTGCGTGTCGTGCTGGGGCGTGAAGGTAGTTGCGTGCTAGGAATACCTGGCTCGGCTTTACAGCTATAATAGTAGGGCTACTGTTAGGGGTGGCATACCCCTACGTGCTCGTAGCGCTCCCGCCCTCTAAGGCCGTCGAAGTGATAATATATACTGCAATCGCCATATCGATCGTTTTAGGCGCGTTTATAGGAGCTGTCGGCATAATACTTGCAAGAGGGCTAAAGGTAGAGGATGAGCATGAAGATACTGGTGAGGAGTAGGAAGGACGCATCCGCAATCAAACACGCGTCTGAGAGGATCCTTGGAGACAGGCTTTTAGTGGTAACCTCTCTTGGCGGTAAACGCGGGGAGAATCTATGCAGGGCTATAAGGGATAGCGTCGAACCGTTCACTATCGTAGTTCTCGGGAGAGACGAGAACGTTGAGTGCATCAATAATGTTCTCGGGAGCACACCATTCACTGTTGTAGTAAAAACTAGAACTAGGAAGCCTAGAAATAGCACACTGGAAATGCTTGCAAGCATAATAGCGAAGGCAAAAGCTATCATGAGAACCGAGACCTGGTGGGACCATACATTCATCATAACCAGGGGGAAGGGGGCTCCCCTCTACAGGATCGCAGACCTCTACACCCCGGAAACCGATAGCTTCCTACTCTGGGGGAAGGGGCTAGAGAGACTACTCTCGTATACCGGCTACGATTTCAAGCCGGAAGCCAACAGCGTGGGAATCCTGTTCAAGCAGGGGCAAGGAAAACATAGACTATACATCAATAGCCGCACATACACGGACATCCTCCTCCCAAGAGATGGCCGGCAACCAGAACCTGATGGGGACGCGATTAGTAGTGTATCAATAAAAACGTGGGCGAGCCTGGAAGAAATGCTCCGCCAGAACACCCCTCTCATCCGCCTGCTAGAGGAGCACTCCCTCGGCCTCCTAGAGAAGACGGAACGCAGAAAAGCTATCGTGCCAGTAAGCGGTGGGAAAGATTCTACCGCGTCACTACTCTTAGCGGTAAAACATTTTGGGCCCGAGAATGTCGTAGCGATCTACGTCGATACGGGCATTGATTTTCCTGTTAACAAGGAGTACGTCGAAAATACAACATCGCGCCTCGGAGTAGAGCTGGTAACAGTGAAGGCTGGGGTGGACAGCGGCCTGACACGCGAGGGCCTCCCCCTACCAACACCGGAGAATAGATGGTGCACCGGACGCAAGCTTGCAGCTCTCGCCTCTACTGCTAAGAGAATAGCTGGGAACGGTAAGGATTACGCTCTTATAGTCGGCGATAGGGATGCCGAGTCGCCGAGGCGAGGGAAGAGGGGGCCTCTCACACTCGATATTCTGACCGGCCTTGAAAGGGTGGCCCCGATCAAGTACTGGTCTGGAGCCTGGACCTCTCTCTACATATTATCGGAAGGGTTGGATCTTAATCCGCTCTACAGCGAAGGCTTTCTCCGTATAGGATGCTATCTCTGTTTCTCCCTGCGGAAGTCCTGGGAGAGGAGAATACTGGAAGAGGAGGGATTCTACACCCGTATAATGAGGGTGAGGCCTGACCTGAAAACGCTTATTTCCAGCTTCCTTGAAACATAAGGAAACACGCAGGTGCAATAGTCTTTGAACGCGGAGGAGAGGTTTAACCTTATCACGAGGAATACGATCGAGGTTATCACGCCCG
Organism: Acidilobaceae archaeon; assembly: GCA_026986415.1. Classification (GTDB taxonomy): domain Archaea; phylum Thermoproteota; class Thermoprotei_A; order Sulfolobales; family Acidilobaceae; genus S143-63. The sequence goes on from JALSOR010000085.1 coordinate 18,922, forward strand.
AAGAGTTACGGCGAAAACTGGAGACAGGAGATAGGTTGAAAGCATACATCGGATACGAGCCTAGCGGTCTTATGCATATTGGCTGGCTCATCTGGGTTTTCAAGGTTGCGGACATGATAAGGGCTGGCATCGACTTCACAATACTCGAAGCAACATGGCATGCATACATTAACGACAAGCTCGGGGGTAGCATGGAGCTGATAAGAACTTCCGCTAGACTAATCAGAAAAACAATGCAAGCCCTGGGCATACCTGTGGAGAAGATTAGGTTTATTGACGCCGAGGATTTAGCGGGCGATAAGGACTACTGGGCCCTGGTTATACGTGTCAGTAAGTCTAATAGTGTGAAACGTATTAGGAGAGCCCTCACTATCATGGGTCGGAGGATGGATGAGGCAGATCTTGACGCGAGCAAACTAATATATCCTGCAATGCAGGTAGCGGACATCTTCTACCTCGACCTCGACATAGCCCTGGGAGGCATGGACCAGCGGAAAGCCCATATGCTGGCGCGCGATACCGCGGAAAAACTTAAAAGGAAGAAACCTATAGCGGTCCACACGCCGCTCCTCACGAGCCTCCGGGGGCTCGGTAGGATGGACTCGTCGAAAATAGCGGAAATGGAAATAGACGAGCTCTACGCGGAAATTAAGGCCAGCAAGAGCGATCTCTCATCCACTATCTTCCTGCATGAGGACCCGGACAGTATAAGGTCTAAGATAAGGAGGGCTTATTGCCCGCCAAGAGAGGTCAAATTCAACCCTATAATAGAGATAAACAAGTACATACTCTTTGCCAGGCCAGGATTCAAACTCGTCGTCGAGAGACCAGCAAAGTATGGGGGGACAGTTGTCTACGAGAAATACGAGGAGCTGGAAAGAGATTATGTCGAGGGAAGACTACATCCCGTGGATCTCAAAAACGCGACGGCGAACGCTCTAATAGAGATGTTAGAGCCTGTGAGGAGGACCCTACTAAGCGATAGTGAGACGCGTGGGCTTATCGAGAGGATAATGGGTAACGTAACTAGGTGAAATTGCCTATTTGATTCGTATCTACTTTAAACCTTTACCCCCTACTATTCCTATTATGGACATGCACACCCTCCGAAGGCGTGCATTGAGCATGAAAGCGAGCATAGTAAGCTTGCCGCACTGCTAGATGTGGCATTAGCCCCCGCCCGGTGGCCATGCTAGGCGTGAAGCCCTCCGGGACGGGAAGCCTCAAGGCTGTGAAGGGAGGTGTAATACGACTATGAAGTACCTGATTAAGGCTAGGCTAGAAGTTCATGGGAGAGTTGAGAAGCACGATGTTATAGGTGCTATTTTCGGGCAGACGGAGAACCTGTTAGGAAGCGATTTCAACCTTGAAGCGCTCCAGAACAAGGACAAGATAGGGCGCGTATACGTCGACATTAAATATCACGGATCTAAAACGGTCGGAACAATACAGATCCCCAGCAACCTAGACAGGGTCGAGACAGCTATTCTCGCTGCAATGCTGGAGACTGTAGACCGTATCGGCCCTTATCAGGCTAAGATAGTCGTGGAGGAGATAAAGGATCTGAGGCAGGAAAAGATAAAGAAGATAATCGAGAGGAGCAAAGAGCTTATCAGGCAGATGAAAGAGACGGAACCCGACCTCAAAGAGCTTATCAGGGAGATACTTAAGAGCGAGGAAAAACCGAAACAAGTCAAAGTTATAGAGTACGGGCCCGAGAAGCTCCCAGCCGCCCCCGGAGTCGATAAGTCAGACACGATCATAATAGTTGAAGGCAGAGCTGACGTTATCAACCTAATGAAATACGGGTACGATAATGTAATAGCCATCGGCGGCGCTAGAGAGCACACTCCGAAAACAATAATCGAGCTAGCCAAAAAGAAGAAGGCTATCGCATTCGTCGACGGTGACAGGGGAGGAGACCTCATACTCAAAACCCTACTCTCAGAAGCAGACATAGACTATGTAGCGAGAGCCCCCAAAGGGATGGAGGTAGAACACCTGACAGGCAAGGAGATAGCCGCGGCACTCAAACAGATGGTCCCAGCATCCGCAGTCAAAAAACAGATAGGCCTAGAGAAGGAGGAAGCCGCCAAGCCAGAGGAGAAGAAGGAAGAAGCCGAAGAGAAAGCTGAAGAGAAGAAACCCGTAGTTGAAGAGAAGAAAGAAGCAGTCGTAGAGGAGAAACGCGAAGAGAAGAAAGAGGCGGTCAGCGGGGAAGCCAAGGCTGTCCAGGAGACCAAAACGGGAGCAGTAGAACCGTCACTAGTAGCCGTTATACCAAAGGAGAAGATAGTTGAGATAATAAACAGTCTAAAGGGGACGCTCGAAGCCGTATTCTTCGATAGCCAATGGAATGAGATAAAAAGGGTGCGCGTGAGAGACCTGTTCAACGAGATAAAGAACCTAGAAAATAACACTGTATACGCTATAGTGTTTGACGGCATCATAACTCAGAGGCTTATGGATGCTGCCGCCGAGAAGGGCGTGAAAATACTGATAGGTGCGAGATTGGGAGCAAAAATAGGGAGCAAGCCGGAAGGCATAACGTATCTAACATTCAATGATCTAGTCTAACCGAAATAGTCTAGAAGAGATTTCTGCTTTTTCCCTGATTTTAACGTTTTCTCTGTCACACCAAAATACCCGAGGATTCTCAGCGCTGCAGGAATAATTTGCTTGTCGACATAGTAGTCTACATCTATTTCTTCGGGTTTAACCATGAAATAGGGGCGCGCCCTTCTCGAGAGTCTCTCGCTACCCCTCACTATGACGAACCCTATTTTCATTCCAGGCTCGACCTTGTAGCCCGCCTTTTCCATTAGCCTAGCAGCGTATACGTGGGGCTGTTCTGCCTCGTATTTTTCGGGCCTTTTCGTTAGGGTCTTCCAAATTATGAGTTTCCTAATATTTATTTTGTTTTCTTGTAATTGTTTTATAATGTCCCTAACATATTCTATAGCCTTGTTCAGGTCACCCGTTCGCAATACTATCTCGGCTACTTTCAGCTGTGTCTCCTTGGCTAGATCGCTCCAATCGCCCCTGACAGCCTCGAAGCCTACAACGTCAATCTTCCCGTCGACTGTCAAGCCCACATATCTTTTCTTTGATTCTGTGAAGAACACTTTTTTATATATTTTATCTATTTTTATTTCGAATCCTAGCTCCTTCTCTATTGTTTCAATAAGCTTCTCAACCTTCTCCGGATCATACGAGACGAACAAGCTGTCAGTATCACCATAAATAACCTCCAAGCCCAGCCTTCTCGCTAGCTCGATGGCCTTAGTGATTGTAGCCCTCCCCCACGCCGTTATAGACTCGGCACACTCCCTGCAATACCAGCGGGCATACGACCAGCCCATGTAACCGTATGTTGCGTTCGCTAGAACCTTGACCGCCTTCTGTCTCTCGTCGAGGAGCCTGTAGAGAGGGGTATCCTTGGGCGTTCTCTTGAGCTCTTCCTTGAGACGCTTCCTAATATCTAGAAGTTTAACCACTACTTTCTTGAAGAACCCATCTGGCCTCTTCCTGAACTTATGACCGACACCTGGAGCCACGTAAACCTCTTCTGGACTGTACTCCTCGCCCGGCCTGACGAGCGTGTCTGGGCCCACATTGTATTTAACCATAATATTTGGGTACATGCTTGCGAAATCGAGCACGGCAATGTTCTCGTGTAGGCCGGGTTTAGGCTTAAGGACTATTGCCCCCGTGTAGGACTCCTCCCTCCTCTCAACCCTGTTGGGAGCGAGCTCGTTCTGCTTGAAAGCCTCCCTTAGGAGCCTCCACTCCAGCCTAAAACCGACACTTGCGGCCATAACCTGGTCCATGGGTAGGCCGCTTATAGTGCTCATTTGGGCCCCGAAGGGTAGGAACCTGTCGGCCAGGCCTATGGTAGCCCTGACATCATCCCTAGCATACTGTAATAGGATGCTCCTCTTCGATTCATCCTTCCAGTACTCGTTTATCTGCCACCACTCTAATATTACTCTCTTCTCCTTTGGTAGCACGCCCAGGTAGTCCGCTACTTCCTCTAGCGTCTTCACTTTGACCTCGTGTAGCTCCTTGGCGAAATCGTACAGGTCCACGTTTAACCTTCCCGGAACAGAGATGTGGCCATACACGCTGGACTGTGGAATCCCGCCCTGCTTTCGGCCAACGTCAAGCTTTACCCCGAGTATCTTCGACCTTTCAATGAGATATGGCCAGTCGAACCCGTTCTGGTTGTACCCGACTATTATGTCTGGATCATATTCTCTTATTATTTTAACAAAATTCCTTATAACCTCTACATCTGACCTCTCAGCAACAATAAGTTTCGGCTCCCTATCCTCACTGGTAGCATACCCAATAATAATAACCGGGTCCTTCCTCGGATCGGGCGATCCCCTCTCACTGTAAACTTCAATATCGAACGCCATAACCTTCAGGCCGCGGAGGGGATCCTCGTTGGCCCGGGAACCCACCTCCTCTATTCCGCCCCCCTGTATCACGTATAAAGCGTCAACCCTGTATGGCCCCGTACTGCTCTTCTTAACAGCTCTCGCGGTATACCAACGCATAGGATACAGGTTATAGTCTATGAGAAACCTCATAGAGAATCTTATATCAGCCTCTAACACCTCCCGGACACTGTCAAGCCTATAAACTAGATCCCTGTACTCGCGGACTTTGGCCGGTATGAGAGTTGTGATCTTCAACGCCTCGACTGGACGTCCTATATACTTCTTATCTACAGGATCAATGGATAGTATAGGGCTAGAAGGCTTTGAGAGCCTCCTAACCTGGTCTATAGCTAAGTAGGGGTCAACGCCTTTCTCTAGGAGGGCGTAGAAGTATGGCCTGAAACCATCATATTTTACGACGATCCTCTTATCATTACTATCCCTGCCATACATGACCAGTAGAGGTTTTCCCGCTTCGATCTCATATGTTATATCGAGAAGTTGAAATTCTATGCTCTCGGCGCCGATCATAACCAGCCACCTACCCCCCTTTCAGCCTGGCAGGGGACCTGGGGAAGAGGTCCTTTACGATTCCATCCAGCATTTAGTCTTTGATACGTTCGGAGCCTCTTATGTTATGCAGATAAAATCCCACTTTATTATATATTATTCAATAAAAATGCTACCGTAATACGGGCCTCACCCTTTAACAGCCAGCCCCATACAAACGCCGCGATACTGGAACGACAACCAGACATCCCATGGACCTCGAACAACACATACCGCTCGCGGGGGTGTTTAGGAGAGCTTGACGGGAGACCATAACGGGCTGCTTATCGCCTTCGAGGGTGTCGATGGAAGCGGCTTAACCACTCACGCCAAGATGACGGTATCATACCTAAACAGTATCGGGCTCAAAGCGGTATACTCGAAGGAGCCTACTAGGGGGCCCATAGGAAGCCTTATCAGGAGGCTCCTAGCGGACAAGAGCCTGCCAAAAAATGGCCGTTTTAGCGATCTCCTAGCATTACTCTTCGCTGCGGATAGGCTTCGCCATTTCTATTGGCCTGATCCCGAGTCTGGAGCCCCGCTGGCTGATCTGTTATCCGAGGGCTGGATCGTCGTTCTCGACAGGTACAAATACTCGAGCATAGCATATCAGGGGGTATACTCCGGGTTTAGATGGGTTGAGACGGTCAATTCTAAGGTACCAGAAGCCGACATTATAGTGTATCTGGATGTCAGTATCGACCTGATACTTGACAGGCTAGCCTATAGGAGCAGGCTCGAGATCTACGAGGACAGGCAGTACTTGGAGACTATTAAAGATGCGTTCGAGAAAGTGCTGGGAAACGCTGAGTCGAGGGGTGCCCATATCGTTAGAGTAAAGGTTGAACGTGAGGGCGGAGAAGATCCGCCGGTAGAGGTTGTTAACGCCAGGATAATCTCAACCCTCTGTAGGACACTCGAGGAGCTCCATTTCCCCTGTAGGCCTAACCCTTAGGGTGCACCCATCGCGTATCTTCTCGAACACTTCTCTTGGGAGCCCCTCGTAGAGGGGTATTCCGGCGAGCACGGCTCCGACTACAACTATGGGCTCGCTCTTGACCATCACTATAGCTTTCGGCTCCACACCATAATATTTTAGACCGTAAATAATATATGAGCCTACAGTGCTACCCCTAGAACGGCCTATCACCAGGATCTTCCCCGCAATGCTCCTACCATCATAGAGTTCTCCCTTGACAGGGTCGACTTCGCCGTAGAAGCTGAGGCGTTCGACCTTTACAGTTTCCCCCTCAGCATAACCCGGAACCAGAGGTTTAAGCCTATACGACGCCATCCTGGTCGCACCCCTACGGGTTGACTGCGAGTCTTGCAAGTGCAGGCAGGCTTAGAAGGCCCACGCTAGACACTTTCCTCCTGAGATAGAAGTATGCCTTATAGCTGTTGGTTGCAATAGAGTAATCTCTACTTTTGAGCTGGCCGACTATGAGACACGTGCTCCTTATGAATCTGACACCTTTCGCTTGTAGCCTTCTGATGTGATCTCCGGCCCTCTCATATGCGTCTCTGGACAGTGTCGCTATTATAGGTATCCTGGCTTTACCGTTCAAGTAGTGGTCCAGAATTTTAAGATCGTCGGCTGCCAGGTGCGGGCAGCCTAGGAATATGAAATCTACAGGGTTTCCTGGTGCGAGATCTTTTCTTCTGGATATGATGAGGCGGGCTTCTATCTCTATTGCAGGTCCCGGGCGCATCCCACGCGTCTCCACCGGCGTTATACCTGGTATGACCGCCATGCTAATGTTTCCTGCCGCGCCGAGGGCGGCAGAGAATTCGCGGAGCACTATGTCCCTGTAGGGTTCCGGCGGGAGCCCCATCTCTACCAGTGGTGGCCTGTCGTTGTCGTGGGTTTCAGCTAGAATCTCAGCGACCACTCCAGCGTCAACCTCGTCTACGGGTGCTATTTCAACCCTGTATGTCTCGCTGGGAATCCTGTTCTCGGGTATGTGTACACCGTAATAGTATGTCCTGCCGGCTATCGATGCTAGCAGGGCTAACGGTCCTCCTTCACGGTTGGTCCAGATGCCTAGGACCGTATTCGCGTACGCGACAGCGCTCGACTCTCCCCATGCGACGTGGGATCCAGGCTTTAAGTTGAGAGACGCGAAGCTTCTAGTTTTATATGGTGTACATGTTAGGACCGGGTTTGCTCCCATACCTGTGAGTGCCCGGATTATTGCTTGCTGGCCCTCTAAGAAATCCTTGTCGACCTTTAAAATTCCCCCGGTATTCGCGGGGTCTGCATCGTCGAAGCCTATAGGGTTTACCGTTGTTGGGACTGATACTCTAGCACCGGAAAGGTACAGGTCCTCTATGAAACGCCGGCCGGGCTCTCCTATGGTTCCATAGGACACGCCTGATATGTGAGCATGCTCTATGCGTATCAGCCTCTCCGCCCCCAGCGACTCGGCGACTTTAACTATAGCCTCTAACGCTCTAGCCTTGGCCTCCCCCATTTTACCCTCCAGTATCTCCTCTTCCTCGCGTGTCAATAGTACCATTGCTCACCGGACCTCCCTTTCGTAGCCCGGTATTCGTGCCATCTCGAACCTTTCCTTGTCGCCCTTCACTGTGGCGTCTAAAGCCATCTTCGCGACAACACCGGACCTCCCGCTCGGATCCAGCGTTGAACCCCTAACATTGGACACGACCAGCAGGTCCCTGTCCGCCTGGAATCTCGTTGCTACCGCCCACTCCACCATTCTCGGATCGTCAATGTTTATATCCGAGTCTACTACTACAACGTGTTTCAAGCTTGGATGGCCTGTAAAGGCCGCCATGGCCGCGTTCTTACCGTCAGCATTATGAGCCTTCTCAATACTTATAACAGCGTGGAGCCAGCCCCCACCACCAGGAGTCAGCCTGACAGCGTGAACCCTTGGGACAACCCTCCTAACAGTATCCCATATTGCCGCCTCTCTAGGGAAGCCCATGAGCATTACATGCTCAAGCCCGCCGCTAAGGACGGCCTGCACAGGTTCCTCCTGGGAGACGTACACTTTGAGAGCTCTCATTGTAGGCTGCATTCTCACCTCATCGTACAACAATAGTATGTCGGCGAAGGGGCCTTCAGGGCCCATTTCCCCGGTGATCTCGGCCTCAACTACTGCGCCTGCACGTGCGGGTATGGGGTTCCCGTGTATAGGGCTCTCAGCGAGCGGCTCTCCCCCGAGCAGGCGGCTTCCAACGTCAAGCTCGAATACCCCATATGGTGGGCTGCTGGCGGCGGCGATAAGGTATGCCGGGTGCACGCCGAGAACCACGGTTACGGGTAGGGAGCCCCTCTCCTTTACCGCTTCCCGGTAGATCCTCCAGAGATGTCTGGGCACTATTCTTATCCGGGCCTGATCCTTGTCTACAACCATTATCCTGTGTATGCTGGCGTTACACGTGCCCTTCCAGCAGGCAACCACTATACCGGCGGTGAGATACAGGCCCCCGTCCCTCTCATAGAATTTTATTGCTGGGAGACCCATCCAGCCGTCACTGCTCTCCTGGTACCCGCCTGCCCATCCTGTCCTGGGAGCTGCCTGGCCCTCATAGGATCCTATAAGCTTCCTATAGGCTTCCTCGTCGCTATCCACGTTTAAGGCCTTGTAGAGTTTCTCTCTAGTATCTACAACGTTGCCGGCCACATCGTTCTTAACATTCTCGAGGCGGAAGAGCACGGGCTTGCCCCGGCCTTCCATTCTCCTCAATAATATTGCGGGCTCATACTCTCTAGCTAAAACCTTGTCCCGGAAATCCTCGAAGCCGACGAGGCTAATAAAGCCAGACAGGCCTGCTCGAGCCACCGAATCCACCTCTAAGTGCTATGCTTAGGCTTGCGGCCAGGTCTTTATCTCCCAGCATCCTAGCAATACTCCACGATACTGGGGTCGAGGTTGTATGGTGTTCTTCCACGATTCCCACGTTGAAGCCGAGACCCTCAAAGCCTCTAATAGCCTCGCCAAGCCCCTCACCGTCTCCAAGCAGAACCTCGACACTACCGGCAGGAATACGCCTGGCGAGAGCAGCAATGTCGGGGAGGCTATCACACTCCACTTTCTCCCAGTAGAAGAGGACTCCGTCCCCGACAAACGTGACCCCGCACCTCCTCCCGGGGTCGACCCCTATTCTTAGCACGCCCAGCTCTGGATCGGGGTACGCTATGACTCTAGCCAGGGCAGCCACCGGGTTCTTCTCGAAGATGCTGGGGGTTCCCGGGGGCAGCCTGGAAGCGTAATACTTATGCTCCGGGCTTGCTCTGGCAGTAAAGACTGCAAGATCCCCTTCAAGCCTTGAACCTATGCCTGGAACCTCCAACGTGTACCCCTGGGCCCGGAGCACGCCATATACCTTCCTGTACAACCTTATGGAGTCGCGGTCCCCTCTAAGCCATAGAATATGTTTTCCGCCCACCTATTACCACCGTGCTCCTCTCCTTCACGCCCACCCGTTTAGTGCGAGCACTCCCCTGTCCGGTTCTAGCAGGAGAAGGTAGGCCCCGATAAGGTTCGCATTATCGCCTGCCGGGTGAACCACCAGGTCTGGAATTCTGTTCTGGAAGGAATATTCTTTGAGCACACTTCTAATCCTGTCCACCCTTATCACGCCTCCAGTAACTAGGCCCCCTCCCAGGCTGACTCGTTCCGGATCATAGCATGCCACGAGCCCCGCAATACCAGCGGCTGTGACCGTCTCAATGTCTCTGCTGGCGAGCCGGAGGGCTTCCAGGGCGGACCCGCTACCTATCGCTTCCCAGTGCCCCCTGCCCCCACACCCGCACCTGATCCTAGACTTGTAGTCTATAACCATGTGTCCGGCCTCGTGACTGTCTCCCCTCCTGCCGAGTAGAAGGCGTCCTCCGACCACAACGCCGACGCCAACCCCTGTGCCTACTGCCACGTATGCCAGGTCTTCCACGCCGGATAGCACATGGTCCGACCATGCCCCTGCTACCGCGTCGTTAACCAGCAGTGTATAGCTGTTGGGGAAGCGTCTCTCAACTATTCTTCCAAGCGGTATCTTGCGTGCTGGATGGTTGGGAGGGTCCACTATGCTCCTATCACTATAATCTATGGGGCCGAATGATGCTATCGAGATAGCCTCTGGATCCCCTGCTAGCGTGGCGATCTGATCGGCGAGCCAGGCCGCTAGCCTCTCACCATTACTAGTCCTAGGAGTTTTACACTTACAGGACACGTACGGGTCCAGGCTTGCCCGGCTCCTACCGTTAAAGACTGCGATCCTGGTGTGGGTTGCCCCTAGATCTACCGCTACAATACGTCTACCGGTCAACGCTCTAGACCTAATTACTCTTAGAGGTACCGCTTACCGCTATGTTGCCCGTTCTTATCTTATATAGGCTATACGGGTAAGGAGGACTTCTAAACGGGTGCACGCCTGATGCCCATACATATAAGGGCGGGGCCGGGGGATGTAGCTGAGAACGTCATTATAGCTGGCGATCCTGGGAGGGTTGAGGCTCTAGCAGGCCTCCTCGAGGATGCCAGGCTTGTCAACACGAACAGGGGGCTCATAGCCTATACTGGCAGCCTGGAGGGCGTTAGGGTGACGCTCGCAACACACGGCATGGGGGGACCGAGTACCGCTATAGTTGTTGAGGAGCTTCACGCTCTCGGGGCGAGAAGAATCGTTAGGCTTGGCACGTCTGGCAGCCTGAGAGGAGAAGTGGCTCCTGGCAGTATTATTGTCGCGACGCACTCCCTCTGGATTCCTGGAACGTGCGGGTTGTCCCTGTATTATGATAGGGTTCCGCCAACACCGGTGTCAACCCCCCGGTTGACACTAGAAATTATCGAAGCGCTTAGAGAGGACGGAATAGACCCCCACGTGGGCCCGGTATTCTGCAGCGACTCGTTCTATGCCGAAAAGGGCCCCGTGATTGATGAAGCAGCGAAATGGGGGGCTCTCGCTGTCGAGATGGAGACCGCAACCCTCTATGCCCTCTCATCCCTAAGAGGGTTTGAGTCGTCCGCGCTACTGGTAGTTTCCAACTCCGCCCTGGATAAGAGTGCCTATGCTAGCCCTGACACTGTTGGGAGGCTTGTGAGGCTAGGCTTCCAAGCGATTATCCGGGCGTTCTCCCGACTATGATTATGCTTGCCTTGTGCTGTAAGGGTTTAACCTGGAATGCGATCTTAGCGTCCTCCGGCGTGGTAGCGAACACGTAGCCCGCCCAGTAGCCGTTGATATCCGCGATCTCCAGGCCGGAGGGATCCCTCACCGGCCGGAAGCTTTTAGGGTCTATACTGGCAGGTCTCACGGTGAATAGCGTTCCATCCCATTCTACTCCGACGGTTGACGCTATCTTCTCGGCCCACCTCTTAAGTATGAGTGCCGACTCGCCAAGGCTTCTCCTCAGCCTCAGGCTCTGCCTTTTCTGTTCCTGGGCTAGCCCGCTCTTGGAGATCTGAGTTTCAAGGCTTCTAGCTTTATAGGCAGAGTCTGTTATTGCGAGGAGAGTCGCGGTAATATGGGCCTGCTCGGCTATCCTCTCGTATAGCCTGAAAAGCCTTGTCATTCCGATCTTAGGCTTGCCTCCTCCCCAGTCTGTCAGGTAGACCGCGTACTCCGCCCTCTCAATCCTGTCAACGGCTTTGCACGCCTCCAGCCCTTTTGGGCCGTGGAGGGTGGAGCATAGCTCGTACAGGTGCCGGAGGCTCCTCTTGTGCTGTTTACAGTAAGAGTCGCTTGGGACATTACAGTATATCCTCTCCCACGGCTTATCAGGCATGCTGAGAGGGCCGTTATGCCATCTGCAGTATGAGGTGTATGGTGCTCCCGCTATTCTGAGATCCCTCATGTCCTTTAGCCTGTATGCTTCTGCATATTCGGGATCCTGCAGTATTAGACTGTCAGGTGTTACTGTGTAGAACGCGACTCTCACGCTCTCCCCTAGGAGTCCGGCTGATAATGTTTTATCCCCGTTATACTCTACCCTTTTATAGACTAGCCTCAGTATTTGGGCTCTGCTAGACTCTTCTCTCTGCAAGCATTTTCTCCCTCAACCGTCTAGCATAGCTAATAATATTGATGTTAATGGGCCTAGATTTCCAGCCCTTACTCTTGTATACGGCTTCATTACAGGTTATAGGTGGAGGGACACCATTATAATTTGTAATCTGGGGTAGATATTTGTCATCACAAAAACATGCTCGGGACCCTAAATGTCCTCTATGCGGGGTCAGACTAGACAGGTTCGTACTTGATCAGGAGGGCGTCCCGGTACTCATAAGAGGTGCCTGCCCCGACGATAAGGATAAGCTCGTGGCTTTCTACGAGCGCCTGAGCAACGAGACCATATATACTCGCTTCTTCTCTATAGTACGCTATTTCGAGCCCTACGTTGAGAGGATCCTTAACGGTCCCGCCTACGTTATAGTCGCGGAGAGAGAGGATACCGGCGAGATTATAGCGGTCGCCGAGGCGGTGCCCAACAGTGATGGTACAGCCGCCGAGGCCGGGATCGTTGTTCTCGAAAAATACCAGGGCAGGGGGATTGGTAAGCGTATTGCCTACGCTCTCAGCAGAGTCCTATGGGAGCGGGGAGTCAGGAGGGTTGTGGGCTATATTTTGCCCGGAAACATTAAGGCTTACCGTCTGGTTAAGAAGCTTGGAGGGAGGATTAAGTCATACTACGAATCTCTTCTCTACGTGGAAATACCTGTCAGGCCTGGCCCAGCGAATGGAAAAACAGGCGAGCCTGCAGGGACAGGCAGTTAGACCCTATATAAACGGTGCGGGAGGCCTGGTCTCACGGTGATCTAGCTGCTGGCGTCGCACTCCACTATTTTGAGGGCTTCTCTCAGGCTTACTGTTGATGAAGCGTAAACGTTGTGCGGATGTATGCTCTCGAAGCTCACTATCTCCGCCTTTATAATGGTGTCCTCCGGCATCTGCATGGAGCCTAGCAGGCATGCTGTTCTAGCCACAGCATTCCTAACCACGTCCTCGGCGAAGAGAGGGTTCCCATGGGCGGCGTATACAAGCCTAGCCTCGGGCTCTCTTTTTAGTAGGCTGAACGTGGGGGCGGAGAACGCTTTCGAAGCCGCTCTCGCCAGCTCTTCTATCCTGATAATAGTGTTTCCCCTATAGGCCACCTCGACTGTTAGGTACGCCTTTTGACTGTGGCTGGGGGCAGGCTTATCATAGCCGAAGATGCGTGTTATCCTCTCCTGCGCGCTTGGACAGACCGTCATGCCGTAGAGGCCAACTTTTAGCTTCCGGTGAGGCTGTTGTGAGCCCTTGGCTAGCGATATTGATGCTTCAACATCTACGGGTTCGACCCCGTTTATACCTGCAAAGTCTATTTTCACATAGTATTTTGTTCTAAGCGTTGCCTCGGCGCGTGCCGCATAGGCGTGCTTCTCCATTAGCTTTACAGTAATACCCTCCAGGTAGTCTTCGATGCTACCTGCCCTTTCTATCCCACCTATAGCATCGCTTATGGCATCACAGTTTCTAGATAGGTGTGCGCCCCGCCTATCACCCGGTATTGAGACGCACACGTCTATCTCGACATCAAGAGCTATCTTATCAATACTCTCAACAACTATGCGTCTACGCACGCCTCTAAAACCTATACAGTCTAGCGGTATTCTAACTCTCGGCGGCTCGTCCTGTATTTCCAACCCACTATCTCCTCCATGTCGACCTCTGCAATCGCGACCGGGTAGTCCACTCCTAAACGTTCAAGGATCTCGGGTTTTACCTCTCCGTATAGAGCGATCGTTCTACCGTCGAGCTTTAGGACTCCGCACCTGCCCGGAATGTAATATTTCTCGGCACATTCTGGGGCAGGCCTGAACGGTATGCCCATTATCCTGAGGAGCGAGTATAATGGGGCTTGGATCTGCTCTATGCTCACCTCGTCGTCCATGACCGCCATTCCCAGCATGTTTTTCTCGACTATGCTATTTCCGCTAACGTATGCTACGGGCCCGATCTCGAATATCTTAACGGGCTTGGGCGCGTGGAGGTTGTCCCGTAGAGCTCCGAGCAGGCTGACACCTATGGAGGGGCGGAGGAAGCTATAGTCTCGCTGTACAGGGTTTCTCACCTCGACCGGCTGCTTCGAGGAGAGCAGTGCGAGATCCGGGCTTGTCAGGACGAGGCGCATTATTTCGGTGAAGCCGAGGCCGATCATAATGTCACGCGTGCGCCTCTCCATAATTGTCGCGTGTTCCAGTTTTCCACGTGTCGAAACATCTATTCCTAGAGGGTATAGGCTCTCGTAGCCTATGCTGATCGCCACGTCTTCCACAAGGTCTATTGCACCGATAATATCGGCCCTGAAGGGCGGGATTTCGACTAAGACGCGGCCTTTACCGGTAGGCTTAGCGTTGAACCTCATATATCCTAGGTGGAGGGAGGCCTCATAGGCTGTAATCTCATATCCTAGAACGTCTCTTATAAGCCCCACGTCTAACACTGTATTCTCACGCTCTAGCCTAGGAGTCCTCATCGTGGAGCCGTCTGGGGCGACTATTGAGACCCTACCTATCCTAGCCCCAGGTCTTTCCGCGAGGTTCGACACTAGGATGTCTAGCGTTTTACTCACTATTCTCTCATCGGTTCCTGTCACGTCTACAAACACGTCCTTTGTTCCTACTTCTACCGCTGTGATGCTGGAGTTGATAACCGGCGGCATCGCTATAATACTATCGCCTGCGAGGAGGAAGGGGTGCATTTCGTCTCTTCTCGATATGTTCCCGTATTTCTGTCCTTGCTCTGTGCTGGCGAGAACCTCTTTAGCGCTCATTTTCCCGCCGCCGGTGAGCGGCTCGAAAGAGGCCGTGTTCAGGTCTAGCTCCTTATAGTGGAGGGTCCTGGAGGGTAGCTTACTGAGATCGTGGAGGCCTATGGCGGCTTTTCTCCTGCGCCTGCCGATAGTGTCGTGGAGCTTCTCCTGGAACTGTATTATCTGCTTGAGATCGTCCTCGTCTCTAATATTTATATTATAGATTATTGCGCCTCCAATGTATGGTCTAGTGGCTGGCATGCTCGTAACTATCGTGACAGGCGTGTCTTCTACTGGAGGAGCATTCCAGCCTTTCTCCAGTCTCAACAGGCCGTAGACTGCTCTTTTGATACCCTCTATGCTGTACATGTCGGGCCTGTCAGGATTAACCTCTACTTCTAAAATATTATCATCTATAATATCTGTTTCACATTTCAAGCGGAAGAGGGCATCTCTTACCTCTTCAAGCGACAAGCCCTGTATAACCCTCTCGACAAGACCTATCGGGTACTTGAAAACCGGCACCTCTCAACCCTCCCCGGCTACAACATCTTGAACGACTGGATAAAGCTGGCATCACTAGTATAGAGCATGCGGATGTCTGTTATGCCGTAGTACGCTGCGGCTAGCCTCTCAACACCAAACCCCCAAGCACCCACAGGATAGTCTATTCCGGCCATCTCCAATACTTCCGGCCTCATCAGGCCTGCCCCGAAAAGCTCGAGCCACTTACCGTTGGGGAGCTGCACGTACCCTTCAACGCTAGGCTCTGTGAAGGGGAAGTAGCCCGGTTTGAACTTTACCTTGAAGCCGAGCCTGCCCGATATTTCCCTTAACAATGATAGTAGGTCTCTGAACGTATATCCTGGCCTCCCGTCGAGCCCGTCGAGCTGGTGGAACTCTGGGAGGTGGGTGGCATCGACAACATCGCTCCTAAACACGCGTCCCACAGTGAACACCCTGAGCGGGGGGCTAGGCTTCGATGCTAGGATTCTGGCGCTAACACTCGTAGTCTGGCTCCTGAGCACTAGTCGAGCCGCGATCTCAGGGTTCCACTTGTATCCCCACCCTTTACTGTGAACCTTCGCTGCCCGTTCGACTAGGTGTTCCGGGAGGCTTTCCATTCTTGCAGGTTTTTTCACCCATAGGGTGTCATGTATCTCTCTGGCCGGGTGATCCTGCGGCTGGAAGAGGAGGTCGAAATTGTATAGTTCGGCCTCGATCATGGGGCCGCTGACTTCGACGAATCCCAGCTCTTTCATTATATCTTTCAGCATGTCTATGAAATCTCTAAGGAAGTGTTTACGTGCGGGTAAAATCTTGGGAGGCTCGGCTGTCACATCATAGGAGCGAAGCCTAATATTTCTCCACTCTCCCGTCTTGAGCATCCTATGGGTAAGGGTTGAGGCTTCCACAGTGACCTTTGCGAGTAGCTGTTTTGGATCGTATTTGAACTCTACAGTTTCAACTTTTCTCTTAACCTCGCGTGCTAATCCCCGCTTTAATATCTCTTTTAGGGCGTCCTCGTCCTCTCCAGTTATAATCCCCTCTCTCGAAATAATATTTAGAACCCTCTTTATCCTATTAATATCTTTTTTAATAGTATTTACTGGTACTTCTAGATGTATTCTCCCGTTCTTGATAGACGCATACCCTTTACGTCGCAGCATTCCTATCGCTATGCCAGCCTCTCTCCCCAATCTCTCCTTTACAGTTGTGAGGTCGGTCTTCCCCTCCTCTAACAAGTATAATAGCTTCTCTTCGGGCAGCCCGTTCTCGAGCGCCTCTCTGCCTTTATCTGTCAGAGTGTATGTCTTTTGCTCCTCCCCAATGATAGATACTAGCCCCCTATCGGCGAGTAGACGGAAGACACTCTCAAGAGTGCTCCTGGGCATCTCAAGAATTCTTTCCGCTTCAGACAGGCTTCCTTTTCTGAAGTTTCTCTCGGCCGCCCTTCTAATTATCTCATACTCGCTCCTGGAGACCGGTATCTTGTTTGTCA
>JALSOR010000086.1 GCA_026986415.1 Acidilobaceae archaeon
AATGTATTATTTCTAGCTCGCCCGTCTTCTCCAGCATGCGGCGCCTCACGGTCCAAGTCGGATCCGACACATACACCCCCCGTCTCCTCTTAGTCTTGCCTATTTTCAACCAATGATTATAAGATTGAGAACGCTATTGCCGGCTCTTAGTCTTGCTTATTTTCAACTTATCTGCTCTGGTTTCTTGAGCAGCGGCATGTACTCTTAGTCTTGCTTATTTTCAACGAGGCGCCCCGGATATAGCCGCCCAGGCCTAGCTTGGCTCTTAGTCTTGCTTATTTTCAACACGAAACCCTCCTCCCCCAACCCAAACGCCCCGACTCTTAGTCTTGCTTATTTTCAACTAGCGGACAGGGCGATGTCACTAGTGGCAGACGAGCTACTCTTAGTCTTGCTTATTTTCAACTGGGGTAGTGTTTATATTTGTGGTTTATATGTTTTTCTGTTTTCTTGGGGGTTCTGGTAAGAACAAGTGGGGGCTACCGCTGGGAGCATGAAGGGTTTGCTCTTCAAAAAGCATATAAATGGGAGACTATGGGCTGTTAAGAGGTCGTTAATATTTTAGAAACAATGTTTGTATATTTTTATTGTTGTAGGATATGTGGGTGTTGGGTTTGTGGAGCCGCCGCCGGGATTTGAACCCGGGACCTCCGCCTTACCAGGGCGGCGCTCTGCCGGCTGAGCTACGGCGGCCTTGCTCCTGCGGGTTTTATTGTTTGCCTGGTAGGGGTTTTTATTGGTTAGTGTCTGGTTGGGGTGTGGTTGTGGTGTCTGACCGGGTAGGGTATGTATTCTACTCCTGGCTTGTGGGTTGGTGCTTGCGGGTAGAGCTCCATTAGCTGGTATACTTCTTCGGGCACTGTGTCTTTTACTGGTAGTCCTAGCTGTTTTGCTTTCTCGTATGTTATTGGGTAGTCGTGGGTCCAGCGGCCTTCTGTTAGTGTTCTGGCTATTTCTCTGGCTTTCTCTTCGCCCATCTTGTCTTTGAGCAGGTCTACTATGAATTCTTGTACTTCTTGGAGGCTCTTCTCGGCTATGTCGGCGAGTACTAGGAATTTCTCGCTCGCCTCCTTGCCCTTCATTCTTGCCACCTTGATAATGCTTGGGGCTGGGAGGTGTGAGGCCTGGTCTACTGCGAGCTGGGGGTCTAGGGGGCCTAGGACGGCGTTGGGGTCCATCCATATCTCGTCTGCTGCGAGGCTTATCAGTGTGCCCCCGCTCATGGCGTAGTGGGGGACTATTACGACCTTCTTTGCTGGGTGCCTCTTGAGGGCCCTGGCTATCTGGCTGGCCGCCAGTACTAGGCCTCCTGGAGTGTGGAGTATGAGGGCTATGGGCTTGTCTTTCGGCGTGTTCCTTATGGCTCTCAGTATGGCCTCGCTATCCTCTATGTCTATGAACCGGTATATTGGGAGCCCCAGGATGCCGATGGTCTCCTGCCTGTGTATCATGGTGATGAACCTGTACCCGTACTTCTGCTCCATCTTCGCGAGTAGGGATAGCCTTGCCGCCTTGAGGCGGCGGTAGCTGAGCATGGGGCTTATGCTTAGTATCATTAGGAATATGAGGAATAATGTCCAGAAAATGTTTGTTATACTCCCAGTATACGCGTACCCTGCCGGGTAGGCCTGCTGCCCGGCGGGCTGGGCCGCGTAGGCTATGAGGGCCAGCATGCTATCATCCTCCACTCTACAATGTTGGAGTGATGCTTTTAGGATAATAAGCGTCCGTATATTTCAAAAGATACATAATAATAATACTATACAGGCCCCCGCGAGCCCGAGAGGGAATACCCTGGTACCACCAGGGCATGCGAGGTATACCCTTCCCGGGCCCGGAAAGGAATAGTAGTGGGGGTGTGGTTCAGGGTGAGTCTTCAAACATTGCGCGCGGCGGCCTCAACGCTCGCGGGCCACATGCACGTGGGGTTCAACGCCTCCGGCATAGGCTACTACCTGGCCCTCCTCGGGCTCGGCCTGCTCTTCGTGTTCGCCGCTGGCTTCGCCGCCCTCTTAACGGTCAGGATAGCGAGGCGCGTGGCCGATATGACGCCGGGAGAGCTCCTGAAGAGCCTCCTAATACTCGCGGGCATACTAATAGTGGTGGGGATAGCGTTGCCCTAGCCGAGGCTCGCGGCGATCCTCTCCGCGCTCTGAAGCTTTTTCTTTAACATTTTCAGCCTTACGAAGTCCTCCCTCATCCTCTCGTCCAGCACCGTCTTGATGAACTTGATAGCCTGCTGGTAGCTTGGGAGTATGACGTAGTCCATAGCGTTTATCAGCCTCTGGGTCTCCCTCAGCTCGTCTATGAGCCTCCTCATCGCCTCCTCGTACTCGGCCATTTTCAGGAGGTCCGGCAGTATCTCCCTGAGCAGCTCCCCGCTCTTGATAAGGTGGGGGCTCGCCTCGTTGGGGTAGGGTATTGGGGGCACACTGTCGGGGTCCAGCTTGAACGTGGGGGTTTTAACGGCGAATAGGACCATGGTTCCTATCTCAACCCTCGCCCTGTCAGGTATCGACTCGCTGTAGGCTTTAGCCCTAGTGTAGCCCTCCTCCACAAGGCCCTTATAGTACTCTTCGAACACGGCGTTCATCTTCTCGAGCACCGTCTCCTGGTATCTGGCGTACTCCTCAGCGCTACTCTTAATATAGTGGAGGAGGACCTCCCTCTTCTCCTCCAGGACCCCGCGTATTTTGCGGAGCATCTTAACCTCTCTTCTAAGCCTTATCAGGTTTATCTTAGTCGGTAGGACCTTCCTCGGATCTACCGCCACCTGTCTGCACCCTCCCTGGAACCACTACTATTATTGTTTAAAGGGGGAAGGAGGTTAGATGTTGAGGCGCCTATACTTGGGGTGGTACTTCCGTATGAGCTCCTCCTTTATGTTGGTCAGCTCCTCCTCTGGGAGTATGCTCAGTATCTCCCACGCGATGTCGAGCGTCTGCTCTATGGTCCTGTTCTCCCTCTCACCCTGCTTTAGGAACCTCTTCTCGAAAGCGTCGGCGAACTCCAGGTACTTCCTATCGGTCGGGCTGAGGCTCTCCTCGCCGACAACGGCCGCGAGGCTCCTAAGCTCGACACCCCTACTATAGGCGCTGTAGAGCTGGTTGCTGACGGCGGCGTGGTCCTCCCTGGTCTTACCGGGGCCTATACCCTCCTTCATGAGCCTCGAGAGGCTCATGAGCACGTTTATCGGCGGGTATATGCCCCTGTTGTAGAGCTCCCTGCTGAGCACTATCTGGCCCTCAGTAATATACCCTGTAAGGTCGGGTATGGGGTGCGTGATATCATCGTTGGGCATCGTCAGTATAGGCATCTGCGTTATACTGCCCTTCTTACCCTTAACCCTGCCAGCCCTCTCATATATGCTTGCCAGGTCGCTGTACAGGTAGCCCGGGTATCCCTGCCTCCCGGGGACCTCCTCTCTGGCAGCGCTTATCTCCCTGAGGGCCTCAGCATAGTTCGTCATGTCCGTCAGTATTACCAGGACGTGCATGTCCCTCTCGAACGCTAGGTACTCTGCGAGCGTGAGGGCCGCTCTTGGGGTTACAAGCCTTATCATTGCCGGCTCGTCTGCCAGGTTGACGAACATTGCGACCCTGTTCAGGGCGCCCGTCTCCTCGAAGAACTTCTTGAAGAACAGGTAGTCGTCATACTTTATACCTATAGCGGCGAACACGACAGCGAACTCCTCGCCCTCACCCCTAACAGTGGCCTGCCTCGCGATCTGGGCGGCCAGAATGTTGTGGGGGAGCCCGCTCCCGCTGAAGATCGGCAGCTTCTGGCCTCTCACGAGCGTGTTCATACCGTCGATAGCGCTGACACCCGTCTGTATGAAGTCTTCTGGGAACTCCCTCTCAGCCGGGTTTAGCGGGGCGCCGTTAACGTCCCTCTCCTCCTCTGCAAGGACGGGCGGCCCACCGTCTATGGGCTCGCCGAGCCCGTTGAAGATCCTGCCCAGCATGTCCTCGCTTACCGGTATCTCGAGCGGCCTCCCGAGGAAGCGGACCTTGGTGCCCGTCGTGGTTATCCCTGTGGTGCCCTCGAAGACCTGTACTACCGCTACTCCCTTGCTGACGTCTAGGACTCTGCCCCTCCTCTTCTCGCCCGACTGGAGCTCGACCTCTACTATCTCGTCGAACGCGACACCGCTAACCCCCTCAACTATTAGGAGGGGGCCCTTGATCTCCCTTATCCTACTATACTCCTTGACGCCGTACACGCTCAACCTCTAACCCCTCCCATCACACCTTAAGGGGCCCATACGGCCGGATTATTATAGGGTAAACAGGCCGGGTCAGCCCTTCCTGGCGGCCAGGGCTTCGAGGGCCTCCAGGGCTTTCACCCTGAGCTCCTCTATCTTGTCGAGCTGGTCGTTTGGTATCGTGAACTTCGCCTTTATCATCTCCACGTAGAGCCTGCCGAGCGCGTCCCTTATTTCTGCTACTGTTACTCCCCTCGCTACCAGCTCGCTGGCCTTATGGTAGAAGTCTATGAACATTTCGAGGAGCTTGAACTGTTTCTGCGGGGTGCTGAAAGCGTCTATCGGGTCGAAGGCGTTCTGCTTGAGGAATCCCTCCTTCAGCATCCTGGCGGTCTCGAGGACTAGCTTGTCCTTCTCCGCGAGGCTCTCGGTACCCACCAGCCTCACAATGTCCTGGAGCTCCTCCTCCCTCAACAGGATGTCGAGGGCGATGTCACGGTACTCCTTCCACCTCTTATCAACATTCTCATGCCACCACTCGGCGACCGTCTCAGCATAGGCGCTATAGCTTATGAGCCAGTTGATGGCAGGGTAATGCCTGCTGTATGCCAGCTTAGTGTCGAGGGCCCAGAACACTCTTATGAACCTCTTAGTATGGCTCGTCACCGGCTCCGTGAAGTCTCCTCCCGGCGGGCTTACGGCGCCCACAACAGTGACGCTGCCGAGCCTGTGCGGGCTCCCCAGCGTCTCAACCCTGCCGGCCCTCTCGTAGAACTCTGCCAGCCTGCTGGCCAGGTAGCTCGGGTATCCCTCCTCGGCCGGCATCTCCTCGAGCCTGCCGGCTATCTCTCTCAGGGCCTCCGCCCACCTGCTGGTGCTGTCGGCCACGAGGAGCACGTCGTAGCCCATGTCCCTGTAGTACTCGGCGAGGGTTATCCCCACGTATATGCTCGCCTCCCTGGCGGCGACAGGCATGTTGCTAGTGTTGGCTATCAGTATTGTCCTCTCCATGAGCGGCTTACCGGTCCAGGGATCCTTGTACTTGGGGAACTTCTCTAGGACCTCGGTCATCTCGTTGCCTCTCTCCCCGCACCCGATATAGACTACCACCCGGGCGTCGCTCCACTGGGCGAGCGAGTGGAGTGTTACAGTCTTGCCTGTCCCGAAGCCGCCGGGTATGGCGCCCGTACCGCCCTTAGCCATGGGGAAGAGGGTGTCAATAATCCTAGTACCCGTTATGAGCGGCGTGTTAGGCTCCAGCTTGTTCCTGAAGGGCCTCGGGATCCTGACAGGCCACCTCTGCCTCATCGTGACCTCGACAGTCCTGCCGTCCCCCGTCTCCACCTCGGCGATCGTCTCGGTAACAGTATAGTCCCCCTCGGGGGCGAGCCATTTCAGCCTCCCCCTAACACCCGGGGGGACCATTATCTTGTGCGTTATAAGGCTCGTCTCCTCCACAATGCCGAGGACGTCGCCGGGCTCAACCTTCGAGCCCGCCTCGGGGGCCTGCCCGTTAATCCCGGGCGTGAAGTGCCACTTCCTGTCTAGAGGTATTGGTGGGACGCTCACGCCCCTCTCGATAAATATTTTCCTGTTGGGGTCCTGCTCCTCTATGACCCTCGCGATCACCGGCAGGGGCCTCTGCACTCCATCATAAATATTCCCTATAATACCGGGGCCTAGCTCGACGCTCAGGGGCGCACCGGTCCCCTCGACAGGCTCGCCAGGCTTGAGGCCGGTCGTGGACTCGTAGACCTGGATGAACGCCTTGTCGCCCACGATCCGTGTTATCTCGCCTATCAGCTTGTCCTCTCCAACCCTGACCATCTCGTACATCTGGGCCCCGCTCATACCCTCAGCTACCACGAGGGGGCCAGCGATCCTCACTATACTCCCCTTAACAGGCATGCCATACCACCCTTACCTGCAAGCACCACCACAGTGAGCCCGGGGGGTCTAGAGCTCGACAAAAAGCTTCTTCGCGGCCAGGCCCATGAGCCTGTGCTTGTTCATGCTAACCAGCAGGTCTATACTGTAGTCGAGCCTCAGGCTCCCGTCGGGGGTCTCAGCGATAATACCCCCAACTATGTCTGCCGGCTCCCGCGCGAGCCTGGCCCTCGCCAGATTCTTCCTGGCAATAATCTCTTTCACCCTCTCAGCATCGTCCGGGGCTGTTCTAACAATGAACTCCCCGCCTATCTCCTCCGAGGCCTTCTCTAAAACCCTCTCGAGATACGCGGTGTACCACTCCTCGTTCTTGCTGGCACGTATCCTTTCCAGGGCGGCCTTGATCGCCTCCTCAATATAGCGGCTTTTAGCGTTGCTCAGCTCGTTCTTAAGCTCCAGCTCCAAGCTTGAGACTAGACTCTTGATCTTCTCCTCCGCGGACATGAACGTTTCTCCCAGCCTCCTCTCCGCCTCTAGCAGGGCCTCCCTGTAGGCCTCGTCCACTAGCGTTACCGCCCTCTCATACGCCTCGGCCAGTATCTTCTCGGCCTCCCTCTTCTCCCCAGCAACTATCTCCTCGGCAACCCTCCTAGGATCGCCCCTGAAGCCTCCCATTACATGGTCACCCCAATCCTAACGCTTTGGCTAGAAGCTTTTCAACGTTGATCTTCTCCGCCGGGCTCCACGGTGTGGGGAGGACTAGGACTGGTAGGCCCGTCTTCTCCGCCTCCTTAACCACGCGTGTGGGGTCTCGAACCACGTGTTTCAGCACTATTACGAGCCCGGTATCTCTGGGAGCACTCCTTATAGCCTCAAGCACTTCCTCCTCATTCTCTGCTTCCCGCACGCTGAGGCCGGCACTCCTGAACAGTGGAAGGTTCAGCTTGTCGCCGACAACGAGTATTCGGGCCTTCCTCGTCACCATACACCACTCCACGACAAGACCGTAATGGTTATCCCTTTAAAAAGAATCCCTGGAGGGGATCGTTACCATATAAAAACTGCTGGCCCGCCATTTCTACTCGCGGGTAGATAGAACCGCCTCCCGGGCCCCGGCCTGGACGGTCCCCTCTCTACAGCGCGGCCTGTGACGCGGGGTGTAAACACTATTGGTGCTGTTACCCAGGAAGGTAGAAGAGGTGGTAATAGCCGTACCAAACACGCTCTATGACAGCGTGGTCTCCGAGCTGTCATCCCACGGGCTCCTCCACGTAGACGAGCCCCCAAGGATTAAGGGGGCGAGGGCCAGTCCAAGGTATAGGATACTGTATAATAAGATAAGCGAGAAGCACGCCAAGATAGAGTCCTACTATACCGTTCTAGAGGTCGAGCCGGAAAAGGTTTCGGGCGTCGAGCTGGAAGCGGGAAGCTGGGAGGAAGCCTTTGAGAACGCGGTCCGAGAGTATAAGGATCTCGAAGACGAGTATGACAGGGGAGTAGCTAGAATAGCGGAGATAGAGAGCAGGATAGCCGAGCTCGAAGCCGTCAAAGCCATGCTGGAATACGCGAAACACGTCGACGCCCCAGTACGCGAAGCCCAGAACGCTTCAATGATAGGCTACGCGCTAGGCATACTAACCCTAGAGAAAGGCGAAGACCCCGACAGTATAGTTCGCACCGCCACAAGCAAAGGCCTACTGGTAGCCGTAGAAGAAGTCGGGGAGGAGAGGAAGCTCCTAGTAGCGCTTGCAGGCCCCAGGAGAAGGCTCCACGAGCTAATACAGGAGCTAAGGGGGAAGTGGACCCCCATAGCTATCCCCGAAGACCTGCCGGGCTCCCCCAAGAAGGCCTACGCTGCCGCCCAGAGCGAGATAGCCGGGCTGGCCCGCGAGGAGGAGGATATCGTTGCGAGGCTCAAGTCGAGGCTCCAAGACCTGAACAAGTACTACACGCTCATCTCAGCGCTAAAATATGCCGGCAAGCTCCTAGCCAGCACTGTGAAGACCAGGACTATGAGCTTCTTCCGCGGCTACATAGATGTGAAGGACAAGAAGAAGCTCGAGGAATCGCTTACAAGAGCCTCGAGGGGGGCATACCTGCTGGCCTCTCTAGGCGTTAAGAGGGCCAGCGAGGAGTCAGGAAAGAAGCCGCCCACGAAGGTTGACCTCCCCCGGATTCTCAGGCCCTTCCATGAGATCGTGAGAATGTACGGCGAGCCCGACCCGGACGAGATAGTACCCACACTCTTCCTGGCACTATCCCTGCCAGTAATATTCGGCTTAATGTTCCCCGACGCCGGCCACGGCCTGCTAGTACTACTCTTCGCGTTATACTTTGTCCGTAAGGGGAGCCCTTGGAGGTTCCTCCTGTCAGTACTAGCCATAGCCAGCATCGTCACAGGAATACTGGCGGGCGAGCTCTTCGGCCCCGTAGTGTCGGCCAAGATCGGGCTGTACAGCTTCTGGCAGCACTTGGGCTTCAAGGTTCCACCGCTCGCGCAGCCGACAATAACTGTCGAGGAGGAGTTCAAGCATATTGTTAGCAGTAGGACACTGCTCTTCCGCATGATATCGATAAGCCTATGGATCGGGGCATACATGCTCACCCTGGGAACCCTGCTCGGGGCTGTTGACGCGTGGATCAAGGGCGAGAAGGACAGGATGATCGCGAGCAAGATCCCCATGTTCATATTCTTCCTGTCAGCAACGCTACCCTTCCTCGTAGTACCCGACGCTGGCAGGGCCGGCGGGATAGTAAAACAGGGCCTACTAGAAACCGGGCATGGTGGAGTACTGCAGGCAATAGTGTTCTACGGCGTCCTGATAGGCATAATATGGATGCTCCTCGGCGAGCCCATAATTGCTGCAAGGGAAGGCCATAGCCCCCTCAAGGCCCTAGGCCAGAGCGGCATGGAGGCATACGAGATGTTCCTCATGGTGCTTGGCAACATCCCCAGCTTCCTCAGGATCCTCGGCCTAGCACTCGCACACGCGGGACTCATGCTCGGCTTCGCAGAGCTCTACTACCTAATGGCTGGCCACGGAATAGTAGGCCTCATATCCGCAATACTGGTATACATATTCGGGAACCTCCTGGTAGCCGGCCTGGAAGCTATAATAGCGTTCGCTCACAGCCTCAGGCTCCACTTCTACGAGTGGTTCAGCAAGTTCTACAGCGGCACAGGGATACCCTTCCAGCCCCTCAGGCTTGAGGGTGTGAGAATACGCATAAGACCCCTCTAACTATTTTACCCCAGATCCTCCCCCACAGCTTACCAACCGGCTTGTGGGCTGTGAGGAAGGCTGGTATTAGGCGAGGCCCTCCTCCCTCGGGGGAGGGCCCGGTGGCCGGTGACACCAATACCGAGCCCTACACGGAATCCTGCTCTTTTTAGTATAATATAGTATAATTTTTACTTTTGGAGCCCACTAACAGTATATAGTATATACTTTTTACAGCAAATACTTTAAAATCCTATGTGTTCGTATATTTTTATATGTATCCTAAATATTGCTTGTCGCAGTGCAAGATGAAAACTTGTATAAACATATTCCCTCTAACTAGTTATATTCATGTGAATACACGTTAGTGGTGAGTGGAGCTTCCATCTAGGGGAGAATCTAGAGTGGGAGGGTAAGGGTTGATGGGGTTGGAGAAAGAAGGGGTGAACACGTTCAAGATTAACAGGATCCCGCCTAAGGAGACGTTAAGAGAGCTCGTACTAAGAGCGCTAGCAGAGAAGCCTGGGCACGGGTACGATATTATACAGAGAATAGTTAGGCTTACAGGCGGTAACTGGCAGCCCGCTGCGGGCTCCCTATACCCGCTGCTGGGCAGGATGAAGAGTGAAGGCGTTATAGATGTGGACCATGTGGAGACGAGCGGTGTGAGGGGTGGAAAACGGGTAGTATACAAGATAACAGTGAAAGGGCTGAGAGAGCTGGCGAGGAGCATAGAGTTCAGACTCAGAATAGACTACCTGTTAGCGGTCAACTACGCGCTGGAAGGGTTGAAGATCCTACGGGAGAACGGCCTAGTAGAGGATCATGATAGGCTATGCAGCCTCTTGCAAGAAATGCTCAGGGAGCTCTCTGAAAAGCTCAGTAAAGAATGCTCGGGGGGGGGGGGGGGGGGGGTGTTTTTCC
>JALSOR010000087.1 GCA_026986415.1 Acidilobaceae archaeon
TACGCCGGCCTGCTCGGGGTTGCTGCAGCCCTGGCTGCCACGTTCGTTGAAAGGTACGAGTTCCCACCTATAGATGATAACATGCTCATAGCGACCTCCAGCACGATAATATTGCTACTCCCCTATCTCAGGGTCTAGCCTTCCGCGTTCAAGCTCGGGGAGGGCTCTAGAGTAGGGTCAGGTGTCCTGGCCCAGCTCAACGCCCGATTTCCGGGCTCGCCGCTTTTAACCCTCATCATCCCTGTTAGGAGCTTCTAGACTGCGGTTCCCCCCTTTTTTATTGGTTGGCGGGCTCGGAACGCTCGTGTAGCATCATCCCCATCCTAAGATCCTTTAATGTGGGAGTCAGCCTCCCAGGGGTCTTCACCGCCCGCACCATGCAATGCTTTCTTCATCTTGATACAGGTTTTATCCGGGTAGACCGGTTCAATATACTGTTTATACTCGTACATGGTGCAAAGACTTTAGCTCTAAGGCTAGATACTGGTGTGTTATAAGTGGGTGCGTTCTCCTTTGCCCGGCAAGCTGAAGGGCGTTATAGCTGTTATACTTGCCATTATCCTCCTAGTGCTCCCCTACTTGCAGCCGGCGCTCCAATCCTTCATGGACCCTGTTCATGGCGTCGCTGGGGCTTCCCTATCCGCGGGGCAACCCTCGGGTATAGTGCTTAAGGCCCCGGGGGTGCCTGGGAGGGCGGTGATAATATGGGATAGTATGGGTGTCCCCCATATTAATGCTACCACGGACGCGATGGGCTTCTACGCTGTTGGATGGGTTACTGCTAGTCAGAGGCTCTTCCAGATGGACGTTCTCCGCAGGATACCCGAGGGCAGGCTGGCCGCTCTTGTCGGCGAGAAGGGCGTTAAGAGCGACATATTCATGCTGCAGTCGGGTATCGCGAGGAGCGTCGATCTCTCATGGGACATGATAAGTAATAGTTCCGATCCCGTGCTGAGAGGCACAGCCCGGATGCTGGAGTATTATAGTATGGGTGTGAACGCGTACATAAGGTATGCTGAGAAGCACAACATGCTACCGCTGGAATACAGGGTTCTGGGCCAGAAGCCCGAGCCGTGGACCCCCAAGGATAGTATTGCAGTGGCAAAACTCATAGCGTACGGGCTAGCATGGAACGATGGCGACCTGATAATGCAGGAGCTAGTGGACAAGTACGGCGATGACGGGATCTACCTTGCCAGGCTCTTCGGGATCCCCTACTGGAATGGGACGCTAGCACAGGCTGACTGCCGGGATGCAGTTATGTGGAGCAATGTTACGGGCATAACCAGGCTCCCCGTGAACGCCACGGCCTTCCAGCCCTACGTCCCCGGCCGGATCGAGCATGTCAATGTAACATGGCTTGTGGGGCTTACAGACTATCCTGCCAGGCTGCTAGGCCTCCCCTCCCCAGGTATCGGCGCGTCCAACAACTGGGTTATAAACGGGTCTTACACTGCCAGTGGCAAGCCGATTGTGGCGAACGACCCCCACTTGGAGCTGACTATGCCCCCTATATGGTTCATGATCGTGCTCAACACTCCCAGCTACCACGTGGTTGGCAACCTGTTCCCCGGGACCCCTCTAGTGGTGATAGGCCGGAACCAGCACATGGCCTGGGGGTTCACGAACGTTATGGGCGACTTCACAGACTACTACTATTACAAGTGGAAGAATGGCAGGTACCTCTACAAGGGCCGCTGGCTGGAGCCTATCCATGTTGAGACTGTAACGTTGAAGATCTGGGATCCCGTCAAGAGGACCTACACTACTAGGACAGTAAACGTTGAGCGGACAGTGCACGGCTACCTGATAAGATCGGGCGGCCACCTTCTCGCAGTACGCTGGACAGGCCAGGATCCGAGCGCTGAGATAGCATTCTTCTACCTGCTAGACAAGGCGTCCACTGTAAGGGAGGCCTTACAGGCGCAGAGATACTTCCATGTGCCCCCGCAGAACTTTGTCGTTGCCGACGATAAGGGCAACTTCGCTTACAGCCTCTTCGGGGCTTACCCTGTGAGGACCAACCTCCCCGTGTATAATGTTAGCGGTGTGAGGATAGTCAATACTGGCTGGCTACCCTTCAATGGGAGCGCGGGCGAGGGGGAGTGGGTAGGCTACGTGCCCCCGGACAGGATACCCATACTGTACGATCCGGACCTGCCCTTCATAGCGACGGCGAACAGTAAGCCCTTCAACGGCACGTGCGGGCTCTTCATAGGCTGGCACTACCATGACAAGTATAGGCTTATGAGGATAGAGCAGCTCCTCACAGCGTACATTGCTTCCGGCAAGAAGATTAGTGTTCAGGACGTTATGAAAGTTCAAACAGATATTGTAGATCTTGGGGTTAGAGACTATCTAAGCCTGCTCTTCAACCTTACATGCTGGAAGAACTATAAGCCGCTCGTAGAGCTCCACCAGTGGATGGAGAACAACAACACTATAA
>JALSOR010000088.1 GCA_026986415.1 Acidilobaceae archaeon
AACCGGCAGCGAACACCCGCTTGGCATCCAACACCCCTGTACCCTCCATGTATGACGGCCGGTAGGCTCCAAATAACGGTTTGAACACTCTCCTCCCAGCATTCAATCGGCATGGTGCTCTAACAGGTAGACCGTCTTCACTATAACATACGAGTGGGCTAGGACCCCCACCGCTATGAGAGCCCAATAGGGCCGGGACGCTACCAGGAACAGTGATAGTAGCAGTATTCTCACATCCCTAGAGGCTATACTGTCCAGCGGGCCGACCTGGGAGGGGTGCACTCCAAGGTCTAGGACTCCCCTGGCGTGGAGGTAGCTCACCAGCAGGTCCCCCGTTAGTGCTAGCAGTCCCGCGAGCACGGCGGCCTCCACGGTTACCCCTGAGATGCGCATGGCGCTCCACATGGTCGCCCCTATGAGCAGCATGTCCGTGTACCTGTCGAGCATGGTGTCGAGGAAGGCGCCCCTCCTCGAGGCCCTACCGGTCAGCCTTGCTATCTCACCGTCGACACCATCAAGAATACTGCTCGCCTGCGCTGCCAGCCCGGCCAGGACCAGGTGGCCGTATAATGCGAGGACCACCGCTGCAAGGCCGACAGTGAACGTTAGAAGGCTCATCATGTTGGGCGTTACCGGTAGCCCCCGGCCCACTATGAACCCTGATATGCGGGACGATATCCTCCTGTTCAGGAGCCTCGAAACCGGCCCGTCAGTACTCTTCCCCGGCAAGCCCTACAGCCCCCTCTCCCCTGCTTGCCAGAATATTGTTTTGAGCTTTGAGGCGAGCCTCTCCGCGGGCCCGAGGTCTCCTGGAGTGTCAACGTCGAGCCAGGGGAGGCCGGTGACGTCTACGACTTTCAGGAGGCCCCTCCTGGCAGCGCACTGTTTGAGCATGTTCAGTGTTAGGGGGATCCGGCCGCAGTTGCCGGTGTAGAGTGTGGGGTCTACGAGGTGGACTCCCACGTCCACGTGCGTGTACGTGTCTAGCCCCTTCCCAATACTTGTGACCCTCCCATCGCTAGCCGCGTTAATCCTCGTCTCCTCGCCCCTGCCTTTAACCGTGGGGTCCCTGTCGCCCCCAACGCAGAATGGCCAGTCGCACCCCTCAATGACACGCCTGACAATCTCGGGGTGGACTATGTGGTCTCCCACCAGGATAAGCGTGCGGCCCGGAGGCAGGCTTTCCAGCGCGTCCAGGAGGGTGTAGGCGTTCCCCGCCCACCACCTCCAGCTATAAGCGTGGCTGGCCTGGCAGGCCCTACAGCACTGCGAGACCACTGTTCCCAGCTGGCCCGCGTGCTCGCGCCTCGTGGCCAGCACGATACTTGGAACGCCTGCGCTGTAAGCGCTGAGCAGGGGGTAGCATACCAGGTTTAGCCCTGCTATTTTCAAGTACAGCTTTACAGTCCCTACTGTATCCCTAAGCCGTCTCCCCTCCCCCGCGGCCAGTATTATGGCCCGTATGCTCCCGGTCATGGCCTCCCCGCGCCCTCCAGTGTTCTAGCGACGATGTCGGGGCGGTCGCTTATCATAATGTCCACTCCCAGCCGTAGCGCTTTCAAGGCCTGGCTCCTAGTGTTTATTGTCCAGCTTGAGAGCACGTACCCGGCGCTTCTTATCTTGGCGGCGAGATCCTCGTCTAGAAGGTCTATCCTCAACCCTATCCCCGACGCGTGGGAGGGCCTGGTGCAGGAGACGATATCGTAGGGGACGACACTGTAGCTCGCTATTATCGTCCTACCCGGGAGCTCCCTGGAGAGCCCCGGTATGGTGCGGTGGTCGTTGGTCGAGAATAGTAGCTCCCCGTCGAAGCCGCTCTCCTCGATCTCCCTTCTAAGGCTTGCAGGGTCGACGTCCGATTTCAGGTCTACTAGTACTCCTTTAACGTTCAGCTTCTCCCGTATGAGCCTCAGCCATACCCTTAACGGTTGGGGTCTCAGGAGGGGGTCGCGGTAGAAGAGCTTGTAGTCTACCCACTGCGCGATCCTCCCTATGGGCGTGGCCCTCGCAGTCCCTGGGGGGCCGTGCTGGACTAGGAGCCTCCCGTCCGGCGCTGTTGAGACGTCCACCTCGACGTACTGGACCCCCATCCGCTTGTACCAGTAGACTATCCTCCCACTATTAGCCCTGTGGCCCACGATTATCGGCTTCTCCTCCAAGCTTGGAAACCCTGTATAGTTCATGTCTGTATTCATCGAATATAAACGGAATCTAAAATATAATCTTAATAAAAATAATTATTTTATAATTATATCTATATGTTCTACTATAACCCTCGCCCGGCCCGGGATGATACACCCGGGACGGAGGGGAAGAAGGGGGCGGCTCATGCGATGGCAGTCACACGCCTCCTATACGGGGTATACTCTGTCACGGGCATGTACGGCATCATACCGCCCGGCAAGGCTAGAAAGCTAATATTTGAGGCGTTAGACGCTGGCCTG
>JALSOR010000089.1 GCA_026986415.1 Acidilobaceae archaeon
AGGTATCCCTACATGCCGACGCGCCGGGGTGCTAGCTCTTGGCCTTAGACGAGAGTATAGTTGGGGAGCTGAAGGGTCTAGTGCCCTTAATAGTCAGGCTCTCAGACCTCCGTCCTTCGACCAGGAGGGTGCTAGCCGGAAGCCAGAGTACTGATCGTGGAACCCCTCCTGTGCTCATAGCGTTCGGTAAGGGCGCGCTCTCGATGGTTGAGGGAGCGCTCGAGGTCTTAGACGGTAATGTCGAGGGCGGGGTCGTAGTTGTTCCCCGTGGGACTGGTAGGCGTATCCCGGGGCTGGAGGTGATAGAGTCTACGCATCCCCTGCCTAGCGATGCTAGCCTGAGGGCTGGCGAGGCTGTCCTGGAATGGGCTAGGAGCGCGGGGAGAACGGGGAGGCTTGTAGCCCTTATAAGCGGTGGGGGGAGCGCCCTGGTAGAGGTTCCCCAGCCCGGCCTTGAGCTGGAGGATATAGTTGAGGTTAACAGGGTGATGCTTAACGGTGGCCTCTCAATACTAGAAATAAACATTGTGAGGAAGCATTTGAGCATGGTGAAAGGCGGCCGCCTGGCAGAGGCAGCGCAGCCCGCCGAGACTACAGGCATATACGCGAGCGACGTTCCCGGGGACAGGCTAGACCTGATCGCTAGCGGCCCAACCGTGCCGGACCCCTCCACCTATAATGATGCGATAAGAACACTCAAGATTAGGGGCCTATGGGACAGTATACCAGAACGGGCAAGGAAAGTCCTAGTTGAGGGAGCCAACGGCCTCCGACCCGAGACTCCTAAGCCTGGAAGCCGAGTGTTCGAGAGGGTCCACAATATCCTCTCGGCATCAAACCTCGACGTTCTACGAGGCCTCCAGGCCCATCTGGCCGGTAAGGGTTACAACACGCTTATCCTCACAAGCAGGATAGGCGGTGAGAGCAGGGAGGTGGCTAAAGCTCTAGCCGGTATAGCGCTTGAAGGCTTCGAGCGTGGAATACCGGTAGCCAGGCCTGGAGCGGTGCTTGTTGGGGGCGAGACTAGTGTGACCGTTAAAGGCCGTGGCAGAGGGGGGAGGAACATGGAGCTCGCACTAGCATGGGTGGTCGAAGCAGACTACTGGACGCTGGGAAGCATCGAGAAGGGGCGTATAGGGATCCTATCAATGGACACTGACGGTATCGATGGTGTAACCGACGCTGCAGGGGCAATAGCGTATAACGGGCTTACAGCGGATGCCAGGAGCCGCGGGCTTGACCCCGATATTTTCCTGTCCAACAATGACTCCTACACGTTCTTTGACAGGCTCGGCCTCCTCGTGAGGACGGGGCCGACAGGCTCCAATCTTAACAGTCTAACAGTAATACTCTACAAGTAGCACTCGGCTGGAGGGCGGTGAGGACACGGCGCTCGCGGAGGGCAGCCATGGGCTGCCCGGTGACGACCACTGGGTTACCTGAGCCCTCGAGGACGAGCCCAATATAGACCTTATTATTGACCGCGACACTTTAGGGTATATTGGGAGTCGAGTGGAGGTGGGATACGTTGTCTATAGCAATGATTCTCGCGGGAGGCTATGGTAAGAGGCTTAGACCCCTGACACTCGAGGTTCCAAAACCTCTAGTTAAAGTTGCGGGTAAACCGGTACTGTTCTACCAGCTGGAATGGCTCAAGTATTACGGTATAAACGAGGTCGTCATCCTCGCGGGATACCTTAAAGAGAAGATAATTGAGGCTGTGGGCAGCGGGTCCAAGTTCGGCCTCCACATATCCTATGTTGTCGAGGACGAGCCCCTAGGCACTGGGGGCGCGCTGAGGAATGCTGCCCATGTGATATCGAGGAACGAGACTGTCGTCGTTGTCAACGGGGACATACTGACAAACATAGACCCGAACAAGCTCGTAGAGAGGGTCAAAACAGGCGGTCTCATAGCCGCGCTCGGGGCTGTACCGCTCAGGAGCCCCTACGGTATACTGGAAATCGACGATGAGAAGCAACTCATAACAGGGTTCAGGGAGAAACCAATACTATACGAGTACTGGATCAACGCTGGCGTGTACGCGTTCACCCCGAAGATAGTAGACTACCTCCCGGAGAGGGGCGATATTGAGAAGACAACGTTCCCCGAGCTGGCCGATAAGAGCCTCCTAGGCACTGTAAAGTATATGACACCACCATACTATTGGAGGAGCATTGACACGCACAAGGACCTGGAGGAGGCCGCTAAGGACCTGGAGAAAATAGGTGGGCTCCTCCCCGTCCACGAGTAATTGCCTAAGACTTATTCTCCGTACTCTCCTATCTGGTCGAGGACCAGCTCGTAGAACTCCTCTTTTGCCTGTTCTAGCGTATCCTTGTCGACTCCAAGCTTTTCGGCCTCGACGACAGTCTTAGTTGTTACAACCTTGTCCTCCTCTCTGGTCTTCCTGACAATCTTATACTGTTTGAGCGTCTTCTCGTCCGCCGGCATCTCATACCCGCATCTCTGGCATTTCAAAACGATCTTCCCATCCTTCCTGACAGGGAGCATTATACCGCCGCACTTCGGACAGAACTTCAATTTATATGCACCCCTCTAGTCCTACCCCTTCCCTTGTTCCCTCTCGCGCTCGCACGCATAGGGCCTTAA
Organism: Acidilobaceae archaeon; assembly: GCA_026986415.1. Taxonomy (GTDB): domain Archaea; phylum Thermoproteota; class Thermoprotei_A; order Sulfolobales; family Acidilobaceae; genus S143-63. The sequence continues at coordinate 2,614 of JALSOR010000089.1, forward strand.
CATGCCTAGACCTTCACATAACAGAGAGGGTTTATTATGGTTTGCTTCTAAAACTAGCAGACAATTAGCTTATATAGAGGCTCGCCCGTCCAACGGACAGGCCCATATTAGATTAGATCTAGAAAATACGTTCTCCTCCCACCCCTGTACTCGCCCCTAATATGGATCCTATAGCCGCACCTGGGACAGCGGCCTTCCCGGTCGAGACTGTACCTCCTAATATAGACCCCCTCCCTCTCTATCACCCTATAGCCGCACCTGGGACAGTAAGTGTGTTCTAGGGGGTGGCCTGGCACGTTTCCAATGTAAACGTATAGGAGGCCCTCCTCCCTGGCTATTCTTGCGAGTTTCTCCAGCGTCTCAACAGGTGTTGGCGGGAGATTGCTCATCTTGTAGTGGGGGAAGAATCTTAGCAGGTGGAAAGGTGTCTGGGGGCCTAAGTGGTCGACGATCCATTTTGCGAGTCTCCTAACATCTTCCGGCTTGTCGCCCACCTCTGGAACTACAAGGTTTGTTATCTCTATCCACCAGTCCTTCTCCTTCATGGCAAGGAGCGTGTTGAATATCTTGTCGGGGTCGAGGACTCCCACGTATTTCTTGTAGAACTCCCTGTTTCCTCCCCCTTTGAAGTCTACTGTTGCCGCGTCCATGTAGGGCGATATGTCGTCGACAGCCTCGGGCGTCATATAGCCGTTAGTGACCATGATGTTGAAGAGCCCGTGCTTCTTCGCCAGCCTCGCAGTGTCATACATGAACTCGTAAAATATTGTCGGCTCGTTATACGTGTAGGCTATACCGTCAGCGCCAACCTCTAGCGCGGCGCTCACCACATCCTCCGGGGTCTTATAGACTCCGTATAGGCCCTTCTCCAGCCTACTCTGACTTATAACCCAGTTCTGGCAGAACTTGCAGAAGAAGTTGCACCCGACCGTTGAGATGCTCAGCACGGAGGATCCAGGGTAGAAGTGGAACATGGGTTTCTTCTCTATCGGGTCGACGCTCATAGCTGTCAGCAGACCGTAGACTAGCGTGTAGAGTTTACCGTTAATATTCTTCCTAACACCGCAGGCCCCATACCTGCCCGGGGCTATTATGCACCTCCTCTCGCACAGATTGCATTTCACCCATCCGGGCTTGCCCGGGACGGGCTCCCAGAATCTCGCCGGCCTGACGTGCGGCTGGAGAATAGTCTCCCTATCGCTTTCAGCTCTAGCGGGTGCATCCACCTGCCGCCACCTGTAAGTTGTATTATCCTCCTGGGAGTCTTGTCTCTTATCCGCCCATGGAAGGGTATTTCCGCCCCGCAGTTCCAGCATCTACCCTCTCTGGCCTCAAGCTTGAGGAGGACCCCTTCCTCTCTCATAGCCACGGGCTTGCCGCAGGCTGGACAGTATGTTTCAAGGTACGGGTAGGTCGGGTTGTGTATGTAGAGGTGTGGTAGTACTCTCCTAGCCTTCTCGTAGAGGCTCCTGACAGGGCCCCCGCCCATGTGGTTTGCCACGTGCACGTGGAGCGGGTAGAGCTTCCCCCCGAGTATTTCTAGGAGTCCCGCGATTCTAGCCGTTCTAGGATCGGGTATGTACGCGTTAACCTCTACCCAGGAGTTTCCTGCCCGTATACTCCTCTCGAGAGAGGACTGCAGATCCAGTATTATTGAGGGGTCCTCCGCATACTCATGTATGTCATCGTAAATAATCACGTCCGGCTCCAGACCCGCCGGGCAGCCGGAACCGAACGTTCTCACCGCCACGTGGAGGCCCTCGCCCCGGGCGGCCTCGAGCGTTTCACGGTCCAAACATTTGCACGGCTCGAGCCCCTCGAAAACTATCATGTCAGCCCCGGACCATACAGCCCTCCTAACAATCTCGCCAACCCCAACCATATGTGGCTGGAATGCTGCCGGGCTCCCGTAAGCGCAGATGTCGAAATCGCTGCACTCGAAAAGAGGGCTACCCCTGCATGCCAGGATAACCCTGAAGGCCATACCTCCAGGATCATAGTGGAATACTGGTATATTCTCTACCGTCGATATGCCGATCCCGGCCACTGGCAGAGAGGAAGCCATCCCTTAACCTCCTATATTTCTACACTCAACCGTCAGGATAGCCCTAAATATTCTCCCCCGTAATACGCGTTAGCCCGGGGAGTATTATGGCCGTGATAGTCGCGGGGCTCAGCCCCGGCTCCAAGGAGTTTGCTGAGAGTCTAGCCTCCGCCTCCGGTTTCGGCCTCATCCATGCCGAAGGAAAGGTTTTCCCGGACGGGGAAGTCTATGTGCGTGTCGAGGGAGACGTTGAGCACACCGTTATCGTAGTGCAGACCATGAGCAGACCCCAGGACACCTCGATAATCCAGGCCATGCTACTGGCAGACGCCCTCCGGGGTCTGAGGGCTAGGAGGATAATACTCGTCTCGCCCTACACCGCGTATGCCCGCCAGGATAAGAGGTTCCTCCCGGGAGAGCCGATAAGCATCGCCGTGATACTACGGTCGCTCTACACTGCCGGCTACAACGAGTATTATACTATCGAGATACATAAGGAAGAAGCACTATCCGCCTTCCCAGGCTCTGCAGTCTCGATATACCCCTACTATTACATGGCTTCGAAGGCCGGGATAGGCGGGGACCACCTAATCCTAGCACCCGACATCGGAGCTCTCAGGAGGGCTGAGAGGCTGGCCCGTAGCCTGGGAGCCCAGTACGACTATCTCGTGAAGCGGAGAGACCGTGTCACGGGCGAGATAACCGTAGAGCCGAAACATTTGAACGTTAAGGGTAGGAAGGTTGTTATTGTCGACGATATTATCAGTACTGGCGGTACTGTTAGTAAAGCTGCAAGGCTCCTCCTAGATCAGGGGGCTGAGAGTGTCGAGGTGCTAGTGGCACACGCAGTGCTGGCCGGTAATGCCCTAGAAAAGCTGAAGGGTTCCGGTGTGAGAAGGGTGGTGGCCGGTAACACTCTTCCACGGGTGGACGACCCGCTGGTGGAGTATGTGGACCTGGCCCCTCTCGTCTCGGATAGCCTCTCCATATAGATAGAAATCATGCGGGCTAATAGTCACCCACTTACGGGCGTGCCCAGAGTTGAACCCTCCCGCCAAGTATTATGCCCTGCTATCAGGCGAGCACCCCCTCATACCGTTGGGGGAGCTTCGGGGGATCCTTGAGGCTGAGGCTGGCAGCTATGAGATCGTGGCGTATTACGATGGGATAGCCCTGTTCAACGCTGGCATCCCCAGGCTGGAGGCTATCACTGAACGGGCCGGCTGGGTGAAGGAGGTCGGGATCCTGCTGGCCGTGGCAGAGGATGACCCGCAGGACGTTATTGCTACTATTAGAGGTATCTCCCTGGCGAATGGATCATGCCTCGAGTATACACGGTATAAGGGGTACGCGTCGCATATCGACGATAAGAGGCTCAAAGCCGGTCTGAGAGAGATCCTAACGTGCACTAAGAGGGGGTCTACAGTTAGGGTCTTCATAACAGAGGGGCTAGCCTTCATCGGCCTTGTTAGGGGGAGGCTTGACACGAGAAGCCTCATGCTGAGACGCCCGGGCAGGAGGCCGTTCTTCAGGCCGGGCCCGTTAAGCCCCCAGCTCACAAGGGCCATGATAAACCTGGCCCGGGCCCGCCGGGGGGAAGCGTTCCTGGACCCCTTCTGTGGGACTGGGGGTTTCGCTATAGAAGCCTCGATCATAGGGTGCAGGCCGTGCCTGTGCGGAGAGCTTGTCCCGGTAATGGTTAGGGGGGCCCGGGTGAATATAGCCCACTACCGCCTATCCGGCTCCTGCCTAGTGCTAGCCCATAATGCCGCCAGCATGCCTGTAAGGGAGGAGGCCGTAAATGCCATAGCTACGGATCCACCCTACGGTAGGAGCACGACGACCAAGCATTACGGGTATGAGGGGCTTGTAAGGCTTTTCCTAGAAGAGGCCGGTAGGGTTCTAATTAGGGGCGGCTACCTGGTCTTCGCCGGGCCCGTCTCCAAGAGGCCCGATATTCTAGCGGTGGACTCGGGCTTCCAAGTTGTTGAGAAGTATGAGATGCACGTCCATTCCAGCCTAACACGTATGATTGTTGTCGCACGCAAGCATTAGGGGGAGATGCGTATTGGGTAGAAGCGTGGATGTCGTGTTCCTCGGGACCTCCGGCGCAGTACCGTCCAGGGAGAGGTTCTTATCGGGGATACTCGTGAGGGACTGGCACGGTAATACTATACTTCTCGACGCGGGCGAGGGTGTACAGCTCCGTCTCAGGCAGGCGGGGTATAGTCCTACCGATATAGACTGGGTGCTGGTGACCCATAGCCATGGCGACCACGTCAATGGTCTGGCAGGGCTCATCCAGTCGATGCACGTGCTGGGGAGGAGGGAGCCCCTCCACATTATAGGGCCCGAAACCGTTACAAGGTTCGTGCTCGAAACGCTGGAAGTCGACAAGCGCAGGCTCGGCTTCCAGGTGTATACCACTCCTATAAGCTGGGGCACTATCAGGGGCGCGACAGTACTCTACGAGCATGGCGGTGACAAGCTGCTCGCAGGATGGTATAAGACCTGCCATACCCCCGACAGTTACGGTTTCCTACTAGAATGGGCTCTCCGCGTGAGGCTAGACAAGGATAAACTCTCCGCTCTACCCCGCGACAGGGCTAGGAGGGCGGTTGAAGCCCTCCTCATGACCAGACCTGCCACCAGGCTTAGGATATCATATACCGGTGACACTCTGCCGTGCGAGAACGTTGTCGAGTCAAGCATGGGTGCGGACCTGCTGATACATGATTCGTCGTTCTCCGTAGAGGAAGAAGACGCGCACGAGAAGGGGCATAGCACTGCTCTGGACGCCGCGTCAGCCGCTAGTCTGGCGGGTGTCGGGCTCCTGGTGCTCACCCATATAAGCACGAGGTATTCGGGATACGAGGCTAGGAGGCTCCTCTTGGAGGCGAGAAGGGTCTTCCCACGCTCCATCCTGGCATACGACCTGATGAGACTCAGGCTTGAAGCCCCTATTCTGGTGGCCGATCCAGCTCGAATACTGGACGCCCTCTCACAGTTGGAGGGGCAAGCCAGTCGATAACCCGGTCAGGCTCGGGGTGTTCTATGACGACCGTTATGGCCCCCAGGGGGGACTCGTTTTCTCCCCCTACAAAGCTCGCCCTGCCCACGCTCATCGCCTGCTTGTGGAGCATGAAGACCAGTCTGTCACTGCTTCTCCCCTTCTTCATCGCCTTTCTCGCCGCGTCAAGTATCCTCTGGACTCTTAGGATGCGTCTCAGCTTCTCCAGGCTTGCGAGAGTGTAGGAGACTGCCACGATCCTCCTAGTATATCCCGGGTCGCCCTCGATGCTTACCGTGTCCGGGTCGAAGAAGTTCTTGATGGCCTGGATAACCTTCTCCTCGTCCTCTGTAGGTCTAATATCTGCCTCCACTACAACCCTTACCCTGCCCGTCAACGATTTTCACCGCCACCCTCTCAGCCTGCCGGTAAGCCTCGTCCAGGCTGTCCTCATTAACTATAACATAGTCTGCGAGGGCTATTAGCTCCCCTATCCCGAACCTTAGATTACTCCTATCGCGTAGCACGAAATCCTCCCATGAGAGCACGTCCCCCGCCCTTCTCCTAGCTAGGAGGCGCCGGTAGCGCTCTAAGGGCGACGCGTGGACTGCCACCACGCACAGTTTTCCTAGGCCTGCAAGCACCCTGGCCTCATCAACCCCTCTCATACCGTCAATTACCGCCCCCCTAACTCTGCCCTCCTCCACTTCTCTACGTAGTTTCTCCATTAGCAGGATCGCCACGGCCGCCATACCCTTCTCCTTGCGTAACTCTGCCGCCGTCTCCTCGATGCTCTTAGCGGTTAACGGTCTCCCCCTGCGCATCGTCTCCTCGCGGACAATATCCCCCATACTGTAGACCGGCCAGCCGGTGATATTCGAGATGTGCCTGGCGATCACACTCTTACCACTGCCGGGCATACCAGTTACTCCCACAAGCATAACATCCATCCCGCGACCCCAAACATTTACCTTTGAGAGCGTGATAATAACTTGAGATCCACCCGTGAGAGATGCTGGGAGGGCGTGATACGGGCATGGTCCGCATATTCATCGCTATAGACATAGAGGATCCCGTACTATTGTCGAGGATCGTGCGCATGAGGGACGCCGTGGTCGCGACCGGAGTCCCTATGAAGCCCGTGGAGACGGAGAACCTCCATATAACGCTCCGCTTCATAGGCGAGGTACCCGTGGGGACGGTCGATGCTGTCAAGGACGTATTGTCAACGTTGAGCTTCGACGAGTTCAGGATCGTCCTACACGGTCTCGGCGCTTTCCCTAGCCCTGCTAGGCCCCGTGTCGTGTGGGTGGGGGTTTCTGAGGGCTGGGAGGAGCTCAGGAGGATCCGTGACACGATAGAGAAGGGTCTCAGGAGCATAGGAATACCGGGCGAAAGACAGGACTTCCACCCCCACATTACACTGGCTAGAATAAAGGGGTCGCGCGGCATATCAAAGCTCATAAGACTCCTAGAGGAGTACTCGGACTACGATTTCGGCGAAACGGTTGTGAGAAGCGTGAGGCTCAAGAAGAGCACCCTAACAAGGAGAGGCCCAATATATGAGACCCTGATGGAGGTCAAGGCCCGGTGAGAACAGCTTTAGAGGAGGAGGTTCTCAAGCGTATTAGACCCACCAGGGAGCAGCTATTACTGCTGGGGAAGCTCTACGCTGGGATCAAGAATAGGCTGGAGACCTGCCTTTCAAGCAGGGGGTTCAAGGTTATAGTTGAGGCTGAGGGTAGCTATGCTAAGGGAACACTCCTGAGCGACAAATGGGAGATCGACATCTTCGCTATATTCCCCGAGGCCAGCGTTGACTGGATAAACAGGGAGAGCCTACAGCATATCAAGACGTGTCTCGGCAGCTCCTACCCCTTCTACATGAAGTACGCCCAGCACCCCTACCTTACAGTGTCTCTCATGGGCATGGAGGCCGACATAGTCCCAGTAACTGGTAACCCCCGCATGGGGGTGGAGAGGACGCCGCTACATACGAGATGGGTTCTCTCACGGTTCGACGATAGGCTGAGGGACGAGGCGAGACTGCTCAAAAGCTTCCTTAAAGGGCTAGGCATCTACGGCGCGGAGACCAGGACTAGGGGGTTCTCGGGTTACGCTGCAGAGCTGCTCGTATACGCGTACGGAGGGTTTAGGAGTGTGCTGGAGGCTGCCAGAGGGTGGAGGCCTGGAACTATCATAGACCCTGAAGGGGGAAACCGTGGTGAAAACCTGAGGAGAAAGTACCGTGATAGTGTTATAATCATCGTAGACCCTGTGGACCCGGAGAGGAATGCTGCCGCCTCCGTTTCTATGAAAAGCCTGGCAGTGTTCGTTGCGGCCTCAAAACTATACCTTAAGCGTCCATCCCCCT
>JALSOR010000090.1 GCA_026986415.1 Acidilobaceae archaeon
GGCGTAACCTCAACGGGAATCGCATCCCCAGGCAGCACGACCACGGTAGGACAAGAGGCCCCGGACACCTCTAAGAGCCAGTACTCCCCCTGCTTGCTAGTCACAGTCTGGGTCACATAGTAGAGCTCCACTGTAGTGTTGTCGGGGACGGTAACCGCTATTAGAGTACTATTGTTATAGGCTACCGGCAGGGGGGCACCCGTATACTTGTCTGTTGCAGAGGCGAAAATCGGCACGCCTATAGCTTTCCAGTACACCGTGGCCGGGAAGCTAGTAGAGTTCACGGTCATCGTTGTGTTAACCTCGACTGTCCCATCCTCGTGGACGTTCACAATCCTCTCAGCACACTCTACCTTCAAACTGCTGGCGTTAGCTGTCGCGCCCTGCACCCATACCGCGAGGATGAGAACCGCCACTACAAGCATAGGGGCAATACGGGCTCGAACCCTTCTGCCTTGAGCTCGCTCATATCGTGACACCTATTATCCACCCCGTCAACCTCTAACCTTAACATCACGCTCGGTCCATTGCAGGCTAGGCCTTGATACTCTAGCCCGGATACGCGTGTGCATGTTTACCTGCTGGAGGCTCTCCATGTTGACCTCCAAATACCTTAAATGATAATTAAACGGGGGAAGGGAGGGAAAAAGAGGTTTACCCTAGCCTATGGCTGGTGGGTGTTGATCCAGTTTATAGCGTTCTGGACCTCGTCTATTAGCCATGAGGGGGCTCCCTGCTGTTGTAGCTCTGCAAGTATGTTTTCGAGCTTCTCGTATTCCTCCTCGAGCATGTGCTTGTAGTGCTGCTTGCTCATCATGCCAGACTGGTATTTTGTATACGCTCTCTGCAGCTTGGCCATGTCGTGCTCCACCATGCGGGCTATCATGGTCCAGTTCGCCCCTGTCATGTTGTGGTGGTGTGGGCCCTGCTCGTGGCCGCCGTGCTCCCACCATGAGTGGTGTCCCGGAGCGCACGGGCATGCTGGCAGGGTTGATCCTATCACGCTGCTGAGATTGTCTGCGGCCTGTTCTAGCACGGTCTCAGCCTGTGATAGCAGGTTTACTGCCTGCTGAGTGTCTCCCTGGGATAGTGCTTGTATGGCGTCTCCCAGTAGGGTGCTTGTCTGGTTTAGCGCGCTGTCCAGGTTTTCGAGCGCCTGTATGATTGTGCTGTTAATAGTCCCGTTGTCCTGGCTGGTGATTGATTCTAGTATGTTGTTGAGCCAGGCGGCCATCATCTGCGTCTTGTACTGGAGCATTTCTAGCCTCGCAATACTCCAGCTCGTGTTCGTGCCGGTCTGGTTAAGCTGGTTCTCCGTGTTGTTTATCGTGTTTTTCAGCATTACCGTGAACATTAGCGTCTTCCTAGCAGATATTATCAGGGCTGAGCTGGCGAGTAGTGCCCTGTGGTTCTTCCTGGCGGCATCCATCCATGTCTGGTGGATCTCGTGGTCTACGATCTGCATCTGGTGTTTGACCAGCGTGATGTTCCCGTGGTTGAGCTCGACGCGCATCTGTTCAATAGTGTTCTCTAACATTTTGATCCTGGCCCACTCGTCGCTCATGTTCGTGCCGGTGACGTTCTGCATGAACATCAGCATATACTTGATCCTCTCAACTATCATTAGCCTAACATTTATCCCCTGCTCCAGCATCGCCCGCTCTACAACCTCTCTCACGTTCACCGGTACATGCTGCCAGACGTAAGCGTGTACTGGGGCGAACGTCTGCGCGGCCCTGACCGCGAGCTGTATGGCTAGCGTTGCATTGCTCTCCGCAGTGCTCCTCGCCTGTGCTAGCAGTGATAGGCTCTCGTTAACGTTTGCCGTGAGATTTGCCGGTATAGTGATGTTATACCTTTCAGCGACAGTGAGCGTCCTATTAATAAAGAGTGATACTCTATCTATTATTCTAAGGGCTGCCTGGTATGAGCCCTGCTGGCCTGCTCCCTGGCCCCCGTTAGACCCGTTGCCCGCCGGGGAGGCCTGGGCCTGAGCCGCTAGCACTGCCACGCCCTGTACTAGTAGCAGGGCGACCAGGAGCCCCGCCAGCACCTTCAAATGTCCTCCTATCATTACTCTCTCACCTCTCAGCACACCACCAGCCCCATCCCCATCCCCCGCGGGCAGGTTCTAGGCCCTGGAGGCCGAGAGGGCCCGCCCGGGGGGGATCCCGGGGTGGCGGTTTGCCGGCTTGCCTGTGTGGATGCTATTGTTTCCCGTTCTAGAAAAGGCCTGGTCCCGGGAACGGGCAGTCCCGGGGGGCGGGAAAGGGTTCGAGCGTGCGTGTTTAGGGTAGGAGGCGTTCGGGGTCTCTAGGTAGGAGGCGTGCCTCCCTGATATTGTTGAGGCGCAGGGTTTGCATTACTATCCTTTCAAGCCCCATGCCTGCGCCCCCGTGGGGTGGCGCCCCGTGCTTGAAGAAGTCCAGGTAGAACTTGAAGCTTTCAGGGTTCAAACCTTTATCGTGGAGGTTGGAGACGAGCACTTCATACCTGTGCTCTCTCTGGCTGCCCGTTACAACCTCTAACCCCCTGTATAGGAGGTCGAAGCCCGTGGTCCAGTCGGGCTCGTCTTCGAGTCTCATCGTGTAGAACGGCCTGGCGTTCCACGGGTATTCGGTTATGAATATGAAGTCGCTATCGAACGTTTTGCTGGCATATTCTCCTAGCAGCCTCTCCGCCTCGCTGTCCAGGTCTTCGCCCCATGGTAAGTGTTTCCCGTACTCCTCCTCTAGTATCTTGTACGCGTCTCTTATGCTCAGCCTTGGTATGCCTGTGCGCGGTATTCTTATCTCCCCGGCCCCGTGCTGTTCTAGTACTGCCCGTGCGTCCGGGTCCTTCTCGGCGTACTCTTTGATCTTGCGGAAGAACCCTTCAACCTCAGCCATGACATCCTCGGGGCCCTCTATGAACCCCATCTCAATATCGAGGCTATGATACTCTGTGAGGTGCCTTGTCGTATGGTGGGGCTCCGCCCTGAACACCGGGCCTATCTCGAACACCCGTTCGAAGCCCCCTATAACGGCCATCTGCTTGTAGAACTGGGGGCTCTGAGCCAGGTACGCCTCCCTGCCGAAATAGATTACCGGGAAAACCTCGGCTCCACTCTCGGTTCCGGCGGCAACTATCTTGCTCGTGAAGATCTCCACGAACCCCCGCTCCCTAAAGTAGTCCCGGAAGGCTTTAGCCACGAGCGCTTCAAACCTGAAAATACCGTTAACCCAGGGGTTCCTAGTGTCGAGCCAGCGATAGTTTAGCCTTGTCGCCAGCCCTGCCTCCAGGCTCGTGGCTGGCTCTAACGGTAGGGGCTCCACGGGCTCTGAGAGGATCTCGACGCGCTCCCCTTTAACCTCTACTCCCTCCCTGGTCCTGCCCCTGGCCAGTACGCCCTCGACGCACAAGACCGTTTCCAGCCTGAGCTTGCCTATGCGGCGGAACTCCTCCTCGCCGCAGCACCCTCTCTTGAAGACGGCCTGTATTGTGCCGGTCCTGTCACGGACTACTAGGAACTTTATCCTCCCCACATCTCTAAGGTTGTGGAGCCACCCGCATACCCTAACCGTGGATCCTTCCAGCCTGTCGAGGCCGTTTACCAGGTCTGCGATAAAGTATTTCTTATACATCTGGCTGCACCTCTCAAGACCCTTTTGGGCCCCCTTAAACGTTTCCTTCTCCCTCGGGGAAAACACTGCGGTGTTCTGCCCGGTTTAAACCGTACCGGTAGGCCCGCGTAGGCTACTTGTCCTGCTTCTCCCCGCATTCCAGCATTTTCTTTTTCAGAACGTCGAGATACTCGTCGATAGTGTTCCTAATGTTCTCTAGGCGCTCTATAGTTTCGGGGTCGGGGCAGGCCTCAGCCTTATAGCCCTGTTCTACTATGTTCTGGAGGCTCTTCTTCGCCTTCACTGTCAGGTCGATGAGAGCGTTTGCTATATCATAGAAGAGGTTCAACTCGTCAAGCAGCAGCATGGCCCCCTTCTCTGTAAGCCTGTATATCTTCTTTGCCCTGCCCTGCTCGACTATTAGGTCCTCCTCTAGTAGTCCCTGCTCTTTGAGCTCTCTGAGGACAGGATAGATGCTCCCAGGACTACCCTTCACGAGACCCCTCGTTATCTCCTCTATCCTCTTGCCCAGCTCGTAGCCGTGGCTGGGCTTGATTGCTAGGAGGGAAAGAATGAGGAATCTTATCCTGTACTTGAAGGGGTCCCCCCTATCCATTTCTCTTCCTCCCCGTTCTCATCGGCCACCAGGCCTTATCTTTGAACAGCGCCACTAGGGGCGGTGTGAATAGGAGTGCAGCGTTTATCCCGGCTAGCAGCACTCCTATTACTAGCGCGGTCCCCATCTCGCTTAGTCCGGGTGTTTTTGTTGCTGCGAGCCCTATATAGGCTCCTGCCATTATGGTTGCCAGTCCTAGCACTATAGGGGTGCTGTGGCGTGCGGCCTCTAGTAGGCCTTCCATGCTGCAGTCTCTCATGCATTCCTCTCTAGCTCTAGCTATGGAGAAGCTGTTGTAGTCCATCCCGACGCCTAGTATTGCGGTGAAGACTATCACTGGGAGGTACCATAGTACCTGGGTGTTCAGCAGGTCCTGGTATAATACTATTGTTGCTGCGGCTCCCGCGTACGCGGCGAGGGCGACGCCTAGCACTGCGCTGAGCGCCATTAGCACGCTACCATAGGCTGCTAGGAATGTTAGGAACATGAGGGTTATCGCTGTCGGGTACACTCTATGGTAGAAGAGCCTGTTTATCAGGTTCTTCAGGTCGAGGTTTACAGCGCTCATACCGCCTACGAGGCTGCCAGGGTCGATCTTATGGGCCTCCTCTCTTATTTTCTGGGCGCAGTCCACGCCCTGAGGTGAGAGCGGGTCTACTTTCATGTAGACGTAGATCACGTGGCCCTTGTACTGGTCTGGTATGTAGACCTTGGAGACGCAGCCCGTAGTGTTGACCGCGTCCGCTATTTGCTTGGTCTTGGAAGTGTCGCTCACCACTATGTAGAGCGGGTAGAGCACGCTGGGATCATAATACTTGTTGATATAGTTGATGCTCTTAGCGCTGAGAGAGTCTCTTGGAAGGTTGAGGGTTAGATCGTAGCTCCCCTGGAAACCGCTCATGACAGCGTAGGCTCCAACGGCTATGAGCACTATGATTACGAGCGGTATTGCCGGCTTGCTTGCTAGCGGGCGGACGATCTTCACCGATAGCGATTTCTCCTTGGGCTTGATGCCCGTCTCTACGGGGTGCCTGGGCCACCAGAACCATCCCTTCTCGCCAACGTATGCTAGTAGTGCGGGGATGAACGTTATGCTGGCCAGCATGACCCCTATGATTGTTAGGGGCACGTTGCTGCCAATGCTGGTTATGAAGGGGAAGTCTCTGGCTACGAGCATGCTCCCGAAGCCTATCGCCGCGGTGGTTGCCCCTGCCAGTACTGCCTTCCAGCTCTTCTCGAATGCAACCCTCGCCGCGGCCCTACTGTCTAGGCCCTGGGCTGCGGCCTCGCGGAACCTCTTGCTGACGTACGCCGCATAGTCTATGCCTAGGCCGAGGCCTGTGGTGTACATTATTGTCCTGCTATGCGTTGTAATGTCGATGATCCCTGCCTTCGCCATGAAGTATGCCACTGCGAGGCTGGCCATGAGGCCCATGCCTATGCCTATGAAGGGTAGTATTACTGCCGCGATGCTCTCTAGCACTAGGGCGAGTATTATTATTACTAGGCCCATACTGATCCTGTCGCTCCTCTTAATATCGTTCATCGCGGCGTGACGGATCTCCCATGTCATGAACATGTTGCCCCCGGGCAGGGTCTGGAACCCGGTGTATCCCGCGCTTCTAAGGGTTGCGTTGACCTTGTCCTCTAGCTGGAGGAACATTTTGACCTGCTGGTCCACGTCGTCTACCGTTTGCGGCGGGGTATAGGCGATTATGAACCCGTCGAGGTTCTTCTCTACGAGCATACCCTTAAACTTGCCTATTATCTTCGGGAAGACCTTCTCTAGCGTGCTCCTGGTCTGGTTTTCCACTGCCGCGTCGAGCGTTATCTCCCCCTTGTAAACCTTGACTGCCAAGGCTACAAGCTCGCGTGCCTGGTCTACTGTAATGTTTGCTTTCGCCGCGATTCTCGGCGCGAGAATACTGGGGGCCTGGGCTAGCAGGCTCTCGTTCGGTTCTCCCAGTAGGTCTCTCTCCGCGAGATCCATGAGTAGCGGGATAGCCTGGTCTCTGCCCTGGGCTTTCAGGATTATCTTCAGTACTGTGACTGTCTCGTTCTCAACGCTCGTCGCCGAGCGTAGAAGCTCCTCCCACACGGTACTGTTAACCTTGACTCCCTGCTGTTCGAGTACCGTCATGGCAGCGTATGCTATTGCGAGGCTACGGTTCTCGCAGAGCACGCACATCCCGGCCGGGTCGGCCTGGAGTATTATTGGCGTCATATTCTCGACCATAGCCTCTAGCATGTCGGGGCTAGCCATGCCTGTGGAGGCTGCCTTCTGGACTACGAGGTTGGCGGCGATCCTCGCCGCAAGGGTCTTGTTTACCGTGCCGGTTTCTAGCGCCTGGGAGACGAGAGCCTCGAGATCAGCGTTTAACGGTAGGCCCGTCATGTTCAGGTACTGTGTTACCGCCCTTACGAGCACCTGGCCTGCCAGCGTAGCGTTGCATCCTGCCTGGGCCACGTTCTCCCCTATGAGGACCGCCAGCTTGGAGGCGGGCTCCGGCAGCGTCCCGGAATAGTAGTTTTCTAGGGCTTTGACGGAGGCGTTCCTAGCGGTTGGGAGTAGTGTTGTTGTGAGATGTAAGAGTTCTATCTGGCCCTCTACCAGGTTTGTCCTGCCTATTACTGCACGGAAGCTGGGGGCCTTCCCCACCACCTGGGCCCATACTTTGCCTGCAAGGCTTGCGAGCGCTATTGTCTGATTGCCTGCTCCCTGCGCTTCTAGGCTCCTCTCTACTAGGAGTGTTGCGAGCTGTGCTGCGACAGTATTGTTGAAGTTGTTGGGCCCGCCGTGGGTTAGAGTATAGTTGTATACTGCTACCACTATTTCGGGCTGTACCGGGCCTATGCCGTAGGCTGTCAGGTTGGAGGCGTTAACAACCGCGAGTATGTCCTGCTGTGTGAGGCCGTTCTGGTATGCTGTCGTAATATTCTCAAGTAGGTACTCGGTCCTGGTAACGTTGTACCAGGTCATTGCTACTGCTGGTGTGAGCTTGTTGCACACCGCGTAGTACGAGGTCTCTATTCCGGTCAGGTTGGACTTGGACTTTGCAATGTTCTCGACGCCGGTGTAAACGTTGGAGTATGCGGTGTCCAGGCCGACTAGGAGGTTCAGGGTCGAGTTTACCCCTCTCCACGTCATATTGTAGGCCTGGTTTACCGCTATCATCCCCTCAACTGCCTGGACTGTACCGTTAAGCCCCTGCCTTGTAGCGTTGCGGACCTGCTGTTCTACCGTGTAGACTATGTCTATCCAGCTCGTTATGTTGCCCTGAGTGTTATTCTTCAACTCTAAGTATCCGGGTAGGAGCTTGTAGTATGTGTCGAGGCTCACGGGGACGCCGTGTACTAGGACTAGATAGTCTGCCTTGCCGATACTGCTAGAGCCGTACTGCTCCTCCAGGCGTTGCAGGGCCTTGTCTGCTTTTACGCTCTCAACGTTCTGGGGGAGGAAGCTCTCCGTTTGCGTCTTCACGACATTGTCTATCTGGGCGGCGTAGGGGGCTAGTAGGGCTACTATTATGATCCATGCTAGTATTATCGCCCATGGCCTCCTCTCTATCAGCCCGCTAATCATATCGTACACCGACACATAACGTGGATAGTCATGGGTTTAAAAGCGTAACACTAGAATTGAAAAAACAGTACCATACTTACCATACCAGACAATACCATTACATATATGTGTATGATTAGGACACAAAACTATTCATATAATATAGCCTTCCGGCACCCTCCAAGCATACTCCCCGATAAGGGGGACGAACAACACCTCTATATCCCGGGCAACCCTAACACTACCAGTGGCATCCTTAACAATAACGGTAAGAGTCTGCCCCCAATAGTCCCCCACAGGGATAACCATCCTACCCCCAGGAGCTAGCTGCTCCACGAGGGGCCTGGGAACCTGGGGGGCGGCGGCCGAGACCAGGATCCTATCGTAAGGCGCATACTCGGGAAGCCCCCGGCTCCCATCCCCCACAACCACGGTAACCCGGTCCGCGTACCCGGCGGCCTCCAAGTTTCTCCTCGCCAGTTCCGCCAGCTCGGGGATACGCTCCACAGCATACACGTGGCCCCAAGAGCTTCTGGGAGCGTCGGAAGGTGCCACGATCTCCGCGAGCACTGCCGCAGCATACCCGCTTCCAGCCCCAACCTCTAAGGCCTTCATGCCAGGCTCCGGGTCGAGGAGCTCCATCATGTATGCTACAATGCTCGGAGCACTAATAGTCTGGCCATGCCCGATCGGTAACGGCCTGTCCTCATATGCGAGGTCCCTATACTCTTCCGGCACGAACAGCTCTCGAGGAACCCTCAGGAAGGCCCGGTACACCTTCTCGCTCCTAATAAAACCTAGACGTTTAAGCTCTTCCGCGAGCCTCCGCCTCCTCTCTTCCAGGCCCACACAATTCTCACCTTATAACCTACAGTTTGGCCCTCAACTATATAGTTGTGGGAGGCGTGAGGGGCTCGGAGGCTCGCGCCAACCCTTCATGGCGCTCCACCCGTGCGGGGTATGGTCGGCATGGGGAATGCTCCGGGAGAGGATAAGGTCGAGGTCAGCCTTGAAGCCGTAGAGATTATAGGGGAGATAAGTAGGGGTCTCGCCCTCTACCTGGTGGCATACGCCCTATTCAGTATACCTGCGAACTTCTACGGCTCCCTAATGCTCGTCCGCCTATTGGAGGGCGCGAGCCTCAGAGAGCTCCCCGGCCTACTCTCCGCCAAGGCTGTAGCGGTAATCCTGCTCGCCGACCTGGTAGGCATAGCGGCGAGCATACTTCTCATGAGCGAGACGGGCCATAGGCATGAAAGCGTGAGGCTGCCGCCCGAGGGCTACCTGGCAAGTCAAATGTACGCTCTAGGCTTTCTGGGAGGGTTCATAGGCGCCCTGCTACTGGCGAGCTACGAGATAACCGGCGGGTCTTGGAGAGGGCTGGTGGGCCTCTCCCTCCTGTTCGGGGGCGTGGTGGTCGGTATAGCTGCTACCGTGTTCATGTCGAAGTTCCTCGTCCGCCTCTCCAGTATTGTGGGTAACACTATAGAGACGAGGAGCGTGGGTATAACATTCCTCTTCCAGCTCGTACCCGTCCTGGGAGTTATACTGCTCGGCCTGGCAGTTCTAGGATTATATATAGAGTATGAGAGGCTCCTATCCGAGTTCTATAGGGCAGCGAATAGTAGCTAGCCCCTAGAGGCTGCTATGGGGGTTGCGGCGGATATCCTACGCCTCCCCACTCTAATACTATTATAATAGTAGGTGCACCCTTTATTAATTAGTTTGGTCTTTGACCTTACTATACAAATCTTAATAAGTAGACCGCCCAATATTATAATAAATAAATGGTGCGTGGCAGAGGGAGGTGAGACGAGGATGGCGGCCGAGGTAGTGGCGAACGGGAGGATCGAGGAGGAGCTGAGAACCCTCTTCGGCCAGGCCGAGAGCCTCAGGCAGCAGATAGCTACCATTGACGCTACAATACTGGACCTCGCGACCGTGCTGGAGACCCTAGACTACATAAAAGAGAAGGGTAAGGACAAGATAGTGCTCGTACCCATAGGGGCCGGCAACTTCATCCGCGCCAGGATAGAGGACACCGAGCACGTCATCATGGGCGTAGGCGGTAGGATGAGCGTCGAAGCCACGATCGAGGAAGCCAAGGAGATGATAAATGAGAGGATGAGGGCTCTAGAACAGCTAAGGCTAGACCTGAGGAGGAAGCTCGA
>JALSOR010000091.1 GCA_026986415.1 Acidilobaceae archaeon
GCTGCGGCCCTGCTGGGGAGGGAGCTTCTGCGCTCATACAGGGATAGCGCCCGCGACCTGGAGCTTCTCGGGGAGTACCAGTTGAGCTTTGAGGCAACGCATCACGGCCCTACCGGTAACAGGAAGCCTCTCGTGTTCGTAGAGGTGGGGAGCGGCCCGGAGCAGTGGGCTGATGGGCGGGCCCATACTGCCATGGCGAGGGCCGTTGCCAGGGTATTAGAGGGGAAGGAGCTCCTCGAGACCGCCGAGTGCAGGGTGGCGGCAGGCTTCGGGGGCACACACTACCCTTACAAGTTTACACGTCTAGCGTTGGAGGAGGGCGTCTGCATGGGCCATATGATACCTAAGTACGCGTTCAACAGGGGCGTGCCTAGGAGCGTGATATTCCAGGCTTTGGAGAAGAACTGGCCTGCTCCCGCCGCCACCGCGGTTATAGAGAAGAAGAGTATCAGGTCGGCCCATAGGAGGCTTGTGGAGGAGGTAGCCGCTGAGGCCGGCGTTAGGGTGGAGTACGTGTAGTGTAGGATCTGGGAGGGTGGCAGCCGGGCGGGGATTCGAACCCCGGTCACGGGGGCCAAAGCCCCGCATCCTTGGCCGCTAGACGACCCGGCTATCCTCTTCCCGCCTCCACCCTCCAAGTAGTATATGGGGAGAGTGTTTTCGGGGTTTAATTGTTAAGCCTCCCGTTTAGCCTCTCCCATGGGGGCCTAACAGTTCCGGCCTCCGAAGTTTTAGGCGTGGAGGGTGCGGGCGCCTGGATTACTGGTTGACCCGTTATAATGTGTGGTAATACCATGTAATACCCGCCTTACCGGGAACAGTGTTATGGGCAGTGTCAGGGTGTACATCGTCCTCCCAGACCTCTCGGAGAGCAAGGCGGAGGCCCTCTGCAGCCTCGCCGGCCGTTGGCGGCCTGTGGACGTGCTGGTAAGCTATACTGTGCTGCGCTGGAAGCCCGTTGTGATGCCCAGGCTTCGAAGGTTGAAGGCGGAAGGCTGCGTGGGAGGGGTGATGATTGATAGTGGGGCGTACCATATTATGAGGCTGGGGGAGCGGGTGGACCCTGCAGGGTACGCGGAGTACCTCAACAAGCACCGGGGGCTGGCCGACACGGTGGTCGCCCCGGACATTCCAGGCAGTCCGGGGGAGACGGTGGAGAGGACGCTGGAGTTCATGAGCCACTACCGGGGCCCTTTCATCCCTGTCCTCCAGGGTGGTGGGATCAGCAGTTATAGGGCTTGCCTC
The DNA here is from genome assembly GCA_026986415.1 of Acidilobaceae archaeon. Lineage (GTDB taxonomy): Archaea > Thermoproteota > Thermoprotei_A > Sulfolobales > Acidilobaceae > S143-63. Next base: position 1,246 of record JALSOR010000091.1, read on the forward strand.
GAGGATATGATTGGCTATGGTATTCTGGAGAGGGCTCCACGCCTCCCCGACGGGCGCACCCTTATCGGTATAGGCGGTCTTGACGGTGCTAAGAAGAGGGTGGGCTTCGTGTCGAGCCTCCTCGAGGCGCTCCCACGCGATGGGTACGCCTACCACATTTTCGGCGTGGGGGTCAGGGTTCTCCGGGGCCTGAGGAGGAGGGGCCTGCTCGGCAGTGTTTATAGTGTTGATAGTAGCGGGTGGCTCAGCGAGATAATGTGGAGGAGGAGGACCGTCTACAGGGCTGAGACGCCCGTGGAGGCTAACATGCAAGCCATACACGGGTACCTCCTGAAGGCTGAGGCCGCGGTGGCGGAGGCTTGAGACGGCTCTACCGCCTGCTGCCTGTTAACAACGGGGTGGGAGGCGCGCAGCTGCTGCTCGTCCTCCCCTGTAATAGCTGTGTGAGGATGGGCGACTATTCTCTGTGCGATAACTGGAGGATCATAATCGGAGACCTCTACTGGCACGTGGCTGGGGGCCTCGTAGACCTGGCGGCGGTGGACAGCTGTAAGCCCGGGATAGTGGTTTGGGGCGGCGAGTCCCGGCTTAGATGGTGTGATATCCATCCGAGCTACACGCTCTACTATCACCGGGAGAGGTGGAGGCTGCCCCTGCTGAAGGATATGGTTAGAAGGGATGTCCGGGAGCTCCTCTCAAGGTACAAGTATATCGTGTACTATGTTAACGTTAAGGCTTACAGGGAGGCTATGGATAGTGCGAGGAGCATATGCCCGGAGAGGGTTGTCCCGGCAGGGCCTGAAAGGCTCAGCCCTCTAAGCTATAGGAGTAGGAGGTCCCGGGCAGGGCTGAAGCGTATAGTTGAGAGCCTGCTCTCCAATATTTAAGCCCTCCAAGGCTAAGAGTAGTATGTTGATGGTGTCCGTTCTTGAACGGTACGAAGACGCCCGAGGAGCCGGTAGAGATCAAGAGGTTCCTCCGGAGCATAATAGAGGCGTCGGGGACCCGGGGGAAGTTCGTGGTGTTCACCGGTAACAGGCTCCCGAAATACCTCTGGGACGCCTGGGAGCCGGCTCTTAAAAGTAGGGGGTATAAGTGGCAGGACCTCCTCAGGGCCGTGTCTAGGGCTTCGAACGTTATACTGGAATGGGTTGAGGGTGACGCCCCCTGGGAGAGGGTTGTCGAGGCTGTATGGGGGGAGCTGGAGAAGGCCCGTAAGGGGGCAGCGCCCGCCCGGGGCCCGGGCAGGGCGAGGAGGCTGGACGAGTTCTTCTAGGCTCTCCTCTGGAGCCTCTCAACCATTACTAGCAGGGGGATCCTCCTCTCCGGGGCTGCGAGGCCCGTGAGGAGCGCCTCCCCGCGCGTCGGTTCCAGCTCTGGGAGCCTCTCAACAAGCTCTGCAGCTGCACTCTCAACGCTCCTCTTAATGCTCGACAGGTCCTCGGGGTTCGTCGTCCGGAGGAGTATGCTCGTGGCTGTCTGGCTGAGTATGCTGCTGTCAACGAAGCTCGGCCTCTGGGTTACGAGCCAGAGGCTTAGGCCCCATTTCCTACCCTCCCTGGCCACTCTTAGGAGGCTCTCCTTGCTCGCCTTCTTCTCGCCTGCGGGCGCGAGGTTGTGCGCCTCCTCTACTACGAGTATTGTGAGCCTCTTCGGGTCGTAGCGGCCGACATGCCTGTAGAAGAGCCTCTTGACGACCAGGCTGAGTAGGGGGTCAACGTTGCCAATGCTTGGCGGTGCCAGGTGTACTATGGAGAAGCCCTCCATGAGCCTGTCCATTACCATGTCGAAGAGCACGGTGTCGACCATGTCGCTCGTCATGCTGGAGAGCTTCCAGAGGGCCCTCTTAGCACTTGCCAGTATATGCTTGTCCGGCTTCGACGACATGTAGCGGAGCAGGTCTGCCAGGGCCTCCCTGACCCTCCGTACCAGCTCCTCGTTGGAGAGGAGCTTGCACACCGCCACTGTCTCACTGTCCTCCTCCGGGTTGGCGGCACCCCACAGGTAGGCCTTCCATGCCAGGTATCTCATGAGCCCGTAGAATACTGAGGCGTCGGAGGTCCAGGGTGTTATTTTCCTGGAGAGCTTTTGCGGGTTCCAGGCTCTCTTCTCGCAGGCCTCCCTGTATATGGAGATTATCTTCTCGGCATTCTCCTCCCCTTTACCGTAGCCCACATTGATACTGTCCCAGGCGGTTACTAGTGCTTTGAGGAGGCCTATACCGTAGATGTCGCCGCCGTGGTAGAGGTCTAGGCTGCCCGCTATCTCGCTGATAATTATGGGGAAGTACTCGCTCTGGGTCCCGCTTAGCTCTATCATGGTGTCTATATCCATGAAGCCCGGGAGGGGGAGTCCGAGTATGAGGAACTTGCTCCTCCTAACAGTGCTGGCCACACCGCTGTAACTGGTCGAGCGCCCCTCGGGTATTCTTTCCTTGCACCCGCCCGGCTGTATATGCTCGATCCTCCTTTCCCGGGGGAACACTACTATGAGGTCTATAGCCTCTCCTAGCCTGTCGGCTAGCCTGCAGGCGAGGTCTGCCATTCCCTCCCATATGATTTTCTGTTGCTCCCTCCACGCCCCCCTGCTCGCCTCGTAGGGGACTATTATTGTGACCCTCTCCGGCCTGTACGGGTCCTCCACCGCGCCAGTGTACTCCTCGGGTTTCAGCACGGCGTCGAGGAGGAACGCTGTCTCCCTCGCAGTGTAAGGGTACCCCGTGTACTCCCCGGCGATGTCGAATACCACTATCCCCCCGGAAGGCTTGTCTATGAGCCTCCTCCTCTGGCTGATCTCGAATACTAGCCTCTTCACCGTCTCGGTTTTACCGCCCCCGGTCTGGGCGAGTATGCTGAGGTGTGTTGAGAGTCGCGAGGGGTTCATGTATATTCTAACCTTATCGTAGAGGCTCAGCCTGCCAATATAGAGGCCCCTCCTGGAATAGTCCCTCCCTAGAGTGTAATGGATTATCCCTTCCAGCCTCGAGGGTTCGGGCTCGACAATGCTGGAGAAGGGCCTGGGAGGCCTCTCGTAGGCGTCCAGCCTCTCCCCCTGCCCGGCCCTCCTGATCTCTCCTAGGACTCTTATCTCGACCCTCATGATACTGCTCCACTTTATCAGCTGGTGGGTGGGGCTCAACAGCTCCATTAGCACCCTGTTAGCGTCCTCCAGGCTAGCAGTGCTTATGGACTGGTAGAGCCTCCTGAGCCTCTCAACGTCGAGGGCTGGATGGGGGGTCTCCTCCTCTACGTTCACTATCATGCCGAGATAGTCTTTCGCCTGGCTCTTATCCTGTATTAGGACGAGGGTCCCATACTTCACTATCGCCTCTGCGGGGCGGAGGATTATGCCCTCCACCTTCGCGTACTCTCTTATGCTTGTCGTGAACCCTGTTATAGGAGCCTGGGGTTCAACTGTTCCAGCCGACATGCAGGACTACCCCATGTATTGTACTCTGACCGAGAAATCCCTGATAAACGTGCTGTACGGCATGGTCCTCCTGCTCAGCTCCTCCAGCATGCTGGTGAGAGCACTGTACTCCCACTCGTTCACCCTGCTCCTAGCGTCTACCACGAGGAGCTGGGGTGGGACGCCGTAGTGTGTTACAAGGGCCTGGGTTAGGACGTGGCGTGCGGCCTCCTTCCAGTTCCTATCGTTGGAGAAGTACTCGATCCTTAGGGGCGGCACGACCCGTATTATCTCGGCCAGCAGCCTCCTGTCTATCCCGAGCCTCCCCGCTTTCTCCTCGAGCTCGAGGCAGCTGGGAACCCTCTCCGTGAAGACGTACCTCAGCATGACACCGCTTATACTCTCACCTATATCCTTCCAGTCTACCACGGGCTCGCCCGCCTCTATCCTCTCACTATAGCTCTTCCTTATCCTGGGCGTGTAGAGCCTGCTCTTGTCCAGCTCCACGCTTGACGGCTGGCCCGGTGGGGACCCGAAAAGGTAGTTGTAGAGTAGTAGGAAGTGGCTGTCGCTTGAGAGGTTGACCATGTTCAGGGCTTGGCTCTCGTAGACCATGCTGGTTAGGGCCTGCTCGTCGAGTCCTGCCAGGACTCTTCCGACCTCGTACCTGCTCCCGGCCTGGCCCCCGCGCGTTTTAACTATCGTCCTCGCAATGGCTAGGAAGTAGTCCGAGATGTCCCTGCTGAAATCGTCTATACCGGAGGGGTACAGGTCCTCGAGGCACGAGAGGCCCTCCCCCATGCTAGTGGCGACCTCGTCTATGAGGAGCTCTGGCCTGAAAACCCTCCCCTCGATGACAGACTCCCTGAGCACCCCCACGAGGAGGCTCGCGATAAGATGTCTCCCACGCGAGACGTCCTCTGTCAGGCCTAGGATTGTGCCGCCTCCCTGCTCCACTATCCTCTTAATCCTTCCAAGTATGAGCGCTGCTAGGAGGCCGGGGTTCACCTTCTCGGCGAGGCCCCTCCTTATCACGGCCTGCTCTACGAGCTCCTGGGCTTCAAGCTTGTCAATCCCGGTATAGAGTAGGAGGGCCTCGGCGGTCTTCCTGTCAAGGTCGAAGACAGGGTTGAAATAGGTTCCCAGGCTCTGGAGGAGGCTCCCATGCCTTACCACCAGCCTGGGGATGCCCACGTCCGCCGGTAGCCTTGCCTGGCCGGAGAGGAGGCTGTAGGCTACTGCCAGCTCCGCAGTGTAGAGGCTCGCCTGCCTCTTCCTGTCGTCGCCCCGTAGGAGTAGGAAGCTTGGGGCGCTGGTATTATAGGGGTATAGTATTCTCTCCTCAAGCTCTCTGCCGTTCCAGTACCTAAGGAGGACGCTGGTCTTGAGCACGAACCCCTCCTCTACCCCTCTCAGCCCCCTAGCGCTCCTACTGCCGGTATCAACGTAGACCTCCGCGCTCCACAGGCCTCCCGGGCCTATGAGGGGCCTCTCCTGTGCTCTCAGCAGGGGGGACTGCTCATACACGAGGGGAGTACCGGTCCTAATCTCGACCCCCCTGGCTAGTACTGCTAGGCCGAGCCCGCTCCAGGGCGGGCTCACGTCTACAACCTCATACTCGTATTCCAACCATCTAGCACCCTGACAGTGGAGGGGCCGTTATAGGGTTACTATTTATTATTCTAGTGTGGGTTATGAGAGGATATATTCTTGTTTTACCTGAGACATAATATTTATAGTAAAACAGTGAAAATAAAATATTATGTGTGGGGAAAGAGTCGGGTTAGCGTCTTACTTGCCCTTAAACTTTGGTTTCCTCTTCTCTAGGAACGCTGTAACCCCCTCTATAACGTCTTCAGTGCTGAAGAGTAGGCCGAAGAGGTGGGCCTCCAGCGATAGGCCGGCCCATATGTTGCTCTCCAGGCCGTATTCTACAGCGTACTTTGCGGCCATGAGTGCTAGCGGCGGCTTCTCGGCGAGCTTTAACGCTAGTGCTCTCGCCTCCTGCTCGAGCCTCTCGGGTGGGACGACCTTCTCCACAAGCCCTATCCTGAGGGCCTCGTCTGCAGGTATCATATCGCCAGTGTATATTAGTAGTTTCGCGTTGCCCCGGCCTACCAGTCTTGGGAGCCTCTGGGTTCCTCCTGCTCCCGGTATGAATCCGAGGTTTATCTCTGGCTGTCCCAGCATTGTGCCCTCGGCGGCGATCCTAATGTCTGTGCTCATGGCGATCTCTAGCCCGCCTCCTAGCACGTAGCCGTGGAGCGCGGCTATCACTGGCTTGGTGTAGAACTGTAGTTTCAGTGTTAGCTCCTGGAAGCGGCGGGAGAACTTTGCAATGTCTATTGGTGTTGCCCCGGCGAATGCGGTGACGTCTGCTCCGGCGCTGAAGGCGCGGCCCTCTCCTTTCAGTATGACTACCCTGACGTCGTTGTTCTCTTCTAGCATGTCGAGCGCTTCCGATAGTTCTTTGAGGAGCTCGGGGCTTAGGGCGTTAAGCCGTTTAGGCCTGTTGAGTACTATCCATGCTATTGGCTTCTCTATCCTGATTATTATTGTCTTCTTCTTTATCTCCTCGACCTCGCCATACTCGTAGAAGCCCTTACCCGTCTTGCGGCCAAGCCTGCCCTCCTCCAGCATTTTGAGCAGTAGCGGCTGCGGCTCCATCTCCTCCAGTCCCAGCTCCTCTTTCAGCTTGCGGAGGGCCTCCACTATCTTGTCTATACCGTACTCGTCAGCATACTCGAGGACTCCCTTAGGCCATCCAAGGCCGAGCTTTACCGCCTTGTCTATGTCCTCCCTGGTTGCGACGTCGTTCTCCAGCAGCCATGCGGCCTCGTTGACTGCAGGTGCGAGGAGGAGTACCGGGTCGACCTTTCCTGCTAGCTCTTTGGGTATGTTGGGCCTAACGTATTTCCCTGGGGCTGGGTAGGTGTAGAAGCCCTTGCCCGTCTTCATACCGTACTCTTTCTTCTCGAACTTCTCTTTTAGCAGTGGACACGGTGTCGTCTTGAAGCCTCTCTCAGCCATCGCCTGGAAGACGTAGTAGAACACGTCAATACCGCTATAGTCTGCCAGCTCGAACACGCCCATGGGGAGGCCGAGGACATACTTTACCGTTGCGTCGACCTCCTCGACCGTGGCCTTACCCTTCGCTACAAGGTTGCACGCAGTATTAATGAACCGGGCCAGTATCCTGTTAACTATGAAGCCTGGAACGTCCTTCTTCACAATAACAGGCTGCTTGCCGAACTTCTTTGCTAGGGCGACGGTAGTCTCAACCGTGGAGTCGCTGGTCTTCTCGCCACGTATGACCTCGACAAGGGGCATTAGCGGTGGGGGATTGAAGAAGTGCATCCCAACGACCCTGTCGGGCCTCTGCGTTGCCGCGGCTATCTCGGTTATGGGCAGGCTGCTGGTGTTGGTTGCGAGTATGGCGTGCTCTGGAGCGTGCTTGTCCGCGAACTCGAACAGTTTCTGTTTAATGTCTAGCCTCTCAATTATCGCCTCTATCATGAAGTCGGTCTCCTTCAATATCTCGGCGAACTTCTCAGTATAGGTGCCGTCCGGGTTCAGGTTTACTACTGTCGTTATCCTCCCTAGAACCGTGTCGACGGGCTCCCTGAGGATCCCCTTCTCGTAGAGCTTCTGTAGGCTCCATTTAATCTTCTCGATCGCATTGTCGAGGAACTCCTGTTTAATATCTACGAGGTAAACCTTGTAGCCGGCCATAGCGGCGACTTCTGCGATGCCGTGGCCCATCGTGCCTGCTCCAACAACAGTTATAGTCCTAATCTTGTCCACACCGGACATTCTATCCACACCCTACTATCTATACTCTCCCATCCCTCCCCGGGGGGAGCATGCCTGGTCTTCCCCGGGGAGGGTGTTAGGAGGACCTGCTCATTTTGATAGAAGGCTACTCGGGAAGGTAATATTGTTGCGATACATCTAGAATATTAAAGCTAGGCTTAGGGTTACCTTTAAAACCGGAACCCGGGGGCCCCCTATGCGTGGTGAAACCCGGTGTCCGAATATATAGACCAGGTGAAGGCTCTCGTAAAACCTGAGGCTGCAAAGTACGGGCTCAAGATACTCCCTAGGGGGAAGAATAGTTTCAGCTTGATGAAGGGCGGCCAGATATACATGACCATCCGCGACACGGGCGATAATGTTGAGATATCGTTCGGCGGGAAGAAGTACATGTACGACAAGTTCTACACTAAGCCCGAGCACCTAGCACAGGTAGTCTTCAACGTTCTAGAGGCGCAGCACAGGGAGGTCAAGAAGGAGGAGTAACGGCGTCTCCTCCCTCCCAGCCCCCCATAGAGGTAACATGTTGTGAGACCAGATTTTTATTCCCCTGCTATCCTCTCCCGAGCCTAATAACCGTTCTCAGCCTGTATCCAGCCTCTAAATATTGTCCTCATTAAAATACTAAGTACCGCTACGCACCATAGCTGCGGGGACCCCCATTATCTTTAATCTCGCATCATACGCCAACCTCCAGCAGGACGACCAGCTGGTGTCGCCCGTTCAAGGCCTGCCCTCGCAAGCGTCAGTGGCCGGCAAGTACTGCCTGCTAGGCGTGCGCTGTAGCATCTGGAAGGCTTACAGGGGAGGATAACGGGTTGGCTAGGAGGAAGGCGTGGCGTAGGCTGCTCGTCGGCATGCTACTGCTGGTAGTGTTGTCTACAATCTCTCTCCTCCATATTCTTGGCGGGCCCAGGAGGTTTGTGGAGGCTCTCCTCTCCATACGACTAACTGTTTTCCTCGTATCGTTCCTCCTCCTTTTTATTGCCGAGATCGTGAAATCGTTTAGGCTCACCCTTATCGCCGATCTAATGGGGTACCGTATACCCCTGAAGGACTCGCTTATTGCTAGGATTAGCGGGAGGTTTACCGGGGTTCTGACCCCTGCGTACTCCGCGGCTACGCCCACGAGGGCTATAATCCTGAGCGCGTATACGGGGCTGGAGCCTGGCAGGACGTTCGGGTTCGCCGTGTATGAGAGTGTTCTGGACAGTTTCATTCCTGTGGGTTTCACGCTGGCACTCCTGATACCTCTCCTGCCGCGCAGCATAATACCTGTCCTGGTGGCACTCTTCATTGTCTTCATGTGGGTGGGCGGGATAGGCTACGCGTCGACCGACAGGATTGAGAGGCTACTTAGAAAGTATAACGCGCCGGAAGACCTGATATGCTATATTGAGCGTCAGAGAAGAATGTTTGTAGACGCCATAAAGGAGACCACGAA
>JALSOR010000092.1 GCA_026986415.1 Acidilobaceae archaeon
CAGGGCGGCGGCAAACGAGTGATCCGCAACAGTTTCCCCTATGGCGGGCGGCACGCCTCGGAGCATCCATCCCGTGCGCACTAGCGCGGTAGCCGCCTTGAGTACCGACCTTATACCCCTGTATTTTCTAGTATCCACTCCTAGCACCTCCCCCGGGGGTGGCGGAATTGTGTGCCGCGACGGTTTAAACTTAATATCTAATCACATTGAACACGACCGTATCCAGTTTTTTAAAATTAATTTTTTTATTTAATAAATATTCTTTTATTTTTAAATAATCTTCCTCGCTAACCATAAACCTCCTCCTCATAACAGCCATACAGCTGGTCGTGGCTGCGCCTAAGAGGAGTCCCCCTTCTGCCAGTAGATCAAGACCCGACTCTATGTCCTGCTTTGAAAGCCCACAGGCACCCTCCGGGTGGGTGTGAATCGAAGCTACAGCCCTAACCTTGGGTAGCCTAACCCTGTGATACTCCCCCTCAAACATTGCTATTCTTCCGTCATCCAAATAATAGAATATAAATTCTATTCCTGTTCTAGTTGTATACGAAGCCTTAATTGCATATTCAAAAGCATCCTGGAGTATGATTTTCTCAACTAGATCGTATAGCATTAGAAATCCCATGTCGCCATATCCCTCATTTATGCTTATATTTATATTAATATTATCTATATCTATATTTTTATTTATATTTAAATTATATTTATAATATATTTTAATATAAATATTTTCAGAAGGGTTCAGTATGCTATCAACGCTGCCCCAACGTAGACTTAAATCATTAATATTTAAATTATATTCTTCTATAATATCTTCAATATTATTAATAATAGTATTTAATACGGCCAAAGATACACTTGCTCTGGTTGTGAAAATCCTCTCCTCCTTCCTCTCTCTAATAGGACCTTTCAAACGCTATACACACCATTAAACTGTACTGTCCGATCCAACGTATATGTGGTTTGGAGGTGTTATTATCATGCCGAGATGTAGGTGTGAAGGCCTCAATGGATTGGATCTGCTCCTGTGCTCTGCCCCTCCTGAAGGTGAATATGAGACGGAATATGAATTATCAAAAAATATTAAAATTATAATAAATAAATCTGGAATATTTATAAAACAAGTTGGATTAGACGATTTCCTCCCGTTCACGAGAACAATATACAAGAAGGTAACTCGAGAGGAGACGCTTGCCGCTTACGGCTTAAATAGCGAGGATAAACTGTCAAGACTTGTATGCATGAATATAGAGAACCTCCTGAGAGCGTCCGAGAAGGGCAGCCTATATGCTAGACGCCTGGTCTCCGAATGTGACTCGTTCTTTAAAAAATATTATGAGAAATATTGCTCTACTTGACATATTCTCTCCCGATTATCTCCCTAGCAATAATATATTTCATAATGTTCTGCGCCCCTTCCGCACCGACATAGTAGGATAACGCTCCAATGAAGCTCCTCGCAATGTTTGTCTCCTTGACATAGCTGTTCGCGCCGAAGACCATCATAGCTGTTGATAGTACTTTGAAGGAGGTCTGCACTGCCTTCAGTTTAGCACTAGCAGAATAGAAGTTTAGATCCTTGGGTTTCAGTCCGGGCTCCTTCTTAATATATATCCTGTCCGCCATCCATGCAGCCTCATATACGAGGAGTCTTGCCGCTTCGAGCTCCATTGCAGCTTCGGCTATAGGGAAGCTTACCCCCTGGAAGCTGGAGATAGGCTTCTCTTCAGCATACATTCTCCTATTGCGGGCCCACTCTATAGCCTGCTCTAGCCCCCATCTTGCCGCTCCAATGTTTGCCGCCGCGACTAGTATTCTTGCAAGTGTGAATCCTTCCATAGCGTAGTAGAACCCCCTGTTTTCCTGTCCTACCAGCATATTGGCCGGTATTTCGACGTCTTTGAATGTCAGCATGCCGGTGGATATTCCGTGTCTGCCTATAGTGTTGAGTATAGAGTATTCTAGGCCTTCAGGTTTTACCCCCCTATTGTTCCCTATAAAGGCGAAGCCCGAGATCCCCTTGTGCCTGGATTCTGGCGTGCCCGTTCTTGTTATAAGATACCATCCGCCCAGTTCTAGCTGCTCCATGACCTCTCTCACACCACTGATAAATATTTTTTCACCGTTAACAACGTACTTGTCACCGCGACGCTCCGCCCTGGTCCTTGTACCCGCCACGTCGCTCCCGCCATGAGGCTCTGTTGAGGCTATACCGAAGAATCCCCTCCCGTTCCCTACTAGCGGTAGTATGGTCTGTTTTGCCTCGTCCGTACCGTAGAGTGAGAGTATGAAGGGCCATGCGTTGTTCAGGAGCGTGTATACCGCTACTGCTACCGATGGGTCATGGTAGGCCACTTCCTCTACAGCTATGGCTGCGCTAACGAAATCGCCTCCTTGGCCTCCATATTCTTCTGGGACTGGTATGCCGAAGAATCCCTGCTCTCCCATCCTATATATTAGATCGGTAGGTATCCTGTGCTCCTCGTCTATCTTATCCCATATGGGGGCTAGATGCTTGCTTAGAAATTCTCTGACAGCCTCCCTGAAGATTTTCTGATCCTCTGTAAACTCGAAATCGACCATTTCCCGTTACACCTAGAAGATCCAGGCTCTAATCTACATATGTTATTCTAATGGGCATTAATGTACTGTTCAATACTAGAGTATATAGTTTCTCAAGAATTCACATACACCCACGTGGTTTCGCCATACATACTACACTCCTGGTGGTCAATGTTGAGTGTTACTATAGAGCGTGTGGAAACATTAGAGTTTCCGCTCAGTGAAGCTTCGAACTACTATCTAGTCCGTATCGGGGACCTGGAAATAGCGGTTGATGCGGGCGCGAAGTCAGAATTCGCTAGACCGCCAAGTTCTGGGTGGGTGCTGGTAACACATTGGCATTGGGACCATGTGATGGGTCTAGCTGGATCTAGAGGGCTCAACGTGTGCATGTCGAAAAGGACATACAATATAATAATTAAATATTATAAATCTTATTTCACTGAAATCCTACGCGCCATGGGACTTGAAGACGACCGTGAAGCCTTGACAGTAGCAGATATATTCAACGCGCGATACGAAACTGTAGCGGAAGCACTTGAACGATCGCACAACGTGCACTTCCTCGAAGAGACATGCAATATCGTAGAGAAGCTTGGGATTAAGACAATCGAATGTCCGGGCCACTCACGAGATCATGTATGCTATATTATAGGGGACGAGCTGTTCTCGGGGGACACAATACTCCCGAACACTAGGCCCACAATAATTGATTTCCGAGAGTACAGGCAGTCTATCCTCAAAGTTTTACTGGAAAAATGGAGTAATATACGTCCCGGGCATGGGGGGCAAATCCGGAGAGAAGAGGCCTTTAATCCTCTACTTAGATCTACAATAGAAAGGTGCAATAGATCTTATATTATACTATCGAGAGTAGCCAAAAAGGGGAGAGTGACCCTAGACTCCCTTCTAAGAGAGGTTTACGGGGTTGAACCCTCGATAGCGTCTTTCGTTCAAGCCAGAACACTTGTAGGCTACCTTACCGAGCTTGAAAAGTCGGGCGTTATAAAAATCGATAAGCGAGAATCCCCCTGGATTATTAAGTTACGTAAAGAATAGCTGTGCGGGAGAGGCTAGCGCCTCCTCCTGCTGAGCTTCCTTGCCTCCCTCTCGGTTTCTCTTAGTATGAGTATATCGCCGGTTCTGACGGCTCCTAGAACGTTACGCGTTATGATCCTACCCTTGTCTCTTCCCTCTAGTACTCGTACGCGAACCTGTGTGACCTCTCCGGCAACCCCTGTCCTTCCTATTATCTGTATGACTTCTGCTGGATACCCTATCTCCTCGATAATATTCACCTTCTGGCCTCCGCACTCTATCACGCTTTCCCCTGTATCCTCTCTGTGCCTAGGTCTCGACAAGCCTCCCACCAGTCTCCACTAGCCTAGCCGTGGAAGATTAAAACTATTAAGTCCCCTGGTATGGCCATTTGCGATACGGAGTGTGATATGGCATGCCTAAGATGAGAACTTGCAGCTACTGTGGGAGGCCTATAGAGCCCGGTACAGGCATAATGTTCGTGACACGCAGGGGGGACGTTCTCTGGTTCTGTAGTAGTAAGTGTTACAAGAACTATCTCAAGCTCCGCAGGAAACCCTCGAAGCTCGCATGGGTAAAGAAGTCTAAGGCTTCCTGGAAATAGGCGTCGCCTATTATTTTCATATGGAGGTGGTAGACGGTGGCTAAACAGAGAACCCTGGTCCTTGTTAAGCCTGACGGTGTGAGGCGCGGCCTTATAGGAGAGGTCATATCAAGGTTTGAGAAGAAGGGCTTGAAGCTCCGGGCTCTAAAGATGCTCTGGCTCTCCGAGGAGAAGGCTAGAGAGTTCTATAGTGTGCATAGGGATAAGCCGTTCTATAATGATCTTGTGAACTTCATTACAAGCGGGCCCATCGTCGCAATGGTGCTCGAAGGAGACGAGGCTATAAGTGTTGTCAGGCTAATGATAGGGTCCACGGACGGCAGGAAAGCCCAGCCTGGAACTATTAGAGGGGACTTCGCACTCTCAATACAGGATAACGTCGTGCATGCTAGTGATAGTGTTGAGAGCTTCGAGAGAGAGTTCAAAGTCGTGTTCTCCGAGGACGACATAGTACCGGACTATGAAAAATGCCTCTAACCTATTTCCCTAGTCTGAGCTTTAACAGTACGCGCTTGTACGCCTGATCTCCCTGCTGCTTCTTTATTCTAGCTATCTCCTTTAGCACGTCTAGCTCGTCCTTACTTACCAGGTCTTTGAACTCTGTTAGTATGCGGTAGGCGTGCTCTCCAGGAACATTCGTGTAGAGTATGTCTCCCTCATCAACATGCCTCCCTATCAGTATCCTCCCCTGTATTGAGACGGCAACCGCCTGGCCCAGCCTAGCCTCCTCCAGGCTTCTATCTCTATCCTTTATAGCCTGTATCCTGCCTAGAGGGCGCCCCTGCGAGTCCATTACAGGGTAGCCGGGCCTTATGACGCCTCCCAGCACTTCGACGCCGACTATTGCAGGGTTGCTTCTTCTAAACACGTAGCCCTCGAGTATTCTAAACTTTCCAGGTCTCACCAGCTGATTGAGGCTTTCTATTCTAGCTCTCTTCTTCTCTTCCTGTACCCATTCCTCATACTCTTCCAGAAGCCTGTAAATAACATTGTTCTGAAATATTTTTATTCCAAGCCTTTTAGCCTCATCCATAGCCTCAGGTAGGACCTTCACGTTGAAAGCCAATATGACGCCAAGATATCTGTCATGTTTCTTTGTTATACTGGCATCGATAACGTCCGTCCTAGTTACGGGGCCTATATCAGCGATCCTCACAGGAATATTCCTTCTTTTTAAGGCCTCCACTAAAGCTTCTAGGGTTCCGAGAGTATCAGCCTTAACAACAACGCCTGTCTTATCCGTCCTAATTCTCAGCTCTTCCAACTCCTTTCTTACAGATTCTAGGGCTCTCTTAAGATCTTCCTCCGTGTTCGCGACGATAAGCGGCGAGCCGGCGATAGCCTCCTCTAAGCCTGGAGCGGCGACTCTAACCCCTGAGGCAGCGTATACTGCGTCTACAACCTTGAATCTAGCCTCCTTACTTCTAATATCCTGAAGCGGGTTTGGCATGAGTAGGGCTCTCACAGTGGTTTTTATAGGTCCGTTCTTCCCGCCCACGACTATTGTGTCCCCTACTCTTAAAACCCCATCATACACTACAGTATCCGCAACGGTTCCAAGGCCCGGATGCTCCTTTAGCTCTAGAATTACCCCTTTCCCGGGTCCTTCAGCATAACGTAAACGTTTCCTGAGATACTGCTGTGTTAGGCCTGCCAGTACTGCTAGTAGCTCTGGTATCCCCTCGCCAGTTTTCGCCGATACCGGGACTATCGCGACTGCCTTTGTGAAGTCGCGTATTCTCGTGAATAGCTCTGCAGGAATGCCCTGCTCGTAGAGTGTTCCTACTAGCTCGTAAACTTTCTGTTCGAGGAGATTCTGCACTTGCGGGTCCTGCTTCTTTATCGACACGATGAACGGCGCGTTGGGCTGTGGCTTCCAGCCGGGAATCCTGTCTATCTTGTTGGCCGCGACTAGGAATGGTACCCTTCTCTCCTTTAACAGTTCTAGCGCCTCGTATGTTTGGGGCTGGAATCCTTCCATGATGTCTACTACGAGTATGGCAAAATCGGCCACGCTGCCCCCTCGTTTTCTAAGGTTCGAGAAGAGCTCGTGTCCTGGAGTATCTATGAAGAGTAGTCCAGGTATTATTAGTTTTATAGGTATTATTTCTTTTAGAGGTTCTGCGATCTTCTCTATAACATCGGCAGGAACCAGACTCGCCCCGATATGCTGTGTTATCCCTCCCGCCTCCTTTGCGGCTATAGCGGTCCTCCTGATCTTGTCGAGAAGTGTTGTCTTGCCATGGTCTACATGGCCGAGCACTACAACTATAGGCTGCCTGAGCCTCCTATTATCACCGCTATTTTTAGACATGCCCCCATGCACCCTCTCTAATGGTAGGGTTCACGGTAACGTTAATTTAGGTGCGTCTACTCCAGACCCTGGAACACGGTAAGAGGGAAAACCTGGTGGCAGGGCCCCATATAGACTCTAAGACTTCCAGGGGGCCGTCTGACCACCGGGGAGAATAGGAGGTAGGGCTGGAATGGTATACGAGGAGAGACCACCTTTAAGAGTAGTCATATCTGACCCTAAAGCGGGGGACAAGACTGTTAAAGTAAAAGTTGTGGGAGACGAGGATATCCCGCTCAAGGACACTATGGTTAAGACCAAGGACAAGGAGAGAACAGAGCTCCCCATAGCAAAAGTCAACCCCAAGCTTGCCGATGCACTGTCACTCAGAGAAGTTGGCGTCCTAACACTCCGCTTTAAGAGCGAGGACAAGAAGACTAACGTGCCGTTCAAGGTTGTCATCGATGAGAACGTCCCTGAAGACACTGTAAAGGTCAGCATGGAACTCCTAGGCGAGGTTGCCGGAGACCTGGAAGCCGAGGCTGAGGCTTTCAGGGCTAAGGCGTGGCAGATAGCGGTTGACGAGAGTACCGCCATAAAACTGGCCGGGCTACGAATAGGAGAGATTTTCGACGGCTCAATAATAGGGTACGACGGCCTTAAACTTAAGATACGTGGCGGTAGCGACGCTACAGGGTTCCCCATGCATCCTGGCGTTCCTGGCAGCGTGAAAAAGAAGGTTCTACTGTCTGGCCCCCCAGGCTACAGGCCTAGGAGGAAGGGAGAGCGTAGGAGGAAGACTGTAAGGGGTAACACGATACCCGACCCACGCGGCGAGCGGAGGAAAACCGCGCTGGCCCAGCTCAACGTTATAATATATTACGAAAACAAATAGTTGAACCTCTATTGATTGTTTCTCTCCAACACCACACAACGTTATCGGTCCACGCTTAGCTTTAATGCTCCTGTATGCTTCTTATCGTTAGAAGGGGTGGAACTGGTAGTGAGCACAGCAGAAAAAAGACAGCCAGAAGTGAACATTGGCGTTGTCGGCCATGTAGACCATGGCAAGACAACACTCGTGCAGGCCCTAACAGGAGTCTGGACTATGAGGCACAGCGAGGAGATAAGGCGCGGGATGACTATCAAGCTAGGCTATGCTGACGGCGAGGTATGGGAATGCGAAGGATGCGGTTTTCCCGACAAGTTCAGCCCGGAGCCTGTCTGCGAGTGTGATCCTAGCGCCACGCCTAAACTCAGGAGGAGGCTCTCATATGTTGACGCTCCAGGCCATGAGATACTTATGGCAACAATGCTTTCCGGCGCTGCTCTCATGGATGCCGCAATACTTGTTATCGCGGCCAATGAGCCATGCCCGCAACCTCAGACTCGTGAGCACCTTGTCGCTCTGGAAATAATTGGTATTGATAAGATTATTATCGTTCAGAATAAGGTTGACGTTGTAAGCCCCGAACGGGCCCGGGAGAGCTATAAGGAGATAAAAGAATTCGTCAAAGGCACTATAGCAGAGAATGCCCCAATAATCCCTGTTAGCGCGCTAAAACGCGCCAATATTGACGCGGTACTCGCGGCCATAGAAACGCTTGTGCCTACGCCCGAGAGGGATCTCGACTCCCCGCCTCTCATGTTCGTGGCCAGAAGCTTCGATGTAAACAAGCCCGGGACCCCGCCCGAAAAGCTTGTGGGCGGCGTGATAGGCGGAGGCATAATGCACGGGGTCTTCAGGGTCGGACAGGAGATTGAGATAAGGCCCGGGCTCATGGTTCGAAAGCCTGGGGGCAGAATAGAATACGAGCCTCTTTATACTGAGATAACTAGCCTCCGTTTTGGCAATATAGAGGTTGAAGAGGCCAAGCCGGGCGGCCTCGTAGCTATAGGTACTAAGCTCGATCCTGCCCTGACAAAATCCGACAATCTCGTAGGAAACGCTGTAGGCCTCCCAGGAAAACTACCTCCGACACTAGACCATATCAGGGTGGAGTATAACCTGCTGGAGAAGGTCGTCGGCTTGAAAGAAACCGTTAAGGTAGAGCCGATACGGAAAGGAGAAATGCTAATGCTAACAGTAGGTACAGGGATAACCCTAGGCGTAACCACGGCGGTCGGCAAGGATACTTTCGAGGCTAAACTCAGGAGGCCCCTAGTAGCATGGGATGGCGCCCGGATAGCGATAAGCAGGAGGGTCCACGGAAGGTGGAGACTAATAGGCTGGGGGTTCGTGAGGCTCTAGAGAAACTGCCGGATAGAAGACTCGTCCTGCTAGTAGACACTAACTTTCTAGTATACATCGCCAAAGGCCTCATAGCCCCGTCCCAGATAATCGAAGCACTAACCGCCCCGTACGCGCCCCTTATACCGTCAAGCGTAGTCGGTGAGCTTAACATGCTGGCATCTAGTAGTAAACCCTCTCTCGCTAGAGCTGCTAGGAAGGCCCTTGAACTAGCGGCTAGGCTCGGATGGCCCGTTATCGAGTGCGGCCAGGGCAAAACCGACGATGTAGTCTATAGGTGCGCTGTTACGCTGAAAAGCATGGGACGTCGCATTGTTGTCGCCACATGCGATAAACGGCTCAGAGGTCGGTTACGCCTAGCAGGAATCCCCACACTCTACTATCGTGAGAGCGAGTCGAGACTGGAAACCGACTGGGAAACCATATAGGCCCGCATGGGAAGACACACTACAGTACACTCTAAGCGTTCCAGTCCATAGGATTACAGCTCAATTTAAAAATTTCCTGGCGACCGCTCTACCATGGGGTGCGGGAGGGATTGTACACGCTCGTCGAAGTAGAGGATTGGATAGGCATAATACCGTCGCTGAACGATAATAATATTAACAGGCTCGTTCTCACCGAGCTCAGAAACAACCTAGAAGGCTCTATCGACCCAGAAATAGGCCTGATACTTGCAGTACTGGACGCACACGTTGTTAGTGACGGAATAATTCTTCCGCTCCCCGGCGATCCTAGAACGTTCTATAGGGTTAGATTTAGAGTCCTAGCGTTTAAGCCTGTAATGCTAGAAGTTGTTAAGGGTATAGTGAGAGACGCGCGGCAGCCGGGAATATTTATCAGCCTAGGGCCTATTGACGGGTTTATCCATAAAAGCCAGATAATGGACGAGCAGGTAGAATATCTTCCTGAAAGGAGGGGATTCCGCGGCGTGAAAACGGGCAGGATCGTTGAAACGAAAGATATAGTACGGGCCAGGATAGTCCAGATCAGCAAGCACACGAAAAGAACCGGCACGCTGAGGATAGCCCTGACAATGCGCCAGCCTTATCTAGGCAAGGAGTCTTGGATCAAAGGCCAGAGGTGAATAGGCGGTGCCTAGCAGGAGACCTCCCAGCAGGAGACC
>JALSOR010000093.1 GCA_026986415.1 Acidilobaceae archaeon
TCTGTTGTAGTGTTCTTCTTGTTTGGTTGGTGTTGTTTTGTTGTGTTCGTTGTTGTTCTCATGCCTGTAGTACTATTTATGTTTTGCTTTTAGCCTGGGGGCTGGGAGTGTAAAATGATTATACAAACCATCCCGGCTTACACAAGAATACCGATACTTACAGGCAAATACAATGGTGGGAGTGCCTGTCCAGGATGGCTGGTAGCTGGGTGAGAAGTGGTGGTGCGGCCGCCGGGATTTGAACCCGGGATCGCCGGCTTGGGAGGCCGGCGTCCTAGTCCAGGCTAGACGACGGCCGCTCTTTGCCGGGTTTGTTGGTTTGGTTGTTGGTGGTTTATTTGTTTTGCGTGGGGTGTTCCTGTTGGTCTATAGAAAGGTTTATGTAGAAGTTGTTTCTATATTGTATTGTTGGAGTGTGATGGTTGGGAGGTGATATATGGATGAGTGTTGAGGAGAGGGTTGTGATACAGCCTGGTGTTAAGGCTCCTGATTTCGAGGTTGAAGCGTATGATCCTGTGAACGACGAGGTTAGGAAGGTTAGGCTGAGCGATTATAAGGGTAAGTGGCTGGTGCTGTGCTTCTATCCAGCGGATTTCACGTTCGTGTGTGCCACCGAGCTTGCCGCTATGAATAGTGTGCTTGACGAGCTCAAGAAGATGAATGTTGAGGTTCTCTCGATGAGCACTGACAGCGTGTACGACCACAGGGGCTGGGTGAAGCTCGAGCCCCTGCTGAAGGATAGGCTGAAAATACTGATGGGTAGCGATCCGACCGGTAAGGTTGCCAGGATGTACGGCGTGTATAAGGAGGATGCTGGCGTGGCCTATAGGGGGAGGTTCATAATAGACCCTGACGGTGTAATACAGGCGTTCGAGGTCGTCAACCTGAACATGGGCAGGAACGTTAACGAGCTGCTCCGCCAGATCAGAGCCCTCCAGTACCTACGCGAGCACCCAGACGAGGCCACGCCCGCCATGTGGGAGCCCGGCAAGCCGACCCTGAAGCCCAGCATAAAGATCGCCGGCCAGGTCGGCGAGCAGATACCCAAGGGCTCATACCCGTACTGGTAAACCCCTACCCCCTACTCCTCTTCTCCCCCCGGGATCACTAGTATTGTTTTATTCCCGCCTTCACAGTTCCCGGAGCACTGTTTTTCAGCAGGGCCCGTCCATGGGCTGGCTCGGAGGCGTGCATGTTATGGTGCCGCGGTTCTCGGTTCTCACAGTTCCAGGGGTTTCCCCCATATTCGTATAAGACCGCCAAGTAGGGATTAGTATTGTAGTGGCGGGCCGTTATGCCCCTTCTCAGGGTTGAAGACGTCTGGAAGACCTATCCTGACGGTACTACTGCTGTCAGGGGGGTCACCTTCGAGGCCGACCGTGGGATAGTAATGCTTATGGGCCCGAACGGGAGCGGGAAGACGACCACGCTCGAGATGATCGCAGGAGCCCTGAGACCCTCCAAGGGTAGGATCGTAGTGTGCGGGCACGACATGTGGAGCGGGCCCAGGCTGCCTCCGAGGAGGTGCATCGGCTACTCCCCCCAGGAGCCGCCCCGTGTAAGGAATCTTACGGTGCTGGAATACCTTGTCTGGACCGGCCTCCTCCGCGGCATGGGGTTCCGCGAGGCTGGGAGGCGTGCTAGGAGGCTTCTCGATACTGTAGGGCTGGAGGCCCACGCGTCGAAGAGGCCCACCCAGCTGAGCGGAGGGATGAGGAAGAGGCTGATAATAG
This sequence comes from Acidilobaceae archaeon, assembly GCA_026986415.1. Classification (GTDB taxonomy): domain Archaea; phylum Thermoproteota; class Thermoprotei_A; order Sulfolobales; family Acidilobaceae; genus S143-63. The sequence goes on from JALSOR010000093.1 coordinate 1,734, forward strand.
CGTCAGCACTTATGGGGGACCCTAGAATCCTGGTCTTGGACGAGCCGACGAGCGGGCTCGACCCCGCGGCGAGGAGGGAGCTGTGGACGCTGGTGAGGAGGCTCTCCGGGGACCGGCTGGTTGTTGCCAGCACGCATATAGCTGTTGACGCTGAAGAGCACGCGGACAAGGTGCTGATCTTCTATAAGGGTAGGATCGCGGCCGAGGGCCCGCCTGAGAGGCTCATCAAACAGTACGCTCCCCCCGCGAGCATACTGGTAAGGCTAGAGGAGCCGCTGGAGAGCCCGCCCGGCACGCTAGGCGGGGCGAGGCTCTCCCAGAGGGAGGGGGAGATGCTACGCTACTCGTCAGAGGACCCGGACAGGGACCTGCCAGCAGTGGTGGAGGGGCTCACCCGTCTGGGGGCCAGGGTTAGGAGCCTCACACTCTCCAGGCCGGGCCTCGCAGAGGTCTACCTCCGCCTCACAGGCTCCAGTCTTGCGGGGTGACACGGCCGGTTGGGCAGTATACACAGGGTTCTAAGCGAGACCTACACGCTCCTCAAATCCCTGCCCAGGAGTAAGGGGGCCATCTTCTGGATAGTACTGTTCCCCATATTCTTCTACGGGCTCGAGATCTCAA
>JALSOR010000094.1 GCA_026986415.1 Acidilobaceae archaeon
TAGCAGGACTAGTTGGGGGCGAGAGGATATGTGGCAGTGTAGCACTGGCGATCGCCTTCCTACCCCAGGCAATAGTCGCCTCCTACATTATTGTAAGCGTTAGGGATAGGGATCTTGTAACTGCTATAGCCGCGATAGTCATACTACTGGAAATAGCGTTCCTAGTCTACTTCCACGCTAGAGGGTAAGCATCGGGCCGGGCGGGGGTCCATCCGCAGGGAACGCCCACCTCCAGCTAGGATGCTGTTCGGGATAGGTGTTGGCCTATCATCCCCCCACCCACACTATAACACTTATCTCCCGAGAAGGGGCGAATAACCGTTTAGCCGCCACCCGGGGAGAACCCGGCTCATCCTAGTAGAGTATTGAAACTAGAATCCCGTACGCGAAGAGTATAAGGCTTAACGGTGCTAGCACCCTCACATACCTTCTAGGGTTGAGGCCTGAGAGCCTCAGAGCTATAAGATTAGCAATGCTGGACTGGGGGAGGGGCAGGCCTCCTAGGTTGACCCCAAGGCTTAGTGGGACCCAGCTAGACCCTAACAGGATGATTGTTGCGGGCACATTGGAAACCAGCTGGCTCAACCCGTAGGCGGCAAGATACGCTTTGACACCCTCCAGCGGGCTCAGGTGCAGTAGTAGGCTAAGGCTTCTGAGATCGGCATATGCTAGCCATAACACCATTAAAACTCTGAAATCATAGCCCGCGGCTACCTGCAGGTCTAAGAGTAGGGTGCCGATGGTTAAGGGTAGCACGAGGACAGGGCGCCCTATAATATCTAGTATCAGGGCGGCCGCAACGTTGACCAGGCCTAGGATAGCATGCTTACGCCTAACCCTTACAGGCGGGGGGTTACACGGAGCTACGCGGCCCCTGGGCCTGGGGGACAGGCCGACTAGGAGCAGCAAGGGTATAAGGTACAGTTTGACCGCTAGAGCCAGGTAGCCGGCATGAGACAGCCCGTAGTAGTGGGTAATTATAATGTTCTGAGGGTTACCGATAGGGCTCATACTCGAACCGATATTGACCGCAGACACGGTGTAAGCAGCAGCTATACCCCTCTCTATCCCAACCATGTCTGCCAGGGAGAGGGCTAGGGGTACACTAACGAAAACAACGGCATCGTTCAAAACCGGGATTGACATGAGGGCGACCGCAAGGAGGAACATTTGGAATGGGAACCTCCCGCCCCTCACAACAATCCTCCTAGCAGCCTCTGCGAGCAGCCCCGACGCGTCGAGGAACAGGCTTCCACCCATAAGGGCTGCTACCAGGCTTAGCACGCCATAGTCAGGGTATTCATAGGACTCTCTCATGAGCCCGGGACTGGCAAGCCACAGTATAGCGTATAGTATGAGCAGTGCTAGCAGCATCCTGTCCCTCAGGAGCCATAGCAGTAACCGCGTCAAAGAGGCCACGCGATCCCCACGCCTGCTAGACAATTCTCCTAAGCCTCGCCTCGAGTCCTGGGTCGGGGAGTAGGCCGCCGCCGTCCCATGAGACCCTAACATGTAATATTATAAGATTCCGCCACGCTACAGGGACAATCCAAGCTTTTTCGGGTTCCCTATATTCTGCCCCCATGAGAGCATAAGACTCTCTTAGTACCCTGCCGATAATACTTCTAACCTCGTGCTCGTCAACCTCGGCAGGGTAATGGACGGGCCTCCCCTTCGGGCTAGGAGCCTTACGGTATGGATCATAGTGTATAATGTCTAGGGGAACGCCCTCGTAGAATACTGGCACGTCGACGGGCCCTCCTGGAGGCCCCCTGAGGATGGGGCCGGGCTCCATGAATTGCAGGGCCTGGCCAACAGTCTTCACCGCTTTCCCCGCCATACTTGTTAGATCGTCGCCCTCTGGTTCGGCCCGCATGGTGGCCACCATTAGAAGGTCTGATATCCCGGTTTTAATAGAATATTTGATACGCTAATAGTGGGATGCTTAACGTACACTAAATTATAATTGTCTGACATCCAAGGTATGTTTTAACACTTATACAGGTAATACTATCGAGGTTTATAAACTTCTAGAAAATATATAAACCTCGCCCCATCTTTAAGTTAGATGAGAAATATAGATTGGAATCTAACGGGTGAGAGAAAGTGACATATAAGGCGAGCCTAAGCCAGTCTTTGAAGAGCCTCATGAAGTGCAAACAGGTTCCCGACGCGGATCTAGCGGCTAGGCTGGTAGAGATACTTTTGAAGCTGGACAGAGGCGCAACAATGAAGGAGCTAAGCGAGAATCTGGGAATAAGCTACCCGATGGTTTTAAAGGTCGTTAACGAACTCGAAAGCCTCGGTATCGTGGAGACCGCCAAGGTGAAACCTCAGGGCGGCCGGGGTAGAGCGAAGAAGCTCGTCACTCTTTCAGTCCCAATGCTAGCCAACCTTGTCGAGCAGTGCAAGGATATACTGAGCGTTGTAGAGGAGGAAGTAACGAAGAGGCTCAAGGCTGCCGGGACGATCTAAGGCGCCATACTGACAAACCTTTTTCTCCCTTCTCCTCCCCATTATATCATTACTATTCTAATAATAATCTAATATTACCGGATTGCTATTTATAAGTGATCCGTCTGTGCAAATATGTAGGTTACGGAAAAAGGGGTTTAACGCTGTTAAACAATAAACCGAGACGGAAACCGGAGGAGGTGAGAGAAAGAATGCCGCTCACAACCTTCGAGGAGGAGATATATCTCAGGGCTCTAACCGGCAGGATGGTCGGTAAGGCCATAGCTGACCTGAACATAAACAAGCTAGCAGTAGTAGCACCCAAGAACATTATCTGCAGCAGTATAGCCACCGCTACCGAGGCCGCCTTCATCGACTACAGCGGCGGTGTCACCTACCACTTCATGGTCGAGCTAGGTAAGAACGAGGAGGAGATTGCTAAGAGGCTGAAGGACTTCAACGCTCAGGTAGTGCTACTCCAGTTCGGCGGTGAGAGCCCCATCGACCAGGTCAAGGCGAGCTTCGTCAAGCTACTGAAGGCCATGGCTAAGGAGAACGTTCCCGGCGCTATAGTGTTCCACGTGAGGATCTTCGCTGCTGGCGGCGTGAAAGAGGCTATCGCAGACGAGGAGATAAAGAAGTATCTCGAGGGCAAAGACCTCTTCGTATACACTGTCGGCTTCGACGAGGGCAAAGTCTACGTGAACAAGGTGGCCATTGAGGGCGGCGAGCTCAAGCTACAGAAACTGACAGAGTACCACGTAACACTCGAGCACGCCGACCTGCTCAACAGGAGCCTCAAGGACAGGAAGGTCACCTTCCAGTAAACCCTCTTCTCCAGCCTACCCCTGCTGTTTTCCCCTTATCGCCTCTCCTATAACGCATATCATCGCCCTGAGGCTCCTCTCGACCTTACCCAGCCTCCTAGGGTTCTGGACCAGCCTCCACAGCCACTCTAAACCTAGACTCCTAACCGGTTTAGGGGCGGGCTTCTCGAGTCCTGCCAGCATGCGCAGCGTGCCTCCCACTCCAGCCATTATCTTGAGCCCTCCCACCGCCGCGCGCCCATATACTAGGTCTATGACTCTCTCCTGAACCGGTAGGCTGAGGGTGAAGAATGCGTAGACCGGGTCCTCGTCCCGCAGGAATCCCGCTATTCTAGCGATAATCTCCTCCCTGATAGTCCCGTTCTCCGCGTCTTCCAGGGTAATCCTTCCAGGATCGTAGAAGCCTAGGAGGATGCCAGGGTATTTTTCCTCTAGCACCCTCCTCGCCCGTTCGTGCGTGCTTGGAGTGTCTCCTATGAAGACAACCTTTTCTCCACGCCCCGCCGCGTGCTCCAGTATTCTTGGTACCAGCAGGCTGCCCGGAATATGGTCTACCTTTACACCGTGTATCTTTGAGACGGCCCATTGGACCCATTTCCCGTCCGCCGTGGTGCATCCACGCGAGAGTGTCTCCCTATACCAGGAGTACTTTATTGCCCAGTAGAGCATTTCCATGTTGATAGTGTATACTCTTACTGTATGCTTAATACTATCAGGGTCCAGATCGCTCCACACGGTAGCCTTAACAGGGACCCCGCATATCCTGTAGCCTTCTCTCTCATCGCAGGGGACGCTCTCCATGCCGGGGAGACCCGTGGAAGGCTAGAGTTTTGCCTGGAGGTTTAAACGTTGAACACCGGGTCTTCCCTGTGGAGGGCTCCTACTGCTTGGAGAATACGCCTCCGGGCCGGGTCTGGAAGGGTCGGCACTCAAGACCCTCATCATCTCGCCCGGCAGCCTTCCTTTAAGGCTGCACTTTCAGGTACGCCGAGCTCCTCATCCCCCGCTTGACAGGCTAATAATGCCTACGGGTAAACCGTGGGGGCACATGGATTTTAATACTGTACCCCTTATAGTACTTTTACATAATTACTAGTGTAGAGGGGAGGTGATACGTAATGAGTGGGGGCACGCCCGTAGCATTAAAGATCTTCGCGCTAGCATTAGGCTCGTCCATCAGCGGGGCTGCAAGTAACGCTGCAAACGAGATTATAGCCGCGATCCCCAAGGTTGTGGCTATACTCGTGATACTTATCGCCGGCTATATTGTGGGCGATATTATAGGTAAAGCAACAAGCTCTGCCATCCGGAAGCTCGTCGAGAAACCTATCAGTAATACCGTTATCGGTAAGAAGTACTCCGAGTACGGTTTCAGCCTGGCAGACTTCACCGGAGGCATCGTTAAAGCTTATGTTTTCGTCATATCGCTCATAATCGCCCTCCCATACATGACGTTCACCGGCCCAGCGTTCGACGTTATCAAGAGTATAGTATACTATCTGCCCAAACTCCTGGGAGGCATAGTAGTACTCTTCTACGGCATCCTAATGACTAACCTGCTAGCAGACTTCATAGGGACCACGGTCAAGCAGGGGCTCTCAGAGGAGAGCAAGCCTATAGGCGACCTGCTACGGAACACCGTGCTCGTAGGCATGGTCGCCGTGATAATAACAATAGCGTTAAACATGATGGAGATAAACGGCAACCTCGTCTACACCCTCATACTAGGCTTCGTGGTGATAGCCCTCGGAGCAATAATAACGAACACGCTCTTCGAGCACCTAGAAAAATACCAGTCCTTCTCAGACTATATCGGGTATGGAAAGTTCCTCTTCTACGTGCTATTCATAATGGTAGGACTCTCCGCCATATTCGAGCAGTACGCCGGCACGATAGTCGTCATGGAGAGGCTAGCCTGGGGAGTCGCGATAGCCTTCGCAATAATGCTGATCCCCCTGGTCTACAAGCTAACAAAGAAGATGGCGCAGTAGAGAGTTTTTCACGCCTCTTCTCCTTCTCCCATCATGAATTCTACCGCATCCCTGACATGGCTATGCACGCTATCGATAACTGGTACAGGGAGCCTTACACCCTGGAAGACTATGGGGAGCTCCGTGCATCCCAGCACGACTGCTTGGGCGCCCCTGGCTATGAGGCTGTTGGCTACGCTAGCAAGCTTCAGCCTATAATCGGGCCCTATTAGCCCGTTAACCACCGATTCAACTATTTTCTCTACGATTTCTAGTCCGGGCCTTGAGGGTTCTATGACCTCGACTCCACGCTTCTCGAAATAATCGTGGTAGAGGCGGCTCTCGACGGTCTCCTTTGCCGCGAGAAGGCCGATCCTCCTCGCACCTATACGTTCGACATCCCTATAGACGCTGTCTAGAATGTTGAGAAACCTTATCTTAGCCATCGAGGAGATCCTGTCCGCTACGAGATGCGGAGTGTTCGCCGCTATGAGGAACCCTTCCGCGCCTCCCCGTTCGAGCCTGCTAACAGCACTGTAAACGTATCCTGCCAGCCCGTCCAGGTCGCCGGATCGGACGAAGCTGCAGACCCTGTCCACGGATATGCTTGCAAGGAGCAGCTCCGGGTATTCCCCGGTCTTTTTCCTGTAGAGCTCGTTTATCTCCTTATAATAGACTATCGTCGAGTATGGGCTGAGCCCGCCTACAATGCCTAGAAGCCTCTGCATCCAGAGCCCACCAGTTCCCCGTGCTGGAGGTGTTATAGCGGGGAAAAATATACGGGCTCCTGTCCGGGCATGAACATTAAGGATCCACGCTGGGGAGAGGGGAAAGAATAAAGACTACGCTTCTACGGGGCCTATTACCTCGCGGCCCACCATCTTGTTTATCCTTTCGACTTCCTCGTCGACCATTCTCTGTATTTCTCTTATCTGCTCGTCTGTCAGGTGTTTGAACCTGCCCTGCATTTTAAGGTACTCCCTGACGGGCTTCCTCCTCTTGACTGGTACGGTGACGTCGAACTCGCCATGGTCGAGCTCCCAGTTTATCCACATTCCCGTCTCTGTTGCTAGCCTTGCAATCTTAATGCCGTACCGTGGGTCGAACCTCCACCCTGTCGGGCAGGGCTGTAGTACGTGTACGAAGCTTGGCCCTTCAACCTCTAGGCCTCTCTTGAACTTGTTGAGCATGTCTAGCGGGTATGCGGGGTTCGCGGTTGCCACGTAGGGTATCCTGTGTGCTGCGACGATCTCTGCTATCGGCTTCTTGTTTCTTAGGTTGCCGGGCCACACTTTACCGGCCGGGGTTGTCGTTGTCCAAGCGTATTTTGGTGTTCCACCGCTCCTCTGGATTCCAGTGTTCATGTAAGCCTCGTTATCGTATAGCACGTACATAACGTTATGGCCTCTCTCGAGCATCCCGCTGAGGCTCTGGAATCCTATGTCGTACGTGCCGCCGTCCCCGCCGAGTACTACTATGTTTATCGGCTTGTTAGGGTCTAGCACCCCCTTCCTTTTCAGCACTTTTATAGCGGCTTCAACACCGCTTGCGGCAGCGCTGGCATTCTCGAACGCTAGGTGTAGCCACGGGATTCTCCAGCTAGTGTACGGGTAGAGGGTCGTGCTAACCTCTACGCACCCGGTAGCCTCGACCAGTATCGTGTTGGGCCCTGCCGCTTTGAGCAGGTGTCTCACTATGGTTCCAGCCGTACAGCCGGCGCACAGTCCGTGGCCTGGGGCGAACAGTTCTATCCTCGGGATCTGGGGGATTGTCTTGAAATACCTCTTCTTAGCTTTAGCCTGGCTACTCATACTTCACACCCCTAACTCCCCAGTATAGGGTCTCCCGTGGGACGCGCCCTCTCTCGAGAACGCGGAAAGCATAATCCACGATCTCCCTAACCGTGTAGCTTGTGACCGTCCTCTGCCCTATGCCGACCACGACGCTCATAATGCTGGGAGCGTCAGGGTCTCCGTAGAACGCGTTCATGACCTCCATTGCGACCGGACCGCTGATCTGGGCTCCATAGCTTATAGCCCTGTCTACCACGACAAGCATCTTAGCGCCTCCCAGCTCTCTCACTACGTCTTCTGCAGGGAACGGGCGCCATAGGCGTAGCCTTGCGGCACCCACTTTGACGCCGTTCTCGCGCATCTTTCTTATTGCTTCTAGGAATGTGCCGTAGAGGCCCCCGTACGTTAGCACGACCACGTCTGCATCGTCGAGACAGCACGTCTCAAGTATACCGTAGCTCCTGCCGAACACCTTGCCGAACTCCTTGTCAACCTCTATGGCCTTCCTATAAGCGTTCTTCATCGCGACTACCTGCTGGTATTTGAACTCGTAGTACCAGTCCGGGTTGGCTATTGTCCCGAACGTCATGGGCCTGTCAGGGTCTAGCCTCAGCCTGTTATAGTTCTTCGGGGCGAACTCGAGCACTATGCTGGGATCCTCGGGGACTAGTACTGGCTCGTATGTGTGGCTCATGATGTAGCCGTCGTAGGCGACCATTACTGGGAGCATGACGTCTGGGCTCTCCGCTATCTTGTACGCTTGGACTATAGTGTCGTATGCCTCCTGCGCTGAAGCCACTATAAGGGTGACCCAGCTGGCGTCCCTAGCATTCATGAGGTCGCTGTAATCGTTCCATATGCTTATAGGGGCGCTGAGGGCCCTTGTGGCTACTGACATCACCACGGGCATTCTCAGCCCGCTCGCGATGTGGAGTATCTCATGCATCAGCTCTAATCCCTGGCTCGCAGTGGCGGTGAACGCTCTCGCCCCGGCAGCACTGGCTCCTACAGTAGCGCTGAGGGCGCTGTGCTCGCTCTCAACGTGTATCATCTCAGCGTCTAGCTCCCCGTTCGCTATGAACTCGCTTATCTTCTCGACAACTGTCGTCTGGGGGGTTATAGGGTATGCTGCGACAACGTCAACGTCAAGATCCTTCACGGCATACGCGACCGCATAGTTAGTGCTTAGAGGGAGCCTCTTCCACTTTATCTCCTTCTGTATTGACACTTCACTTCACCTCCTCCACGAAGTCTATCGCCTTAACAGGGCACTCCTCAACGCAAATACCACAACCCTTACAGTGGTTGTAGTCTATCTTCAGGCTGAACTTGTACTTCCTACCCTTCTGGGTAACATAGGGCTCCTCCACTATGCTGAAAGCGTCGTCGGGACAGTAGACCCAGCAGAGAAGGCAGCGGATACACTTCTCCTGGTTTATCACGGGCCTGAAAACCCTCCAGTCCCCGGTGTACCTCTCAGCCATATTGCCAGGCTCTATGACTACTGCTCCTGGCGGGAGCTCGTTCCAGGCTGGGAGCTTCTCCTCCGCCATTAGGCGCTCACCTCCTTCGCGATCCCCCTTATCTCCTGGTAGGCCCGTTCTACGGCCATCACGTTGACCTGTCCAAGTTTTCCGCTGAACGTGTTTAGGACGGCCTTCTTGACGCTCTCAATGGACACTATGGGTACTACTCCTACTAGGGCTCCCACCATGGCAGTGTTAACTATTGGGACCTTCAGGATGTCGAGGGCTATCTTGAAAGCGTCGACCGTGTAGACCCTGTCCACGGGCACTTCCAGCATGCTGGCAAACTCTCTAGCACTCTTCTTAGTGTTAACCACGAACACTGTCGTGTCCTTAACCCCTTCGAGGTACAGTTTCTTAGGCAGGCTGGGGTCGAGGACTACGACAATATCGGGGTGGAGTATTGGCTCCCTGGTCCTGATAGGCTCGTCGTCAATCCTGGTATACGCTTTAACTGGGGCACCCCTCCTCTCAGCTCCGAACTCGGGGAAGGCCTGGGCGTATTTACCCTCATAGATGGCCGCCATTGCGAGAACCATGGAGGCTGTAACCGCCCCCTGGCCTCCCCTTCCATGCCACCTAATCTCGTAGCGCGGCAATACTATCAAGCCTCTGCCTCTTACGCTCAGGGTTTAGACGTGGAAACCGTTTCATGTACTGTATAGTATTGTCGGCCAGGTATTTTAAACTAGACACAATATATCCTAATAGCATGAATATCCTATTCGGCGGGTATCAATAATTAACTATAGACTCGCACAGCCAAGAAATGATACTGGGGGTCCTCCCAGGTATCCCTACATGCCGACGCGCCGGGGTGCTAGCTCTTGGCCTTAGACGAGAGTATAGTTGGGGAGCTGAAGGGTCTAGTGCCCTTAATAGTCAGGCTCTCAGACCTCCGTCCTTCGACCAGGAAGGTGCTAGCCGAGAGCCGGACTACTGATCGTGAAACCCCTCCTGTGCTCATAGCGTTCGGTAAGGGCGCGCTCTCGATGGTTGAGGGAGCGCTCGAGGTCTTAGACGGTAATGTCGAGGGCGGTGTCGTGGTTGTTCCCCGTGGGACTGGTAGGCGTATCCCGGGGCTGGAGGTGATAGAGTCTACGCATCCCCTGCCTAGCGATGCTAGCCTGAGGGCTGGCGAGGCTGTCCTGGAATGGGCTAGGAGCGCGGG
>JALSOR010000095.1 GCA_026986415.1 Acidilobaceae archaeon
GCAGGATAGAGTATACTATATGCAGGAAAGGTAAAGCTGGAACTCTAGACGCAGTACTAGCAAAAATAGAAAAGATAAAAGAACTATAAGAAATATTTTATCAGACCAGGTTTCCTTAACGCAACGGATAGAAGATACCTTAAACTAATCCTCCCCTGCAGATAGTTTTCCCAGAACGAGTCCGGGAGCGAGCCAGCAAAGCTCGAAAACCGATCCCCCATACGGGCGGCGGTTTGAAGAAGAGACCGAGAAAGCCTAGCCTCAGATGCTAACCGAGATACATTGCGGCGATACCGCTTCTCTAAAACTCCAGGATCGTCCGAGGCCAGTACCGTCTCTGCTAGGAGCCTGGCAGATTCCAGGCCCGGCCTATTACCCTCCCCCGCGGAAGATATCACAAGGCCGCCAGCCTCACCAACGCGGACGATCCCCCTCTCGACAACTACTATGTTTGAGAGTATCGCTATCGGGGCGGCTCTCTCATCAATAGGAGTAACAGTATCATTAATGTCGGCTTTCACCCTCTCAAAAGCGAAACTCCTGGCGGCGGCAGGTCCGGAGTTGAGAAAGCCGGCCCCAAAGTTTATGAGCGTCCCCTCGGAATCCGCTGGGAACAGCCAGTAGAGGCCTCCAAGGCTAGGATAAAAGTCTAGTATCGCGGTGTCGCCATGCCACTTGGCCGTACGGGCTAGTATGCGGTACGCATAAACCCACGACTCTCTGGGGTGCGCATAGGGCCCTCTAGCATCTACTACCGCTATTTCTCCTGGCCCTCTAGGCTTTAGCTCGGGGGATCCCCTGGCTATTTTCAGGCCGTTCCTTGCAGCCTCCCTTCTAAAATAGGATATCATGCCGTGCTTATCCACTATAGCCCAGTACGGTTCACCGGCCTTGTGTTCCGTTATCGTAGATCCGTTAACCCTAATAATGAACCTTTTAACGTAAGTTTTTATCACACTGGTTTCCTCTAGTAGCCTACGTATCCACGGCCGTAAGGTTATAGCGTCCCCGCAGGGTTTAGAATAAACATTTGCGGCGGGATCAAACGCCCTAATACTGATACTCTCGCTAGAAAGGCGCCAGGCCAGATAAGAGCCGCTAATCCCCAACCCGTGTATCCTCACAGTCTTCCCGGTTCCCACGCGTCCGGCCCCTCCACCTTTACACATCCCCTTTCTACCAAGGGTTTTATCGGGGTCAACTATTAGGATCCCCGATGGCTTATCCTCTGGATGGTGCTAGCGATGGAAAACCCGCGTGCTGGACACTTCAGGTTGAAAGTAGAGGCTAGTAAGAGTCTTACAGGGAAGCATGCATACAGGTCGGTAGTTCTAGTCTACACGGGCAAAAGCAGTCCGATAGTGGTTTCAGACCCTAACAGGGGAGAGCAGGCTCCCAGAGTTTATCGGAGAGGATCCGCCTCGTGGGTTGACATTAGAGATCTACTAGAAGGACTAGATGGAGAGAAAGCGTGGATTGTGAGAGTCGGGCTTGCCCGGAACCCGCAGTTGAAGATCAAAGGAGTAGTGGAGGTATATGATAGCCAGGGTAACTTGCTGCTTAGAGCAGTCGTTAGAAAGAGGAAAGTGCGTAGATCGTGTGGAGATCCGGGCCTCAAATGGTTGGTGGAGGATGCTCTGAGCAGGCTTGGACTCGCCAGTTATATTAGGAGGGTAAACTTCGGAACGGGAGGATCAGGGGAATGCCGACAAGGAAGGTCAAACTCGCAGATCTGATGAGAGAGTTTAAGTCCCTACTGGCGCCGACAGGAGCCTCAATAGCTCACGTATACAAGGAAGAGCAGGGAGAGCCCGATCCGGGCCCCAGGGTAGTAGATATTGGCCTCCACCCTGCCCTAGCCAAGGCCTTAGAAAGGTATGGTATTGAGAGGCTCTACAAGTTCCAGTTTGAAGCATACCAAAACTTCAACCGAGGGGACAATATAGTTATAGCTGCGGGGACAGGAACAGGTAAGACTGAGGCTTTCATAGTTCCCGTTCTGGACGCTATTCTCAAGATGGGGGTAAGAGCCCCCCGCCCCTACGCGATAATAATGTACCCCACAAAAGCCCTCGCCAGAGACCAGCTCTTCAGGTTCAAGCTTCTAGCCGAGGGCGGTCTCGGGCTCAAAGTAGACGTTTTAGACGGTGACACTAGTAGAGATGAAAGAACCAGGATATACTCCGATCCCCCTCACATACTCGTAACCAACCCGGACATGATGCACTACGGTCTTGCACTTTCGGATAGGATAAAGAGGCTCATAAGAGGCTACAGGGTCCTTGTTCTAGACGAGCTACACGTCTACAAGGGAGTCTTCGGCTCGCACGTGAAATGGGTTATCGAGAGAATGAAAGCCTACGCGGGAGGAGCACTCCAGATTATTGGTGCGGGGGCAACAATAGGGAACCCCGAGTCGCTAGGAGAGAAGCTCTTCGGTGCCAAGCCGACAGTTATCAGAGGGCCGAGAAGGAGGAGGGGCAAGGCTTACCATGTAATGGTCTCGATAGGAAGCGCGAGCAGGTGGAGTACTGCGGCCCTTATAACAGCGTTTTTCGCTAGGCGGGGGCTCAAGACTATCTGTTTCGTTGACAGCCAGCAGATGAGCGAGCTTGTAGCGAGAATAGCAAGGAGAACGTACCGGACAGAGATCGCCGTCCACCGAGCAGGACTCCCGGCAGAATATAGGAGGGAGGTGGAGGAGAAGTTTAGATCTGGCGAGATTAAAGCTATAGCAGCAACACCAACCATGGAGCTTGGAATAGACCTGGGCGATCTAGACGTTGTAGTAATGGCGACCCTACCGAAAAGCTTTTCCAGCTACCTCCAGAGGGCTGGAAGGGCTGGAAGACGAGGCCGTCCTGGAATAATCGTGACCCTACTGGGAGACGATCCTATAGAGTCGTACTTCCTCAGGAAACCCGCCGAATACTATTCTCAGGAGCCGGACCCGAGCTATGTCGAGCCCGGAAACCCGGAGATACTGCGTGTGCATGCCGCGGCATTCCTGCTGGAAAGGGGCTTAGTGAGGCTCGGAAGTGTCGGCGAGCCTCTCCGTTCGGCCCTTATACGGCTCGCCTCTATCGGGGCTGCGAGGAGGGTCGGCGATAACACGATATTGCCGGACTGGGAGAAGCTCAAGCATATAGTTAGGAGTAGCAGCCTGCGCAGTGCAGGGCCCCAAGTCTCAATATATGAGGATAACAGAAAGATCGGCTACAGGGAGCTACCTCAGGCCATGTACGATCTATATCCGGGAGCAATATATTATAGCGCGGGGAAGACATACCTGGCGGTCGAACTCGACATAAGCAATTTCAAGGCGAAAGTAAGGCGTGTAGGCGGAGAGGTCAACTTCTACACGAAACCCCTCTACACCGTAGATGTCGAATCGATAAGCCCATTAGAGCAGAGACCCCTAGGCCCCCTACGGTTAATCTATGCTGATGTGACGCTCTCAGTAATAGTCGAAGGTTATATTGTACGTGAAGAGTATACTGGGAAGAAGCTATCCGAGGTATACTACGATGAACCTCTAAAGTGGTCATACGATACAAAGGCGGTCCTCGCCAGATATCCGAATCCTGGAATAAAAGATCCTATTAGGCTGATAAGCGGCTATCACGCTCTAGAACATGCAATGATAGCGGCTTCCAAGCCCGTGGTAGGTGCAAGCGATACCGACCTTGGGGGGATAAGCTATCCTTCAGGGCATATTATAATTTATGATAGCACGCCTGGAGGAAACGGGGCCTCACGGCTCGTATATGAGAGGATGGAGAAGGTCCATGATATAACAGAAAACATACTGGTAGGCTGCGACTGCGAGGACGGGTGCCCTAAATGCGTGTTCTCGCCGTACTGCGGCAACAACAACATGTTCCTGTCAAGGACGGCAGCATACGAGATACTACGCGCAGTGTATCGCGCACGGCCAGGATTTACTATTAAGAGTGAGAGACCTATAGGTAAGCCTCTCGCCTAAAAGTTTAGAATAAAGGAAAATAGATTAGATGTTATGTTAGGCCTTCGTCTGGGAGGGCTTCTCTGCGGCCCTCTTCAGGAAGGCCTCTGCCAGCTTCTTCTCCTCTTCTGTGGCGTTGTCGTCGTAGCAGAACCACCAGTCGAAGCAGTTGTACTCTTCCATCCTCTTCTTCGCCTCGTCCCACGTGGCCGGCGGCGGCACTATTAGCTTGTCGCCTATCAGCTCGTTATGAGGCCAGTTTGCCGGCATTGCTCTTCCATACTTGTCTCCCACCTGTAGTGCGAGTACTATTCTGAGGATCTCGTCTATGAGCCTGCCGAGCTCTAGGGGGTAGTAGAGTATTGTCCTTATTATACCTTTATCGTCGACGACAAATACGGCCCTAACGGTATGGGTGCTACTCTCGGCATGGATTAGGCCTAGCTTCTTCGCAACAACACCCTGGGGGTCTGCGATTATGGGGAAGGGTATCTTCATTCCAAGCTTCTCTTCTATCCACTCTTTCCACTTCATATGGCTGTAGTTACTGTCAACGCTCAGGCCGATAAGCTCGGTGTTAAGCTTCTTGAAGTCCTCGTACCTCTTGGCGAACGCGTAGAACTCGGTGGTGCAGACCGGTGTAAAGTCTGCTGGATGGCTGAACAGTACAAACCACTTACCCTTAAACTGGTCTGGAAGCTTGTATATGCCGAAATCAGTTACGACAGTCATTTCTGGAAACTTTTCTCCGATAAGAGGTATTTCTCCAGGCATTTCGATCACCTTTCTTGTCTAAGTTACTTTTAGGTAGAATAGACATATAAATGGATGTATGTATTTAATAATCTACAAAAAATATAATAACATATTAGTAATTAGCTAGGAAAACCTTAAATGTACCGTTAAGATAAAAGGGATCAGTGGACGCGGCGGTCGTCTAGCCTGGACTAGGACGCCGGCCTGCCAAGCCGGAGGTCCCGGGTTCAAATCCCGGCCGCCGCACCACTAATTACACTAATTATATTCTATGCTGGTATTTCGTTCGTGTCGGAAGGGATCATGATCTCACGGTCCATATTATTTTGTAAACTATACTTTTATTATCCACTATATGATATGGAGTGTAATACTAGTGTGGGGGTGTTAGGTGCCCGAGAAGTATATTACCGGGATCAGAGTATTAGATGAGGTCATCCTAAACGGGGGCTTTGATAGCGGCTCTCTTGTCGCGGTCGCCGGGCATCCGGGTTCCGGGAAGACGAGTTTCGCTAGTATGGTTGCATATTACAATGGGATACGGGACAGAAAGATTCTCTATTTAACATTCCAGGAAAGCAAGAAGAAGCTGTTCTCGCACATGAAGAAGCTGGGGTTAGATCTTGAGGGGCTGGAAAGGGAGGGCTTACTAACTTTTATTAGGCTGCCGGTTATCTCCTCCCCGGAAGCCGCTGAGGACGTGATAAACAAGATATCAGGTCTAATATATGAGTCGAAGGCCGATGTTCTCATTGTCGATAGTGTAAACCCGTTATTGGAGGCACTGGATTCGAGTGTTGATAGGAGAGGCGTGCTACAAAACTTCTTCTATAGCGTTCCTGAACTTATCGGCGGGTTAGCGGTGATCATAGTTGAGATTCCATATGGAGAGTCGAATCCGAGACTTATAGGTGGTGTAGATTTTGTCGCTGATGCTGTAATAGTGCTACACCATAGGCTTGAGGGAGACTATATAAGTAGGTTTCTCGAGATCAGGAAGCTGAGAGGGCACGAGATTCCTGTTGCTAAATTCCCCTTCACTATAAAGACGGGGACCGGAATAAGATTGTGGGCTCCCTTAAGGCTTGAGGAGATACCTTCACCATCAGAGGGTAAACGTTACAGACCGCCATGCAGCACTGTGGGAAGGTATCTTGGGGATATGCTTCCTGGGATGATAACGTATACCTCGTATCCCGCCGATGCTAGAGTTATAACGCCAATAATATTCATGGGTGTCGCCGCGCTCTACAATAGGGCTAAGACTATGTTTATCTCGTTCACCTATAGTCCTGGCGAGATCTGGGAGCTTATGGGCGAGGTTTTCAAGGGGTATATGGGTTTTGGCGACAAGTCTGGCATGCTCGTCAATATGATAAAGAAGTATGTTAAAATATATAGTATAAATGTTAATTCATACAGTTCTAGCGAGTTATATTCGCGGATACTTGACGTCTTAAATGAAGAGAAGCCCGAGATAGTCGTCTTCGTAGGTTTTCACTCGCTTTACAATAAAATGGTTAAAGATATGAAAGATGATTTATTAAATAATATTTTATTATATCTAAAATATAATAAAATATATAGTGTTATACTCTCATCCTATACTGGAGAAAAACAATATTGGTGGACCGCTGATACAGCAGACTCTGTTATACGATATAGTTTTATTGTTTCGAATGGTAGTAATAGTACAAGGCTCGTCAAATATATATATGCTTGGAGGAAGGGTAGGGAGCCTGTATTGTTAGATGTCGAGGCCGGGAATACGTGTTGTGACGAAATAAAAGAATTACTAGAAAAAATGCTGCGAGAGAGTGGGTAATGCTTAAGAAGCCTTAAATTGAGGGACCGTAATACACCATGGTGTGGTAGAGGGGAAGCGTATGAACAAGAAGAGGGACAAGGGTAAATCCGAGTCCACACGCCCAGCACGGCCTGTACCTCCGGCATGGCTTGCTTACACGCCAGAAGATATAGAGCTCATAATAGAAGAGTTAGCCAAGAAAGGTTACGGTCCGAGTATGATAGGGATAATATTGAGAGACCAGCTCGGCATACCGTTGGTCAAACCAATACTCGGCAAGACCATAACTCAGGTTCTCAGGGAGAAAGGCATACTGTCACCGGTACCCGAGGATCTTATGAGGTTAATGATTAAAGCGGTCAACCTTAGAAGGCATCTTAGCGAGCACCCGAAGGATCTCCATGCCAAGAAGGGCCTCATGGATTTAGAGTCGAAAATACGCAGGCTCGAGAAGTATTATAAGAGGAAAGGGGTACTCCCGCCAGACTGGAAGTACACGCCAGAACAGGCGAAACTGCTCGTCGCAGAGTACAGCTAGCAGTAGCCGGTTCCAGGCGGGCAGTTTCCTGCAACCCCTGATTGCTGCCCCCGGGAAATCTTTTCCCACCGGCCTTTAATGCGGGGGAGACGCGTCTGTATAGGCATGGTGCCGTATCATGCTCAAACTCCGCTATGAAGCAAACGCCACGCTGGAGAGGCAGGTTGAGGCGGGCGCCAGGCAGCTCGCTAGGATTCTGGAGCGGGGAGTAGAGCAGGGGATCGTTAGGATCGCAGCCTATCCAAGGCTTGACAGTATTGTTAGCGGCGCAGTGCTTTTCACGGGAGCCTCACTTCTAGGCGCCAGGCCCGTGTTTAATGTTGGCGTTGAACCGCCAGAATATATTGATGTGCCAAGCATAGTGTTGGGGCACCCAAACATAGCGTATAAGACCGGAGATGTTGACGCACCACTTATAGCGTTTTCCCCCAGGATCCCGGCCGGTCCTCCCCCAGATACTGTCTTCATAGAAGGTGACGCGAGCACTGCAGGCCTAGTTGCTGCAACGCTAATCGCTTATGGAGGCGTTCTTGCTAGAAGGGATCTCCTGTCTCTTCTTGTGGCATCACTATACTATGGTGGTAAGGCCGATATTAAAGGGAGATTCTACGGGGTCGACGCGGCAGTTATTGACAGTCTATTGTCCTCCTCACTGTTAGAGATCGAAATAATTCCCATGCTGAAAGCCTACGAGCCGAACCAGCATAGTGTGTGCGAGAGCATCTCAGTGACCAGCAACCCCTACTATCCTATGCTGACGGGTGATGTTGACGAGTGTAAGAGTACCTTATCGGCGAATGGGCTTTCCGAAGTGGTAGGTAAACGTCTTGTTGATCTTGACGATAGAACTTTAGAGAAGGTTGTCGTGTCAATCCTCTCGAGGGTTCAGGGAGAGGTTAAACGTGAAGTTGACCCTGCATACTATTATGGTAACATTATTCTGTCGAAACCAGGCCACCCTCTCGAAGACTATCGTATGGGCGGCGATGTTCTACTCCACACTATAGACTCTCTAGGCCTGGGAGCCCTCCTGTCCCTCACGTGCAACTTCGAGCTGGAATACCCGGTCTCGAAGAGAAACCTTGTTGACTATGCGTCAAAGATCAGAGCCCTGGTTGAAGAGGCGAGACCTAAGAGGCTGAAGACCGCCTCCTGGTTTAGGGCTTACACGGTTAATGCTAGCGTGAGGGATAGCCTCACGCTTCTAAGCGGGGCCCTCCGCCTCCAGGGCCTATTGGATAATGATGCTATTATTTCGGTAGATGATGGAGGAGAGTATATCGTATCCGGACTTCAAGTGGAAGAAGCGCTTGGCTACGGGAGCCTGAAGAGGCTTGTAGACGTGAAAATACTAGAAGAATATGAGGACGGAGTGTTTTTCAGGATAGCGAGGAGAGAGTAGCAATGAAATATTGTACAGCTATAGTTGAGATAGAAACGAGCCATGTGAGCGAGCTACTCGCCTCCCTAGAGCCCGATAATGAGAAAACCCCGAAACACTTGAGCGCCACGTGCCGTCCTAGCAGTAGCGGGGTGTTGTGTAGTATCCGCGTGGACTGCAGCTCTCCGGAGAGGGTGCTTACTCTGAGAAACACTCTTGACGAGATTATAGTACTATCAAAGACTGTCCTAGACATGCTGGGTATGATGCCTCGGAAATAGCTTTAAACTCCATACTAAAGCTCAGGCATAGAGGCTTAATACCTGTAAGGTGTAGCTTTGAATGCAAGGTGGTGGATAGCTTGGCTAGGAGGAGGAGGGCAAAAGCTGCGGGTGACACTTGGAGGCTGAAGAAGTGGTATACTGTTCTTGCCCCTCCAGTATTCGGCGAGATACCTCTTGGTACTACGCCTGCCGACGATCCCGATAAACTGATAGGTAGGGTTATGGAGGTAACACTCTTCGATATTACGGGAGACTTCGCGCACGTGCACATTAAACTGTACTTCCAGATAATAAAAGTCGACGGTGACAAAGCGTACACCCGCTTCAAAGGCCATGAGCTGCTAAGAGACTATCTCAGGTCTCTCACGAGGAGGAAGAGCAGCAAGATAACAGGCATATTCGACGTATGGACGAAAGACGGGTACGGTCTCAGGGTTACAAGCGTTGTATTTACAAGGTTTAGGTGCAACACGAGCCATAAGAAGTTGATAAGGAAAAGAATGAGAGAGGTCATAGAGAAGAGGGCGGCTGAAAGCACCTTCGACGAGTTTGTACAGGCAATGGTGTTCAGCGATCAGGAGGGTAGCCTAGCATTAGAAATAGAGCAGGCTGTAAGAAAAATATATGCGATCCGTAAAGTCGAGGTTGCAAAGTCGAAACTATTATGGGTTCCAGGCCCTCAGGGGCCTCAGAAGGCGGTTGTAGTATCACCGCTCCAGAAAAAGGTTTAAACAAAAACCTAGGGCGGCCGCACGTTTTAGCCCCTCATACCATCTCTATTCCCCAAAGTCCTACGGCCAGACCATGCCCCCAATACTGAGAACCCTGGTTGTGTGCGGCACATGCCTTTAACAGCCCGGTAAAGACCGATAGCAGACGGGTGCTATGGTCTAATGGAAAATAACGGTGACCCCTGCATACTGGTGAAAACCGCTCTGGGAATGGAGAAAATCGCGGCAT
>JALSOR010000096.1 GCA_026986415.1 Acidilobaceae archaeon
CCTTCTCATCCAGTCAGGCTCCTTCTTTGCCCTGCTAATCTCCTCTACTAGGTCTCTCGTCAGTTTCCCTTTAATCTCGGTTGCCACTCTGTAGGGTGCGGATAGGAGCACGTCCCCACCGTTTATGTTCTTGAATATGTCCTCGTTAAGTTTGACCGCCTTCATTTCCTCCCACCTCTAACCGCTATTATATTTCTACTAAGCCTCCTTTCCCAGGCCGCTTCTACCCGCTAGCGAAGGCCTGGTATCCTCTCCTCTCAACCTCTACAGCGATCTCTGCTCCGCCCGAGGCTACTATCTCCCCGTTATAGAGTACGCTAACAGTATCGGGGTTCACGTGCTCCAGGAGGCGGGCGTAGTGTGTTATGAGTAGGATCCCCTTACCCTTGTCTCGTAGCTCTTTAATTATCTCCGCTATCATTTTGACACCGTCAACGTCTAGGCCGCTATCGGGCTCGTCTAGTATGATAATGTCTGGCTCTACTAGCAGTATTTGGGCCATTTCGCTCCTTTTCTTCTCGCCGCCGCTGAACCCCTTGTTTACCTCCCTGTATAGGACCTCTCTTGGGAGGCCTACCCTGCCTAGCACCTCGTTGATCCTCTTCAGAGTCTTCGGGTCTACTATTTTGAAGAGATCCTCAACGCCTTTTCTTTTATTGTAGAGTGCTATGAGGAAACTACTGTACCGTAGCCCGGGTATTGCTGGGGGCTCTTGGAAGCCGAGGAAGATCCCCTTTAGGGCTCTCTCTTCTGTTGGGAGGCTTGTTATGTCCTCCTCTCCGAGCAGTATGCGGCCGGATTTGACTGTGTAGCCTTCACGGCCCATTATCGTGTATGCCAGCGTGCTCTTGCCGCTACCGTTGGGGCCCATTAGCACGTGTATAGTGCCGGGCCTGACCTCGATATTGACGTTCTTGAGTACCTCTCTACCTTCTACTTCTACTTTCAGATTCTCCACTCTCAGTGGGGACACCAAGGCTTGTAGCACCCGGATTGTTTAACACTGTTAAACAGCCTATATAAGGAAGCCTCCTTACCCAGGGAAGGCCCCCACTACAACTACACAATACGGAAACAACCACCACTAAAATATTAAGCTAGCCGTAACACTAGAAGCAAACTCGAGACGCACAGGAATACATAATCCGATATCTGGGGAGGAACCTCAGGCCGGGAGCTGTGATTACTATAACGAGAGGTGTAACGTGTTGGTTAAAAAACAAGACGTGATGGGGTGGCTAGCCGATGAGGACTTCGAGGTCCACCTCGAAACGCCACCACAAGGAGCACCTGTAAACTGGATTATCCGCGCAGTAAGCAAGATCCCCGTCAAGGCTAACATTATACTGCAGGAGCCGAAAGAGAAGCCGGACAGGCTCGTGATAACGCTTGGGGTAATGGTGAGCGACTACCATAAAGCAAAGATGGGCGAGCTAAGTGACAGTGAGAGGGCTATACTGTCATATGAGATTCTCGAGAGCCTCCTCTCACTATGCCCCGACTGCCTCATACTCCTCCAGCCATCCCTAACAGACCTGCAAAGCATTGTTATCACGAAAATCCTCTATGAGGAGGAAATTACAAGGGCCAACCTACTATCTACTGTGAAAACGGTTGTCAACATGTTCTCACTCTTAGTTTTAAAACTGACAAGCAGGTTCGGCCCCTTCAACCAGCCCGGGAAGAGGGAGTTCTCGTCTGACAGCCTCAGCTTCATCTAGACCTAGAATAGTGGGGGAACAGCAAGAGTTGCCTGCGGGCGAAAAACCTGCAAGCCTACAGGGCCCTTTGAAGGTTGAACTGACAGGCCACCCAGTTATACTCGGGTATGGGCGCCGTCTAGCGCTATCCCTCTCTCTGGAATGTGAAAGTAGCGGTACGCCTAGCACTGCAAGTGTATCGGGGCGCCTGTCGGAGGTGCTGGCAAGAGCTCTCCTCGGCGAGGATCTCGACTCCATAACAGGCTGGGACCGTGTGCTAGCAGGATCCCTGCTCTATGGGGGCCTTATAATCTGGGAGGTCGGTGTTGCGAGCGATCCCATACCTATTGGTAGGCTCCATGTTGAGGGAGAGTATGTTCTAGCCCCCCATAATGGTGGCAGTGCCATAGTGTTAGATTCCGACAGTAGCATACTAGAGTTTTGGAGGAACACGTATAAGACCGGCCACCTGGAGTGTCCTGTAAGGGTTTCTAGCCCTAAAGGCTACGCTATTCTCACCGCTGATAGTTCGGGGTGCAGGGTGCCGCCTGTAGGATACCTCGCACACATATAGTTGTCCAGTTAAAGATCAATATTAGATATACTTG
>JALSOR010000097.1 GCA_026986415.1 Acidilobaceae archaeon
CCAGGTCCTCGTGTTCCACGACATCGTGGGCCTCTCAGAAGCGACTCCCCCCTTCGCGAAGAGGTACGTTGACGCGTGGAGCATTCTGAGAGACGCGGTCGCCAGGTACGCGGAGGAGGTCCGGAAAGGCGCCTTCCCGGGGAGCGAGCACGTGTTCCACGCGAAGGAGGACCTCCCAGGCCTGGAGGGTTAGAGCCCGTCGACAACTAGACCCTCAGACCTTAGGAACCCGGTTATGAGCTCTGAAGCCTCAACGCTCTCGCCAAGCCTCTCCGGAGGGTTCACCCCCACCGGGACTAGACCCTCGACCAGGGCTAGAGCGGCGGCAACCTGGAAGGTGCTCGTCGCTATAGACATGGCGCTCCACCTGTTATCATTGTAGGTCACACTCGTGTAAACCCTCTCCTCCCCCCGGCGCGGGACCACGTAGGCCCTGAGAACCACTATATCCTCGGACTGTCTCAGCCCGTGCTCTATAACCCTGGCCAGGCACTTCTTGGGCTGCACGGGGCATCCCTGCACGTTAACCATCCTCGAGGAGAGCATTCCTATCCTCCTCAGGTTCCTCATGAACTCTAGGTGGCCCGGCCAGCGGAGGGTGTACTCTACTAGCAGGTCCGCGTCGCGGTAGGAGTAGAGTAGCGTGCGGAGCCCGTCAGTCGGGAAATACTCTAGAACGCCGACACCTTCAACCTCGAGCAGGCCGTAGAGGCTACCCAGGGGGTCGAGCCCCACTATAGACCCTCTCCTAACAAGCCTGGCAGGCCTCACATACTCGTCGACGAGATCCTCAACGCTCCAGGTAGGGCTCAACCCTAGAGGGGGATCGGGCCTCCTGCTTATACCCCCCACGAATATCTCCGCCCTAGAGAGCCCCCCGCCCCTGCTAGCTGCGTATCCTACGAGGAAGTTCGAGAGCCCCGGCGCGACGCCCGCGTCTACAACGACGCGGACCCCGTTCTTCACGGCAACCCTATCAAGCTCTCGTGGATCCTCCCGGAAGAAGCTCACATCTACAACGTTGAACCCCTCACTCACGAGGAGCCTGAGAGCATCGAAACCTATCTCCCCCGGCAGGGCGGTCAGGACAGCGTCAGGCTCCCACCTCCTCCTCAGGAACCGCGCGCCAGCGAAAACATCAACCACGTGAGCCTCAAGACCTAGACTCCTAGCCCTCTCAACCTCCCTACCATTAATACCTATACCGAAAACCTCATGCCCAAGCCTAGACAAGACCCAGAGAACCCTGAGACCTATCCTTCCAAGCCCGACAACAGCAAACCTGGCCACCGCGCACTCCTCCCAGCACGCCAAGACCAGCTACTAGTAGCCGTGAAAGGCCCTCCCCCTCCAGGGGCCGGAAGGTATGGACGGGCGTAGGGGTTAAGGTGTTCCGGCTCTCCACATACCACGATTCAGGAGACTCTCTTCCTCCACATCCCCCCACGCCCCCCTCCGCCCCCAGAGGGGGGAGGGCCCGCCAGGAGTAGCATGTATTACTCGAAAGCCAAAAATAATACTCTCCCCTCCTCCCGGCCGGGAGCATCCCGTCTATCTAGATACGGCCTCGCCAAGCCTCTCCACGAGGCTGACCGGAACCCCATAATATATCCGGTATTTCCGGCCGAAGACTTCGAAGTCCCTGGCATAACTGCTCTTAAGACAGTTTGGAATGCAACCAATAACCACTGTACCGGCAGGCAGGGCGGGGCGCGGGTCGTACTTCACATGGACGAGCTTGTCCCCGTCTACAACTCCGTACCCGTAATAGTGGAGCACTATGCCGGGCTTCTCCCCTGTCAGGCCTGTAATGCAGGCCGCCTGCCCCTGCAGGACCGAGTAGGTTTCCGGGGTTAGCGGCGTCTCTGTTAGTGTTAGGATAGCCTTACAGGTGGCACTTCTTGCTCCACCGCTAGGGAGCGGTAGCAGGGGGCTACTCGTTTCCTCCACCTTTATATTGAGTTGTGTAGGGCGCCTACCCTTGCCCAGCCCCACTATCCGGGGTTTCGCGACGCACCTATTGCAGTACCTTGTAGCGGTAGCGTATATGAGGGCTTTTATTATGGCCTCCTCCACTCCAAGGCCTGTGTGGGCTTGTATGCCTGCGAGAATATCGGTGTAAGTCCTAGTGTATAGGTGGCCGTACTTTACCGTTTTAGTCTTGGGGTCTATGGCCTGTCTTGTGGTTGTCATTATGAGCTTATTCTTAGGTATAAAGCCGAGCTCGTCCCACTCTAGGATGCATCTAAGCTCCCC
>JALSOR010000098.1 GCA_026986415.1 Acidilobaceae archaeon
GTGCGTGAGGAGCTGGGGTAGCAGCAGTAGGGCGATAGCCCGGATCTACGGGATGCCGAGGGCGTGGATAGCCGCTCTAGGGTGGAATCCCGGGTACGTGATAGAAGTGCTCCACGAGAAATATGATAGTCTGCCCCCGGAGAGGAAGCTGGAAGTGCTAGTGCACGAGCTCCTCCACATACCTAAAGGCATGGGGGGCGGCCTAAGGCCCCATGGGAGGCTCGTGAACAGCCGGCGCGTGAGGATGGTTATCAGGGAAATAAGGAGCCGGGGAACTCTAAGATCAATCCTAGAAGAGCTCTAAGCCGTCACACTACCCATGCCACCAGCAACAGTAGCAGGCGGCGACCTCTCATCCTCCACTATGAGCGCCCTAACCTTACCGTTAGCCAGCCCCACCACAGCAGTGCCTCCAGGCCAGTCGAGCTTAACAGAGATCCTACCTGCACGCACCTGCCTGGCGAACGCGTAGGCCGCCCGAGCAACCAGCATTATGCTCTCCGACAGCTCCTTATCCCAGGGTTCACCCTCGGACGGGTAGACCCTCCAGCCGGACCGGTCGACCTCGACTACCCTGAAACTCACACTCAACCTCTCCACACCAGTATAGAATATTATAGGGCCGATGGCAGTCTAACCCGCCAGGCACGGTAACACGTGCCCCCACATCTACGTGTTACTCTCGTATGAGAGAAGCGAGCACCGGGAGCCTCTCACTCACAGCCCCGGGAGGCCGGCCCTCCAGGTCCATGAATGCTCTTTCAAGGTTGAACGCCAGCCTCTCGGGATGCCTCCACACGGAGTAGTCCCCCGGGATGCTCGCCTCGCCCGCCACAGCGACGGGATCCCTCACGCCTCTCTCCAGGCTCGCTCTCGCAGTGTTGAAGACCCATTCCAGATAGCGGCGTGTCGCCCCCAGTATCTCGCCCGCCGGGCCCGGGGCTCCATGGCCTGGCACTACCGTGTGGGCGGCGAGCCTCTCCTCGAGCTTTTCGAGCGCCGCGATCCACCCCTTGACGGTCCCGTCGAGAGCGTAGGGTGTTACACGGTTGAAGGCCAGGTCGCCTATGAACGCTATGTTCTCGTCCTCGACTATGGCTATCGCGTCCCCAACAGTATGGGCGGGCCCGTACGCCTCAATCCTGACCCGTACACCGTTAGACCCCTGGAGGAGGCACCCATCCCTGCCCATCAGGATTGACGGCCGGCTATACTTGCTCCCCGTGAAGTCGAGCCAGGGGAAGAACGGCTTGTACATGTCGGGGACCGCTGGGGCTATCTCCAGTGCGGCCCTCCATGAGGATTCAAGCATCAATACATGGGCGGGCCGCAGGGCATGGGTCCCCCACGCGTGGTCGCCGTGGTGGTGCGTTATAAGCACTATAGTATCGCTTGGGAATCCGAGGCTGGAAGCGATTCCGGCAACATCGGCGGCCCGCCTAGGATTGTACTGGGTGTCAACTATCAGTGTGTACCCGCCCATATCTATGATACCACTATTGCTCAGGAACCAGCCACCGTCACGGTCAACCACTGCCACAACATGGTCTGAGAGCCTAGCAATAGAGCACCAGCCGCATCCGCTGTCGCCAGCCATAACGGGACCCCTCCCTCGACGCCTCCTCTTTCAGCCCTGGGAGCCCCCGCTGGGGGAGCCTAGGGTTTCCAGTATCCAGCGGGCCTCCCTCCTCGCCAGCTCCGATGCGAGGGGCTCCTCGTAGATGTCGAAGTGGCCCGAGTCCACCTCGACAAGCTCGACGGGCCCCTTAACCCTTGAGGCCACCATCCTTGCATCCTCAACGGGCACGGTCCTATCCCGGAGGGCGAGGACCACCATTAGAGGCTTGGCGACGAGCTCGGCATAGTAGCCTGGATTATACGCTAGTATCCGGGGCAGGCTGTCGACTGTTACCCGGTTCTCGAAGGATGGCACAGCCTCGGCGACCCGGAGATAGTAGTCTACGGCCTCATCGCTCGTAAGAAGCCCCTGCCCCTCCCTGCTAACTATGGGAACATACTCCGGGCTCCCCCTGCACGCCCCGGAGATCCCACCGCTTATCGCGGACAGCACGGGCTCTAAGCTGCCGAGAAGTTTCAGGGCAGACTTGTAGCTGTAGAAGCTTGGGACCTGCGCCACCCCGCACCTCACGTTGTGAGTGGGGAACGCTAGCAGTGTTAGAACATGCCCCCCACTATAGCTTGTACCCCACACGCACATCTTATCCCCGTCAACGTAGGGCTGGGACTGCAGGTATGCCAGGGCGCACCTGTAGTCTGCAACCTGGTCCTCAGGGTATAGGGCCTGCCTGGGGGTGCCACCGCTACGGCCGAACCTCCTATAATCGAAGGCTAGCACTGCCAGGCCCTCCCCGGCTAGGACGGGCCCGTAAGTGTCTGCGTGGGCATCCTTGACCATGCCGAAGCCCATCCCCATAACCAGGCCGGGCAGGCCGGTCATGCCGGCGGGCCTGTAGATGATTCCGTGGCACTCGTCCTGCCCGCAGGGGAAGACTACCTCCTCCCTCACAATACTCTTCCCGGCCAAGGACTGCAACACCGATTCTAACAATATAGTGGCGTGCCGGGTTCTAATCCTTGAAGGGTCCAACGTTAGAAACATACACCACTTATAAGGGGGAGCGCTCCACGCTCTAATACAACCGGGTGGACCGGTGTGAGCGTCAACTATGCAACCCTCGGAGAGCTGAAGAAGGGGAGCTACATAGTCATCGACGGGGAGCCCTGCAGGATAGTGGAGATAACCAAGGCTAAAACGGGGAAGCATGGGAGCGCCAAGGCGCACGTCGTGGCCATAAGCGTCTTCACAGGCCAGAAGAAGACCCTCGTCGCCCCCGTAGACACGAGAGTGCAGGTGCCGATAATCGAGAAAAGGCTGGGCCAGGTCATAGCCGACATGGGCGACACCATACAGCTCATGGACATGGAAACCTACGACACCTTCGACGTTGAGAAGCCGGACGACCCGCAGCTGGCAGAGAAGCTCCAGCCCGGAGTGACGGTGGAATACTGGGTGATCATGGGCCGCCCTAAGATTATGAGGATCAGGAGCCAGCAGTAGGGCCGGCCTAGCCCTCTTTAAAATTAATTGTTTCTGGTAATGATACTCTCTATAGCGGTTTTCAGGGAGGCGTTTTTTATAGTTGGAAGCGGCTCCTAGAATATATACAAGGTTTAATAGTTTTATCTAACATAGAAATTTATTCTCAAACAACATATGCAATATTACACTGCGCGATCCCCCAATGCCTGCGAGATAATCTGCACCCCACAGCTGATGGGGGCCCGGAATGCCCTTTATGGTGGAATCAAATCCCAGGCTTAGGCTCCACACACGGTTATCCTGCTTGGGGGATCGCCAGGGGTATCCAGGAATAATATGAGGGTTGCCAGGCGAGGTGGAATCCAGGCTTGTCCCAGCACTTCATGATCGTAGGCCCGGACCCGCTGGACGTTTTCTACGCCCTGCCCCGTGGCAGGCGGTCGCGGGTTCTGGTGCCACTCATAAAGCCCTACTTCTCGCCCGTCCCGGGCTACCAGCTGATTGCAAAATATGATCGCAAGCATCCGTATGTTATTGCTGGTAAGATGGCCTGTCTCGTCACGGAGAGGTTCCTCCGCAGTATGGGTAAGATGGGTGTGAGGATCATACTCAGGCCTTACCGTTACTGTAGTGAGAGGATAAGGGTTAAGGCTGAGAGGGCGGGCGGTTTCGCGGTCGAGCCTCTAGATCAGACCCCGGAGCCGGGCGGGTGGCTCAACCCCACGCTAATGTTCAAGCTGTGGTCTAGCCTCAGGTATATGGCGTGCTGTAGGCTTGGAGACCTTGAAGGCCTCGCTCTCCGGGTTGATAAGGAGCTATCGTCTCCCGAGGTGGACTGGGCTAGGGCCTCGTCGAGCATTGCGGCCGAGACCGTCTCGAAATACTATGAGGCTGCTATGCTGACCGTTGAGACTTTCCTGGAGGACCCGAGGATCTCGAGGGTCTCAGAGGGTAGGAGGGCCCTCCTGGTGAGTGTTGACACGCTCAAACCTTTAGAATACAATATTCTCGGCGTCGTAGTGAAGCACCTGGCAAACACTGCTGGCAAGGTGGTCGTGGCGTACAGGAAGGGCACACTGCTAGACTATATGCTCATGGCGGTCCCCTCCACTATGGGGTTGAGGGCCGACCGGCTCGCCGTGTTCCTCGCCCGCACGGGTGTTGTCAGGTTGAAAGTGTATGATTCTGGGAAGAGCCTTGTCGAGGGTCTCGCGAGAGTGTTCGTGGAGCCGGAGGTTATTGTTAAGGCTGTTGACACGCGTGTTGAGGAGGTGCTCGTGAGCTAGCAGGTAATGTCGGGGGCCCGATGCTAGTACGCGTCTATACGCTACTTGGACTGTAGGTATTTAGCTTCCCGGGAAAGTATCATATAGTGAAACTATAGTGGGTGGGAGTATAGTGGGTCTCACACGTGGGAGGAGCCTCAGGAGCGCCTTGATCCTCACCATAGCATTATTCGCGGTCCTAACCCTAGTATCAGCCCCTATAGGCCAGGCCTTCTCGAGCTCTAAGGGCTCAAACACGTACCAGCACCCCTACCCTACAGGCTTGAAGCCCGGCGACATAGTGATAGGCCACACGCCAGGACTGGTGGACGACATAATACCGGGATACTGGACGCACACCGGACTTGTAGCCTACTATGACCCCGTTATAGGGGACTGGATAGTTGTCGAGGCGATGCCTGGCAGCGGCGTGCACCTGGTAACACTCTCCGAGTTCCTGTCCCGCTACGATACTGTCGCCGTCCTGAGAGTGGATACTAGCGATAGCGTTAGGAGTGCGGCCGTATCGTTCGCGCTAGACCAGCTGGGGAAGCCCTACGACTACTTCTGGCTTTCGAAGGAGGTTTACGGTTCCAGCTATTATTGTAGCGAGCTCGTATGGGCGAGCTATAAGGCGGTCGGCGGTCCCGATCTCGACGCTAATCCTGGGTGGAGCTGGACCTATGCTTATGGTGTGGCCCCGCAGGAGATATATGATGATTCTAACACGTACGTCATATACTATGATAGTGCATAATAAATATTAATATTAAAAATATTTTTATATCTCATCTTCTAGTGCGAGGAGCCCGCGGGACGCGAGCATCCTCGCTATCCTAGACGCTAGACTCCTGCTCCGAGTCTTCACGAGTATAACATCGCCATACTCCACTATAACCACGCCATCCCTCCCGCTGAGAGGGGAGACGAGATCCCAGGCCTCAGGCCTAGCAGGGATAACATAGTAGCCGTGAGGGTCCCGACGGGACAGGATATCCCTGAGAGCGCCCGTATCGCTCAACAAGGATTCACACCTCGCAGGGGCATGTAAGATATTAGTTATGCCCCATTTTATATAATATTTTATTGCCCGTAGAACACACATATACTTTTCTACCATCACCGCCAATAATAATCCCACGACGGGGCGCGGCTCGAGATAAGAATCGAACCCTACACCGGTTATGGAGGGGTCGGGCTCGGGGTTGGAATCTCTGGTAGCGTGTGGTTGCAGCCTTGGAGGGTGCATAGCAGGATTCCTTGGGGGGCTCGTGCTTCTCCTCTACGCTGGGAGGTACCGGAGGCTCTCAACCCTACTAGTAGGTTACTTTGTGGGGGGCGGGCTCCGGATCTCCCATGCGGGATTACTGCTGGGCCTCCTCGCACCGTTTACCCCCCGGTTAACGGGGAGCCTGGCGTGGGGGCTAGCACTCGCAGGGGCCACAGGCTACCCCGCACTACTGGTAGCGGGAACCCTGGTATTCTACGTGCTCCTCCGCCTCGCCGAGCAGGAAACCTACAGGCTGCTGGGAGCGTCAATCATAATATGCGTGGTGATAGTAGCACTCCATGGCCTGGTAGGAGCATCTCAACCCTAGATATGCCGGGGGGCAGTGGGAGCCCCCAATGCATAGGCCTGGTGGTGTTTAGAATAGTGATTTACAGTACCGGGAGCCTCGCGCTGGTAGACGCAGCCTACACGCTCGCCGCCCTCGCAATCCCGGCAGTCCAGGATATAGTCTACAGGGAGATCCCCCCTGAATACTGGGTTCCCGTGGGGCTCCTGGGGGCCGCCCTGGGAGTCTCAGCAGGGATGCAGGCCTGCACCCCCCACCTGTTACGGGCCAGCCTACTGCTCGGGCTCATAATAGTGCTGGTCGGGGGAATACTATACCTGGTGGGGCTCCTGGGTGGCGGGGATGTTTATGCTCTCGCTTTCCTAGCCGTGAGCATCCCCTGCCCCCTGAGAGGAGGGGTGCTACCGCCCGTCTACGAGGTGCTCTTCTACGCTATAATAGTTGAGACGCTCTACCGGGTCCTCACCCTCTGGAGGGCCTGCGGGCCGCGGTGCACGCTAACCATCCGGGGAGTACCGGTTAGAGCGCACGAGCTACTCGCAGAGGGGAGGTTCAGGTGGTGGATAATCCATGGCGTGGGGGTGGAGGATGACGAGCTAGACGTGGAGCTCGCCCTCGCAGAGGAGCCTGAAAGACAGGTTCTAGCAGTACCGGGCTCCCCGATGGTAGCATTCCTACTGTTAGGACTCATACTATACCTAGCCCTGGGCCCGTGCCTCGCGAGGCTCCTAGAGGTCCTGCTCCGTTAACTGCGCATGATACTCTCACGGGGTGGCTAAGGGTTTGAGCGGGAACTGCAGGATAGCCGGGAGACCCATAAGGTTCACAATAGTATTCATAGCTGCGAGCATAACAGCGGCAGTGGCGGGCCTGCTCGTACTGAGAGCCTCTAGGGCTCCCGGGCCTGTGCTTGCCGGGTACAGTATTGTTTCGGCCCTGGTAGTGGCTGCTTCCAGCGTGCTCGTGGCCTCTAAGAGTGGGAGGCAGTCTAGGGCTCTCCGGGTCCTCTGCGGTCTATGCGGGGGAGAGCCGGAGTACTGCCCGTTAAGGTTCACCTATTCATGCCGTCTGCCGGGCGGGGTTTACGCGTGTTATAGTAGCGTGGAGGACCGCTACTATATTGTGAGGGTTGACGACGTCCTAGAGGAGGAACCGTTGAGCCTGTGGAACGTTCCCGAGCCCTACTGCGCCCGCCCACTGCGGGGGGCGAGGACCGCTAGTGGAGTGTTCGAGGGCGAAATACTAGTGGTGGACTGTCCTGCCGGGAAGCTCATACGTGCTAGGGGTAGCATGACTGTACCGTCTACAGATAATATTTCCGAGGCGCTTGAAAGCATGTTGGGGCGGAGGAAACTGGAGGCTTGAGATTTTGATAGTAGACCGTAGACTCCTAGCCCTGGTGGTAGCAGTATACGTGCTCGCACTCTCAACAGTATACCCCTTCTCGCCGCCCGACACGGGCAACACTATCTACGCCTTCCAGGACCTGCCGGCGGGCGCGAAGGTGGGCTTCCCCTGGGTGGGAGCAGGCTATGCTGTGGTCGTCGCGAGGGGCCCCGAGACCCTAATAGTCTGGCCTGACGGTGGCTCGACACTTGTTAAAGGGCTAACCCCTATTGTCGCGTGCGCCAGCCGCGGCACTGTGGTCGTGGCAGGGGTCAGGACTGGGGATTCCGCTCGTGTTATCGCCGG
Organism: Acidilobaceae archaeon; assembly: GCA_026986415.1. Taxonomy (GTDB): domain Archaea; phylum Thermoproteota; class Thermoprotei_A; order Sulfolobales; family Acidilobaceae; genus S143-63. The sequence continues at coordinate 7,596 of JALSOR010000098.1, forward strand.
CATCTCCCGTGACAGGATGGAGTGGTCTTACACGCTCAAGACTCTCGGGAACCCGGTGCTCTGCTCTTCAAGCAATGGCAGGGTGGCGGTGGTCTTCGAGAACCCGATAGCCTCCGACATGCTGGTAGTGGTTGACACCAACAATAATACTGGTCTAACATACAGGCTCCCCAGACAGCTATTCTACGCTAGCATGCTCTACCTCGAAAACAATACCGTCCTAATGGGGGGTAGCGGTTGGTACGCGGTGCTCAACCAGTCCGCGAACGGCACGTTGCAGGGCGTAAAGTACAGCCTCGACACTGGTAACCTGACATTCAGAATAACCGGGGCACTAGACGTGGAGGGCAGGCTCCTACTCTACGGCAAGCTGATGAGCGGAGGCATAACAGGCCTGAAACTGGTAGGAGCAGTATACCTGCCAAGCCTGTCAGAAGCAGTAGTGTTCCCCGGGGACAAGCGGAATACTGATGTGAGGGGCGCGGCCCTGGCCGGCGGTAGCGTCCAAATCCTGGTCGAATACTCCGGGGAGAAGATTGACACTGTAAGCATCGACCCGGAGAAAGGATCTGTGAGCGGAGCGACGAAGATCGTCTTCCTCGCCCCCTACGTTTTCGAGTCCGCAACCCGGGGACCCGGGGCTCTCGGGGTCGCGGCCACACTCTACACTGGCCGGGCCGTGAACTATACGTGCATACTATCCATACGCACGCCGGCAGTCCAGGTGTTAGGGGCGAACTATAGTCTCGCCCTGGCAGCATTACAGGACGACGGCGTGCCCAGCCACCATAATATGGGTGTGAGGGAGACTCCCAGGAGCGTCGGGCCGCTGAACCCTAGGAGCCTGAGGATGGAAGAGAACCCTAAGTTTAACGTTGAAAGGGGAGAACGATTCCACACCGTAGCGTATGGGCCGTTGAGGGACAGGCCAATAATGTTCTGCTCTGCACTGTCAGTGTTCACAGCCCTCGTAGCGATACCAGTCTACGCGGGGGTTTCGAGGAGCAGGCCCTACAAGTGGGAGTAGATGGGGTCGCGCACGACGGACCCCCGTATCACCCGGGAACCCCCAGACTCGGGAGCGTCAACGGGGGGAGGCCCCATTCTGGATAGTCGTGTGAGCCTGGAGCGTTTAACTGTTATCCTAGTGGATGAGGCGTGCCACTAACAGTATTGTTGGCACCGTGGAAACGTCTACCAGGCTGGTTATAAGGGGTACCGTGAAATTGTCGGGGTCGAGGTTAGCCTTCACAGCGACATATACGAGTCCCAGCACTACGGGTAGGAATACCACTAGGAGGAGGCCCCAGAGGACCGCTATCTCCCCGAGGAGGAAGGAGAAGCCCACCCTCAACCCTGCAATATGGGCTCCGAACAGGTAGCCCACGCCGGCGAGAGTGAAAACCGCCGGTATACTCCCAACCGCCACCTCGGCCAGCACGTAGGGCGTCTCCCTTACAGCATCGCTCAGGCTTGCCAGGTGGAGCAGCGTTGTAGTCCTTGAAGCGTATACTGAGAGTGCGGCTCCAATATCCTCCATAAGGCTGGGAACTATCGGGAGCACGCCTAGGCCTATCAGCTCGCTGGTGTGCCTGTCCAGGAGGCTGCCCGTCTGGCTCTCTATTACGCCCACGAGGAGTAGGGCTGTCAGGGTCTCCCCGAGCACCCTCCTATGGGGCGGGTAGCCGAGGAGGAGCGTGAAAGACCCGGCCAGCACCAGGTATGCCGCTAGTATTGCCCCCCCAGCGAGGAAGCCCCCCAAATGCTGGGCTACCATCGCGGCTAACACGAGGCTTGGAACGGTTATAGCGTCCCCTAGCACTGTTATGACGCTGGCCATATAGTTGTCAGGGTTAAACCCGTGCCTGAAGCCTAGGACCGCGAGCATGGCAGTGCTC
>JALSOR010000099.1 GCA_026986415.1 Acidilobaceae archaeon
CCCCGGGCCTCAACCTGCCAGTGCTTGCCGGTCCCGCCTATACTCGCCTCGACGGTGACGCGCGGCTCCTCTATGTAGAAGCCTATCCCGGCATAGCTCTTATTGCCTTGAACGTCCGGGAGCCTGTGGAAGCCCCCGTGGAGTCTTGCGGACGCTTCTACGCGGACCCTCTCGCACTTCAAGACCCGCACTCTCCCGGTGGCGGCATCCACATATGTTCTGTGGTTTACGGGTTTCTTCTCCATTTTTAACATGCGGTGTACTCCCTCCCCCCAGGATCCCGGTTTTGCTAAGACTTCAAGGTGTTCGGTATTATTGTCGAGTATGCCCTGGAGCGGCGGGCTATCCTCCTATAAACCGTAGGGTATATAAGATTTTCGGATCGGTGGTGTGCTATGAAGCTCGTCACAGTGAAAATGCCCGACATCTACGTCCGCGGCATAGAAGAGCTCGTGAAAGCCGGAGTATACAGTAGCAGGAGCGAGGCCATAAGAGTGGCGGTAAGAGACCTCCTCAAAAAAGAGCTCTGGAGGACAGGCATACCCGTGCCGGGAAACATTGACGAGGAAGCAATACCCGAACCCCCGGTAAGCGTGGGAGAACCGGCGGCCATCACAGGCATAAGAGGCCTCCAGGCCCACGGGGTAATGCTCGACGTCTCCGACTAGACCCTCCACCCACAGGATCCCCCCTCCAACCGGGAAGCCCAACCCGTGTTTCCCAAAAAAGGGCAGAATAGAGTGCTCCCCCGTATCCTCTAGAATCCAACCAATTATTACCGCCAGAAGGGCAGAACTATCGTTATACAGGGTAGGACCACTGTGATAGAAGACTACACCGCAGTATACCTGATGAGCATCAGGCCGCAATACTCGAGGCTCATATTCGCGGGAGTCAAGAAATACGAGCTCCGCAAGATAGCCGGGGCCCCACCAATAGAGGAGGGCAGCCTAATAATAGTCTACAGCAGCGGGAAGGTGAAAAGCATAGTCGGCGAGTTCACAGCCGGCAGGATAATCATGGGGACCCCGGAACGCGTATGGGAGGCGGTCCACAAGCCCGGGACAGGCATAAGAGAGGACGCCTGGCCCTACCTGAAAGGCGGCAGGAAGGCCATGGCCATAGAGGTCAGGAACCCCAGGCTCTACAAGAGGCCGGTAACACTCGAAGAGCTGAGACGCATAATCCCCGGCTGGATGCCCCCCTTCAGCTATAAACGGCTCGAACCCGGGGATAAGACGCTAGAACTAGTCCTCCGGAGGCTGCACGGGAACTACCTATAGCAGTATTTTTCTTAGCCTCACTATGAAGCCTGTGTGCCCTATCATTCTCGGGTTCGGTCTTAGGGCTCCCGGGTTCGGGTGCCATTCGCGTAGGAGTATTTCTTCTACTGTTTCGACAGTGTAGTTCTCGTGGAGGCTGGACAGTAGCTTGTCTATCTGGCTTGTTGTTGGTAGGAATACTGTTAGTGGTGCTCCGGGTTTTAGGGCTTTCCATGCGTGTTCCAGTTTCGCCCAGGGGTCGGGGAGGTCTAGGAAGCCCGCGTCGAAGCTTTCCGGCGGGTACCGGTCTAGCCCCTCCTCTACCGGGCTGCCTATTATTTCTACGCAGCCCTCCGGGGTGCCGGCTAGTTTCAGGTTGTGGCGTGCGGCCTCCGCGGACTCCTGGCGGGGCTCGAAGCTTACTATCTTGCCCTCCGGGCATAAGGCCCAGGCTAATACTATGGTTAGGAAGCCGCTGCCTGTCCCGGCCTCGAAGACCTTGTGGCCTCTCCTCACTCCCGCTTTCAGCACTATGTACGCGCTGTCTTTAGGGTAGATTACCTGTGTTCCTCTAGCCCCCTTACTCTCGACCAGCTCTATCCATGAGGGTTTAACGATGTACACTGTGCCCCTGCCCGTCTCGAGCCTGCCGCCCCATCCACGCTCTACTATTGCCTCCCCTCTCACGGGCCCGGCGATGGTGCTGTAGACTGCCCTCCTCCTGACAAGCACTATGTAGGCTCTCCTCTTATCCCCGGCGACGGCTAGTAGCTTCGCGTGGCACCCCTCGCCCGGGAGCTTGCTGCAGTCGGCCTCCACCGTGTTCCAGCCCTCCCTACCGTTTTGCCCGGGGAGGGTTTACTGGCGTGGTCCCATTAATTACCTGGCGTGGCGTGCGTGTTAGTGTGGGCGCCCGGGGGCGTACGCGTCTGGCGGTGGAGAAGGGGATCCCCCCGAGGAGGCCTGGGGGCTCTCTCTGCT
>JALSOR010000100.1 GCA_026986415.1 Acidilobaceae archaeon
GCTGCTGGCGGCGAGGAGGAGAAGAAAGAGGAGGAGAAGAAGGAGGAAGAGGAGAAGGAGCCCGAGGTCGACATCTCCGAGGGGCTCGGAGGCCTCTTCGGCTTCTAGCCCCGGGCCGATAACAAATATTTTTATAAGTGGGAAAACATTATTTCTCTAGAGTTATTATAAGTCGAAGATTCCCTCGCGGACGGCATCCATCAGGTTCCTATAAACGCGCATTCCCCTAGGCCCTACGCTCGGAGCCTCCCGGGTTATACCTGTCAGTACAAGTATCGAGTCCAGCCCTGCCCTTGAAGCCATTTCAATGTCAGTATCAAGCCTGTCGCCAATAACGACGATCCTATCTGTGGGTATCCCGCCTATCTTCTCTAGGGCGAGATCGAGTATCCACCTGTTGGGCTTTCCAGCGTCGAAGACAGGCGTCCTCCCGGTGCTTGAGACTAGGAGGTCCACTAGGGCTCCCGCTCCAGGCTCGGTCCCATTCTCGACGGGGAAGCTCCTATCAGTATTTGTAGCAATAAATAGTGCTCCACGGACTATTGCCTTGTGGGCCGCGGCAAACTTATAGTATGTTACTCCCCTGTCGAGCCCGACCAGGACGGCCTCAGCCTTCTCCCAGGACTCATAGTCTAGAACCCTATGGCCCTGGAGGTGCGCTTCTACGGTCAAGCCCTCCATTCCTACCACTAGAACCCTCCTTTCACCATGCTTTCTCCGTAGCCAGACGCTCGCGCTATACCCGCTGTTCACAACGCTCTCATCACTCACGCTAGTATCTAGTATGTGGGATAGCAGTTCGGCGTACTGGAGCCTGCTCCGCGTGCTGTTGTTGGTGAGGAAAACTATTTTCACTCCCTTCTTTAATAGGGTTCTTAAGGCCTCCACGTTCTCGGAGATGAGCCTCCTACCCCTCCAGACTACACCGTCAAGGTCGACTATGGCGGCACTATACATCGATCGACACCACGGTTAGGCTTTACGACGGTCTGGTTGAAAGGGGGAAAATAAATGGTTGCGGAAGACTACTGGCTCTTGAGCTCTCGTTCTAGATCGCGGAGGAAGCCCTCGAGCTTGTCCCCCGGCAGTCTCACACTAGCATAGGTCTTGCCTCCCCCACCCTTTCCTCCATGCCTGCTAGCAACACTCCTGACTATCATGCCTAGGTGCTTACCCGCTTTGGGGCCAGCGGCAATCTCGACCTGAACGGTGCCATCACTATTCTTGTAGTACAGGGCGATAATGCTCGACTCGTACTTCGATGTGAGCCTCTTAAGAGCTTCCTGCACAGCCCTCCTATCCGTCTCGGGGAATTCAGCGGCGTAGAACACGGTTCCCCCGGATGCTGCTAGTCTGGATAGTTCCTCTTCTATGTTCTCTATCCAGGATGTTCTATACTTGTTGAGGGCCTCCTCTAGAGATTTCAGGTTCTCCAGCAGCTTTTTAGTCCTCTCAGGCACGAGATCACGGCTCGTAGCCAGCAGGCTTGCGGCAGAGTCTAGCTTGTCCTCCAGTTCGCCCGCATACTCGGGAACCCTGGTTGCGGCCACGTATTCGAGCCTTATAACGCCATCCTGTATTTTAGATGTTGAAACTATCTTTATCCCTCCTATCTCGCCGGTATTGGCCAGATGGGTGCCCCCGCACCCTTCAATGTCCCAGCCGTCGACCTCCACCAGCCTTATGACCGGCTTCATGGGGACTCCTCCCTGGTATATTTGGAAGCCGTACTTCTCCTCGGCCAGATTCTTGGGGATCTCGAACGCCCGCACGCTCCTCCTCTCGTCGACAACCCTGTTAATCAGGCGTTCCAGCTCGCGGACCTGCTCTCTCGTTAGAGGCCTGTGATGGGTGAAGTCGAGCCTGGCCTTTTCAGGGGTCTTCTCAGCGCCTGCCTGCCACACGTGGGGGCCGAACATTCTCCTCAGGGCACCGATGATTACGTGCGTCGCGGTGTGGTGCCTCATCAGCCTGTATCTCCGGGGCCAGTCTATCTCGCCTCTAACCGTGCCGGAGCACTCTGCCGGGCCCTCTAGAACGTGTACGACGACCTCTCCTACCTTTACAACATTCACGACCCTAACACTATGCTCGCCGCACACTATTATGCCCGTATCGTGGAGCTGGCCGCCGCCTGTAGGATAGAAGAGTGTCGCGTCCAACACGAGATACTTGTCTTTCACGCCTAGAACCTTACCGGTAAACACCCTGGCATACTGGTCCTCATAGTATAGCTTACGGGTCGGGGGGAATCTTTTCGCCCACTCTATTATTTCCCTCGGGACTCCCAGCTTCTCCTCCTTGCTCCTCGCGATCCTACCGGAAGCCCCGTGGCGGGAGGCGACAATACTGTAGAAGTTGTGCGGGACCTCCACGATAACCCCTCTACGTCTTGCAGCCTCTGCAACTATCTCGGGGGGTAGGCCGTGGCTGTCGTAGAGCATTATGAGATCGTCCAGGCCTAGCTTTTTCCTCTTCTTTAGTATTCTAGATATGAGCTTCTCGCCTCTGCGTATGACATCCAGGAACTTCTCCTCTTCGAGTTTCAACGCGTCGATAATATAGTCCCTGTTCTCGACGATCTGGGGATAGTCGGGCCCCCAATAATCTATTTGCAGGTCCACGAGATCGGCTAAGCTAGCCTCTGCGCCGATAAGGCTTAACTGTTTCAGCGCTCTCCTGGCAACCAGCCGTGCAAGGTATCCCTCGCCCGTATTGCTAGGCACGATACCGTCGCCAAGCATGAGCGCGAGCGTCCTGGCATGGTCTAGCAGGCTGTAGAGTCTGGCCTCCGAGTCTAAGACGCGTCTCACGTCCTCAACGCTAACGCCGACCCTCCGGGCGGTCCTGGCGAGATAGTCTTGAATGCTTTCGGGATCCTCCGGGTCTAGCTTCCCGGACTCCCGGAACGCGGCCCACAATATTTCCTCGTCCGGCTCCTCTATGCCTAGTAGGTCCCTATACTTTCCGACCAGGGGGCCGAATATGGTGTGGAAGGCTGTCGGCGTCTTAGAGGTGAACCATGCCAGCCTCTCGACCCCGTACCCGGTATCGACTATTTTCAGGGGGATCTCCTCGTACTTCCCATCTACAACCCTATACTTCATGAACACTAGCGTGGCCAGCTCTATGCCGCCCACCACGACCTCGAAGCTGGGGCCGGCGTTTCCTCCCCCCTCCCACCATGACTCCTTGAACACGATCTCCTCCGGTGGTATGCGCATTTCGCGGGTGAAGAACTCGTAGGCGAGCCTCACAGTCTCGTTCTTCCAGTAAACCTGCTTGTCGGGATAGTTGAACGCGTGGTGGGCCGCCATCTCGAAGCTTGTCAGGTGTCTTCCTATCGTCAGCCCGACATTATCAATATCTTCAAGCCTAATACTGGGCTGGCTTATCACGAGAGGGTTAGCGGGCGGGGGGACGAGGCCGCTGGTGACATGCGGCTGGAAGACGACTATGCTTGCAATGGTAAGGTAGAGGTCGTCCCTCCATCTCGCCACCACGGGCCTAGGCTTGACCGGCGTGTGGCCGTGGCGCCTGAAGAAGTCTATGAACAGGCTCCTAGCCTCCCTGACCGTCAGCCTCTCCCTGCTCGGGATACGGTCGAACCTGTACTCTACGCAGGGCGTGTCCTGGGGCTCTTCGAACTCCCTGTTAAGCGTCCAGAAGTACTCTGGACACCTCTTACCCTTCCTCCTCTCGAAACCCGCCTCCCTGAAGAACTCTAGCTCATACTCTTTAGGATCCCCGACCTTCTCCAACATGCCAGCACCAAGTAAGAGTTTAGGAGTGCATGGCCGAGGGAAATATCTTGAAGGCTGTAACTGTTACTGGGGATATTCTTAGGGCCTCCCTAGACTATTCCCGGGCGCCTCCCGCCGCGGGAGGGGCTTGAGGGGGCGCTGACAAGCCTATAATAGTAGGGTTCCAGCATCCCGTCCCGCAGGATAATGGCACCGCTACTCTTACCGTGGTAGAGGCTGGAGAATACGGTGATAACAGACCCGGCCAGGGCTTTGAGGGGTAGGGGCTCCCTGGGAGTGTCGATAGAGGTCCTGTCCGGCCTGTAGACTAGCAGTCCGTTAACTGTCTCATGTGCCCTCACTATTAGGTCAAACCTGTTGGCGTCAAGGAAACCTGTCCACGCCTTAACCCCATAGTAGAATGTTCCGGGCCCCCTAATGTTAGGGGAGAACCAGTCAATATAGGGGTCCGGGTCGTTCCAGAGCAACTGCAGGATTAGAGGGTCGGCCAGGGGATCCCGGCCCTGGCTCCTATATGCTTCCATTATAGAATATAACTCTTCCAGGAACACGGGGTTCTCAGGCCCACCGCTACACGCCCTGCAAGGTATCCCGCCGTGGACGAGGAAAACCTTATCCCTCCAGTAGGCGGCGTGGGGGAGCTTCCTGAAAAGCACGGACACCTTCTCGATATACTCTCTCCCCCGCTTGGCGACCGCCTCACTGGTAAAACCGTAGTAGGCGTTCATTGAAGGGTCCTCATGGTTGCCGCGTAGGGGTATAACGTTTCCTCTTTCAAGGGCTTCTGACGCTATGAGCTCGAGATTCTCAACACCCTGAGGCCCCCTATCGACGTAGTCGCCCAGCAGGACTCTACAGTCAGCATCATCTGCTAGTTTGAAGAACCACCTTGTAACCTCGGGGTAGCCGTGAGTGTCGCCCAGCACGGCCAGGCTCTTGCAGTGGGAGAGGTCGACGATGGGGGGTAGGGACTCTACATGCTCGATGAGCCTGTCTATGAGGGGGTTTTCTCCCATTGGAGGTGCACCCTTTCTACTATGTCTGATAGTATGAGGTACATTAATGGTAGGATCGAGCATTCAGGCCTGCAGAATGGTAGAGTGTATGCTAGCGATACTATGATGGAGAGTACTGCTATGCTCTTATCGGTAGTATGGGGTGAGAGGGAGGCCAGGAATAATGAGAGGATTACGCCTACAAGTACTGCGTAGTGCTCAGCATAGAACAGTATCGGCCCTGAACCGGCATAGTTATAGTATAGGCCGTAAGCCGACATTGTCTGCTCTTTAATGGCGTGGGCAAGGTAGAAAACGGACTGGCCCCCTCCCAACAGGATGCTTATAATAGCGTTGAGTAGTACGCCGAGGAGTACGGGTCGAGAGCATTCGAGCCTACTCCTACTGCATGCTACCAGGAGTACGAGTAGGCCTCCCAGCGTGCTTGACAGGAAAAACGATACTGTAAACAAGAGAATTCTCTTCACCTTGTCATCTCTAAAAACATATGCCGATATTAGTATGAGTGTTAAGCCTGCGATGACACTCATATTGGGGGTGACAAGATAGAACATGGTCACACCGACTAGGCCTGCTGAGAGTATTGCGAGCCTTATCAGGCTCTCGATCCTGGATTTGCTCTTCAATATTATTGCTAGTGACAGGAGTATGAAGCCCGAGGCGAGGATAAGCCCTGATAGGAGCCTTGCGGCTGTTATGTCCCCCATTGCCGGGGCGTAGAGTAGGGGTAGGCTTGCGCCTCCCGTGGTGAACGTTATAATGCTCCAGTTGTTGGTTGCCGGGTCATAGTATTCTCGGGCGTAGGGGCTGGCATATCTTATCATGTCTAGCGCGGTGATCTTGTTTTTCGTGTAGGGTACCATGTAGAAGAGCGCTCCTATGATGTGGTTGTGGTAGAGGTTCTCCAGTATTCTATCATAATTGCTGTACATGCCTGCGAGATGTGGAGGTGCGCCCGACAGTATGTCTATCATGCTGTCATAGTCTGTGAAGTATGGGGTTAAACCCAGTATCCTCGTGGAGGGGTACAGGGACTGGACTACGACCGCGATTACGAGTGAAACGAGTATGAATCTTACTAGCAGCCTAATCCTCCTTTTCCTGGCCGGGGCTGTTAGGATGCGCTTCTTCACTTGGAGATGGGAGATTATGAGAATACTCACGATATATATGGTGAGCACGGTGAGCATTATTGACACAAACCCCTGGGGGTTAACATAGTATTCTATCCTCCTGGGGCTTCCAATATACACTAGGATGACCGAGGCTAGCACTAGTACTAGCACGTAGCTTGCGAGCCTGAAGTATGCTGCCTCCCAAATGTCGCTGTTTATATTTGTTTTATCATATTTTTTAAGTATAAATATAAGATTGAGGATCAGGAAATACTCGTAATATGTAGGCATAGGCCTATAATATAGAACGAACGATATGGCAGGAAAAGCCAGGATATAGTCCTTGACAGCCTCATACCTATAGTACGCCAGCACCCAGAGGATTAACAGCGATGAAAGATAGAGGCCCGTATAGAACTTCTTGGGAAGTATTATGCCAGCATAGTGTATGCTCGACAGGCCGAAGCCTTTAGGATACAAGTTGTATGTTAGAGGTATTAGTACACCGTGTAGATAGGCCCTCGGAGAGTCGATCAGGAAGGGGAGGTTTACTGCGAGCACAGTAATTATCGCGGTAAGAGCTGTCCTCCATAGGAGCCGCTTGTAGTTCTCGTCTTTCAAATAGAATATGAGGAGGAACAGTGCGAATATGAGTGCCTGCTCGCGATAGCTAGCAGCGAGCCCTATTAGGACCCCGGCCAGGACCGGGTTGTCCAGGTATGCCACTGCCGCCATTAGGGGGGCGACCCAACCTGTCTGGGGATCGCCGAGGTATAGGGGCCCGAAGAATGTGAACATGCCGGAGAGGAACACGACTATCAGAAGGTATCTATGGCCCGACTTGAGCCTCGAGTATACGGCCCATAGTGCTAGTCCAAGCACTATAGCGTCCCAGTATACGCCGTTAACGTGTAGCGCAGCTGGGGGAACATAGTAGAGTGCGGCCATAGCCGGGTAGTCGAACTTGGATACGAACCCTTTAATGTTAGCGGCGGAATAGTTTGACCCTGATCCGTATATGAAGGTGTACTTGGTGAAAGCTAGCCTCGACAGTAACACTCCCCTATAGTCTAGCTTGTAGGGGTTTTCCCCGTGTAGGATCGATTCGGCGGCAGCATACTGTATAATGTAACTATCAGTCTTACCCCCGTACAGTACAATGTTCGGGGTGACCTTGGGGGCGTAGAGGATCGAGATGGCGGCTATCGAGGAGGCTACAAGCACTATGAAGAGTAGGGATATCGCTACCGGCCTGCGGCTAAGCCTCCCAGCGGCGAAATATAGTATGTAGGAGAATAGGAGTGCCAGGAGCGAGAAGGGTAGGAGTAGCACTCTCGGGTAGAACCTGTATATGGGCCAGCCCATGTAGGTCCCTATAAACCTGTAGGTTCCATTATAGAAGTAGAGGTAGTACGCGAATCCCAGAACGTTTAACGCTATAATCATTACAAGTATTATACCGGCCTTGCCTCCTCGGGCCCCCTTTTCCTCGGCCATACCGCAGCATCCGCGTATTTTCTCGTTTGGAGCATGTCAAGATATTATTAAGTGTGGGAGGGGTGTCATAGTGGTCTACGACGCGTGCAGAGCGTACTACGAGGCTTCAGTGTTCAAGAGCGCTCTCAGAATTCTAGGGGCGGAGCTCCGGGTCGGGGACAGGTCTATTATAGTGGGGGACGTCGAGGTCTACTGTTTCGACTGGGATCCTGCGTGTAACAGGGAAAGGTTCCGCCGGTTCGTCATGGAACACGAGCCCGGCACTATTTTCACGTATACTATACACTCGTACACGATGCTGAACACTGTTGCGGGAGCCAGGATCAAAGGGCTGGTATTCTACAGGGGAGGAGTAGACGGGGCCACGGGGAATCCTATTAGCGGGCCCGGGAGGCTCACCAGGCATCTAGGAGTGGATCGGTCCCTCCACGGATCCAGTATATGCGGCGGTAACCGTATAGTTGTGGCCCGTGCCTGCAGCCCGCTCCCTCCCAGGCTCGTGAGGGTCTCCAGGAGAGTCGGGGTGAGGAGGGAGCCGCCGGCTATGCTTAGATACTATATCCCTCCCCGCCGGCTCCTAGAGTATTGTGGCGTCTACGGTGAGGTGTAGCACTGCTTGCTTAGGGAAGCCCGGGAAACGCTGTCGCGCGGGGACACGCTGGTAGCGTACAGGTGGGATCCTGACAGTCTCCTAGCGGCAGGACTGCTCGCCAGCATAGTGTGGAGCCGCGGGTATAGGGTGGGCTTTCTCGCGTTCGAAGACCTCCTGCCCACTGCAGGACTTGTTAGTAGGATCGTTGTGGAGAGCAGGAAGTATGATGTTACAGTACTAGTAGGCCCGGGCTGGAACGGGCCGGAGATCGACTATATGGCTAGGAACATACACGGGGAAGTCCTAGTGGTAGACAACCATGTTAACCGTACGCGGCCCGCCGCGTTCAACGTTGTATACTTCAACCCTTCACCCCGCGGGGATCCCCGCGGTAACTGGATCACCCGGACCTTCATCGCAGACGTTATAGCCGGGGGCGAATATCCGGAGCTGGTGGCGTTAAGCGTGATGGCCGTTCTAGGGGAGAAGGCACATGCCAGCAGGAGATATCAGGACAGTCTTGCGCGTCTAGGGGTAGACCATCGCCGAGGCTCTCATGTATATGCTGAAGCGTCTGCAAGGTTGTGGGGCCTTACCGGCTCCCAGGATCCCGGTGTTTACGCTGAGTACCCCCTTACAATAATGAGGTCCGGGATGAACCCTGTGAACGCGATACTTGGCGACCCAATGTTGGCATCGTACCAGGCGGTCATGGAGGTGTTAACCGGTGATGTGCGCATGCTTTCAGATGTTGACAGTGTCGTGGCGGCCGTTGTGCCGGGGGAGCTCCGCTTATCCGGTCTCCAGCTGGTTGCGAGGAGCATAGCGTATAGGCATGGTAAGATTGGCCTGGCAGTGAAGACTATGGGCAACGGTGAGGTGCAGTTCTGTGCCTGGAACGGGTCACGTTTAGAGAACCCGTTATCTTTGAGCCTATCAGGTCTTAGAGGGGCAGGCTATAGGATTATCACGGCCTACCAGGGCGTTCTTGATTATGCTTGTGCGGCCTCTAGGGGTAGGAGTATTGATAGTGTTGTGAGGGACGTTGTTTCAAACATAAAATAATCTAGTCTCTAACAATAATATAAATTATAATACTTATAATAATCTCAGCCAACGATGCAATCTCCACCCATCCCAACGGGTCGTGATGCCTCATATAGAGCCCCGCGAAACCCGTACCGAAAACCCACCCCAAATTGAAGAACAGGTTGAAAACACTACTAGCAGTATACCTGATCTCCTCCGGCAGGTCATGTATAATTATATAGTTGCCAGCAATATTGACCTGCGCATAGGCGAGACCCTGTAGGATCATGGAGGCCACTGCCAGACAGAGCGTGGCAATCCTCCCATAGCCCCTCAGCGTGTAGGCTAGCAGTATGGACGCGAACACAAGGCCTGTAACGGCTATGCCGGCAGAATAGATAATCCCGGGCCT
>JALSOR010000101.1 GCA_026986415.1 Acidilobaceae archaeon
TCCTATCAGCCCATAATCCTAGACGGTCTTCTTGCCGTAACGCTTAACACTCTCTTCTTACAGGTGGGGGTTCCCCATGCTAGAATGGGTGGGCTGGAAAGCTACAGCTAGATTTTAAAAATCTAGGTGTACTACATTTAGATGTAGCATTTTGGAGGGGGCGGCATGGATCCCGGCAGGCTCGTAGACAGGCGGCGAGAGCTGGAAGCTCTCGGGAAGGCTCTCGCTGGAGGCGGAGGGCTGATAGTAGTCTACGGTAGGAGGAGGATAGGGAAGACAAGGCTCCTCCTCGAGCTGGCACGTGGGAGAAGGGCGGCCTACTATCAGGCCTCCCTCGCCCCGCACGAGGAGAACGTCTCGGGGCTAGCCGCGGCAGTAGAAGAACAGCTACACATACCGGGAGCGGCCGGTATAAGGGATCTTAGAGGCCTCCTAGCATTTGTAGCCTCTAGCGTTACCGGGCAGAAGCTCATTATAATAGATGAGATAACGTACTGGGCGAGGACCGGTCCGAGAGTGGTTAGCGATCTCCAGTGGGCTGCAGACCATCTCCTCCCAGGGTCCGGGCTCGCAATTATTATTTCTGGCAGCATGCTAGGAGTCATGCTCCAAGACATCCTGGGAGGAGGGGCTCCACTATACGGTAGGGCATCCCTCCGCCTAGGCCTTGGGGAGCTATCTCCCTGGTGCGTCAGGCCTTTCGCTCCAGGCTACACTCCCGAGGAGCTAGTGGAGACCTACAGTTTCACGGGAGGAGTACCCTACCATCTCAGACTGGTGGACCCCGAGTTGCCCCCCTCCGAGAATCTCGCACGCCTCTACGGGCCCGGAGGGCTGCTAGAGGACGAGCACCTGTTCATACTGAGGGATGAGCTGAGAGATCCAGCGCCCTACATGCTGCTCCTATCAGAGATAGCCCGCCACGGGCCTGTCAGCCCGGGCAAAGCGGCTAGCAGGGCAGGCATGCCCAGCAGTCACGCCAGCACCTACCTCTCCAGGCTCAAGCTCCTAGGCATAGTGAGGGAGGTGCCATTGCTGGGGAGGAAGCGCCGCCTCTATACTGTCGCGGACAAGCCTATACGGGCCTCAATACTTGCCAGGCAGGCTCCCCCCTCGAGAGAAGAACAGGAGAGGGTGCTGAACAGGCTAGCCTCGCAGGCATGGGAGGAGCTGGCATGGCTCCACTCGACCAGCATACTAGCCGGGAGCCTCGGCCTTAAACCGGTCATGGCCGGGAAAGCCGTCCACAAGGGAGAGGAGATAGACTGGGTCATAATAGACGAGCAGAACAGCACCATACTACTGGTAGAGGCGAAATGGTCCAGGCTTGACAGGCTCGAGATCAATAGGATAGCGGAGGGCCTCGCCGTGAAAGCCCGCCTAACCCTCCCGGAAAAAACAGCCAGCTATGAGCTGCTCACAGCAGTATATGCGAGGAGGGCTCCCAAGACCGGGGTTAAGGCTGACGCTGTCGTCACCCCCGAGGACCTCCCATGGGATAGCTGCGGGTAGCCACGCGTCAACCCCCCGGTTGACAGGGGGCCGGCTGGGAGGCAGGCGTTGAAGGGGGAACCCGTGCAGGGCGATATAAAGTATTTATTTTACCGTAGCCCCCTCCGGCACTTCACTTCCGCGCTATCCTGGCGAGGAGGTCGGCGTATTTCAGCCCGCTGCCTGTGAGCACTAGTATGTAGGGTTTAGGCATTCTCAGCCCGGACCCTGCAATGTAGTGGAGTGCCGCCTCGACAGTCGCACTGCTCGGCTCAACAATATAGCCCCTCAGGAGGAGGCTCCGGAGGGCTGGCAGGACGGCCGTGTCACCCGCGACTATGACGCCCCTCGTCGCCGCCCTGGCCATATCGTCTATGAGAGGGGGGTCCTCCACTACGAGCGCGTCTAGCAGGTCGCAGCCCTCCCCCAGCCTCGCGATGAGCCTCCCGGTCCTCGCGAGCTTGTCCGCGCAGGGGGATACCACGGCTACAATGTTCGGGTCGACCCCCCGGGCCTTGAGCCCCATGTGGAGGCCGAGGAGGAGCGTGCCGCTGCTCGCAGGCACTATGAAAGTGCCGTGGAGCAGCTTGTCAGGTATCTCCCAGGCTATTGTTGATACCCCCATTATGAACTCCGGGTTCACCATATGGTTCACATGGTAGCATCCCATGCGTCTCGCAAACTCCACGGCCTCCCAGTGAGCCTCCATCCTGGTAGGGGAGACGTGGAC
>JALSOR010000102.1 GCA_026986415.1 Acidilobaceae archaeon
GCCTTGAGCCACACGAGCTCCCCTTCAGTGAAGAAGCCTTTCAGGCCTCTCCACGCAACGCTCACATCAATATCACCGTAATGGGCCAGGTAGCTAGTATCCTGTATGACCCAGCTGTCACCCTTCAACTCTATACTCGAAATATCGCCTGGCACGCCGGGGACGAACCATAGCTCGCTCCTGGTCTGGGCGTAGTAGTGGTTTAAGAAGAAGCTCTCCCCTCCAGCAACCGCTCTCAGCAGTCCTTTCAGGATACCGCCACTCTTAGTCTCAACCTTAACATCGCCGCGCACGAGCATCATCGCTCCCGGCTCCGCGCTAACCCTCTCCCCAGGCTCGAGATTCACGATTAGAACACTATACGCCGGACCGGCATCTACCCTCCACTGCAAGCTCTCAGACCCCTCAGCACCTATACATGTATCTTTATCTTAATATACTAACCGTCTCATATAAGATTAACAATTATATATTATTTATATAATAATTATATATTGTACTTAATGATATTGAATGGTAAAGCGTTAATAGGCCCCGAGAGACAGCCTATACACTATGGAAACACTATGAGGTGCGGTAAGGAATGGGAGCGATCTTCCAGGGAGACGAGCTCCTAATAATACTAGCAATACTCCTGCTAATACTGGGACCATCGAAGCTACCCGCCCTAGCCAAAGGTCTGGGCCAGGCCGTGAGAGAGTTCCGGAAGGCGAGCAGCGGCTTCTATGACGAGGTGGAGGAGACCAAGAAGCAGTTAAGAACCCTGAGTACTACCACCTCGGAGGAGAGCAAGAGTAAGATTGACGATGCGACACTTGCCAAGCTAGCCGAGAAGCTCGGCGTTTCTACTGAGGGGAAGAGCAGGGACGCGATAGTACAGGAGGTTGTTGAGAAGGCCAAGGAGAAAGGCCTAATATAATCAGTCATGATAGTATAGTATAATATATTTATAGTCACTTATTTATAACTTTTTATTGAAATATCATGCGCATAATAATGCGTAACTAACAGGGAGCCCCCAAGCACCACTTGAAACCGCTACATGCAGGGGACGAACAGTGACAGTCCCAACAGGAGGGTGGCTATAGGCTTGCCAGAGCTGAGACGGGAGATGCCAGGAGACGGTAAGCCCCCGCACGACGAGGAACGGCCGGTAATGGACCACCTCGTCGAGCTAGGGATAAGGCTGAGGAGGATACTCATAGCGGTTTTCATAGCCACAGGCATACTCTCATTCATACCCATAAACACTAGGTATTACATCCCGCTCGTAAGCTACTTTCCGAACTGGCTGATAAACCATATCCTACCCCACACTATAACCTGGAGGGGGCACACGTACAAGGTAGAAATAATGCAGTACAACCCCTTCGCCGGTTTCGACCTCCTCATAAAGAGCGCGCTCCTCCTAGGACTGCTCGGCGCCAGCCCCATCATTGCCAAGGAGATATACGAGTATATAGAGCCGGCCCTCTACCCCCACGAGAAGGAGCGCCTCAAAAAGATGAGCGTCCTCGCCATAGGCCTGTTCGCGCTAGGAATAATCGTGGCGTTCACCATAGTCCTACCATTAGCGTTCAGGATAATGTTTATAACTAGCGTGGCGGTGAGCGGGAGGATAATAGCGTTCAGCGACGTCCAGAAGCTATTCTCAACAGCCATACTCATCGCGCTAGCCACAGGCGTAGCGTTCGAGACCCCACTCATAGTTTATACTCTCGTAAGCCTAGGCGTAGTGGAGCCCGAATGGTTCCAGGGCGAGAACAAGAAGTGGGTCCTCCTAGCGAGCATGCTCCTCGGAGCAGCAATAAGCCCCGACCCCACAGGGATGGGCATGCTCTTCCTGGGCGGGCTAATGTATGTCAGCATAATGCTAGCAGTCAAGTATGGGGCCAAGCATAGGAGGGAGAGCGAGGAGATCCCGCAGCCTAGAGGGGAGGTCGGGGAAGCCCCAATCCCTGAGGCCCACGTCAACTAGACCCTCCTGGAGGGTTAGAACCTCCTAGCTGGACCAGTCCCGGGGGACGCCTGTACCAGCCCTATATTACTCTGCAACACAATACCTGCACACCCGGTAGAGCCGGCATGGTTATACTCGTAGAGGAGAGCCTGGCAGGCCAGGTCGAAGACCTACCCTTCAAAGCACTAG
>JALSOR010000103.1 GCA_026986415.1 Acidilobaceae archaeon
TTGGGCAAGCTGCTCGGCGTGGAAGAGGTTCTCCGCCTCACCAAGATCGGACCGCCAAGAGTGAGCCCCCGCGGGGAGGCTGCTTTCAACGTTGCCAGGCCGGACCCGGAGAACAACAGGGAGATCCGCGAGTTATGGGTTCTAAACCCCGACGGGACCGCCCGGTACTATACGGGGCCGGGCGACTCGCAGCCGGCCTGGAGCCCTACTGGCACGCTGGCCTTCGCCAGTAGGAGGAACGGCTCCGGGGGAAAGCAGGGTAAGGGCCAGGGAGTGTTTATTGTCGGCTCCGGCGGCGAGCCGCGGCTCGTCTCCTGGTATAAGCATGGTGTGTGGTCTCTCGAGTGGCTAGACGATAACAGGATCCTCGTCGGCACCTACAAGCCTGGAGAGGGGTATGACAGGGATGGAGACTATGTTATGACGAGGAGGTTGCCGGTATGGGAGAACGGTAGAGGGGTCACTGCCGGCCTGAAAAGGGTCATCCATGTTCTAGACGTTTATAGTGGGAGGAGCATGCTACTAGCCGAGGAGGAGCTCGACATCCAGACGTTCAAGTCCTGCGGCGGAACAGTATACTATGCGGCCCAGACCGATTGGAGGAGGCCTTTCGCCTCCACGGTTAAAAGCGTGGAGCCAGGCGGGAAGCCTAGGACCGTGCTTGAAGGCTACGCCGTCTCGAGCCTCGCATGCCATAAGGGGGAGGTCTACCTGCTGGGCCACCAGGGGGAGATCGGCATCTCGAGCCATAACAAGCTGTACCTCCTAGAGGATGGTAGTGCCTCGTGCATAACATGTGGCGTGCTCGACAGGAACATTTGGCAGGTAGAGCCCGGCGGGGACGGGCTATATATCGTCTACGCCGATAGTGGCAGGGGGGTCCTCGCCAGCATTACAGGCAGACGGCTGGAGACCGTGTACTCGGGGGAGGCCATAGTCTACTATGCCGGCTACGGGGGAGGCCGGCTGTACGCTCTGATAAGCACGCCAGTCAAGCCGGGCGAGATATACCTTGTCGAGAACGGCCGTCTAGAGCAGCTTACCAGGTTCAACTCTTGGGTTGAAGAGTACGATCTCAGCCGTCCCGTGAAGCTGGCGGTAGAGAGCATGGGGGACACTGTGGAGGGCTTCGTATACCTCCCCCCGCACAGAGGGGAGGGGGAGGAGAAGCACCCCGTCCTCCTAATAGTGCACGGCGGGCCAAAAGGGATGCACGGGTACGGTTTCAACTATGAAGCCCAGCTGTTCGCCGCCCAAGGGTTCATAGTGGTGGCGCCAAACCCTAGGGGTAGCGACGGCTATAGTGAGAGCTTCGCGGACATACGTGGGGGCTACGGGACGATAGACTACGAGCAGATAATGCGCTTCCTAGACGAGGTGGTCCGGAACTACCCGGCAGACGAGTCGCGGATGGCGGTCACAGGCATAAGCTATGGAGGCTACATGACTAACGTTATCATAACCAGGACCCGCAGGTTCAGGGCTGCGGTGAGCGAGAACGGGATTGCAGACTGGATAGCGGACTACTGGGCCAGCGATATAGGCTACTGGTTCGACCCCGACCAGATAGGCGGGACGCCGCTGGACAACCTGGAAGAGTACGTCTCCAAGAGCCCAGCATTCCACGCCGACAGGGTGGAGACCCCGCTCCTCATAATACATAGCATGGAAGACTACAGGTGCTTCGTCGACCAGGCCCTCGCGATGCATACCGCCCTCCTCAGCTCTGGAAAGGAGAGCACGCTCCTCCTCTTCACACATGGAGACCACGGGCATAGCGTTAGGGCACCGCCCAGGCACCGCTCGAAGAGGCTGAGGATAAAGCTCTCATGGATTAGGGAGAAGCTCGGCCTAGAAAAAGAAAAATAGTTTTAAAACTTATGCTTTCAACTGGCAGGCACCGTCTGAACGATAAGGTACGGGCCGGAAGGAGGAGACTCGGCATTAGATGTCCGGTCTAGGTACGTGATGAGATGGCTCGTGACATTATAAGAGGTACCGTTAATATCGACGTAAACCCCCTGGAAGACGTATTCGACAGCGTATAAGTGGATAATCACCTGCCCGTTAATATTTGCTTCTCCGAGATCATAGTATTTTACAGCAGTAATATTATAATCCTTGAGATCGTACT
>JALSOR010000104.1 GCA_026986415.1 Acidilobaceae archaeon
TGGGGGGGGGGGGGGGAAGGTAGTTTTTTCCCGGCCCCCGCTAGGAGCCACGTATGAAGGCTGACATGTAGGGGTACCCTTCCATCCGGCGTAGCACGCTTTCCGCGCGGCGGTTCCCGGCTACGAGGATAATATAGCCGAGATCCATAAGGTCTATCCAGCCCGTCCTGCTGTAGGATAGTATCTTCCTATAGATCCCCTGGCCCGCCACGGGGTGGGTAGAGCCTGTAAGTCTAGAGTATGCCTCCTGGAACGCGGTCTCGAGGTCTCCCGTCTGGAGTCCTACCGCGACAGCGTAGGGCGTGCCGAGCCAGTCCTCCGCTTCGACGGCTGCCTCGGCCGCTTTTTCTATGCAAGCCTCGATTGTGGCGCAGTACGTCACTTGTCCCGAGCTTGAGGGGGGATCCGTTCTTCTAGGCTTTGTCTGCTCGCCTGTAAGCATCTGTGCGATCACCGTCTTAACATACCTGTCAGCAGCGGTGGCTCCCTGCTTCTCCGCTATTGCCGCTGTCTTTCTGGCCATGTCCCAGTACCTGTCGTATCTCTCAATATCGTGGAAGCTCTGGTATATGACCTCCTGGAATTCTAGTGGTGGGAGCACGTTCTTCCTCTCGGGGGGACGGTCCGGGTTTGGGAATACTACCGCCACCGTCCAGGATGCCTGGTTGTAGGGCGAGCATTCCAGGCTTGGCGTGGCTTCTAGGCTCGAGATCCTCGCCTGCCGGGCCGGGTCCTCGATTATTATCGGGTATGCGTCCAGGGCTTTCTCGTACCTGCACGAGTATATCCTCGGGGCGCGGGATTCTATCTCGCCAGTGGTATACTCCACGTCTGGCCCGAGGTAGGTTCTTGATCCTAGGGGCATGTACCAGGGGAGCAGGCTGCTCGGCTCCCAGCCTAGGGGGAGCCTGTATATTTTGAGCTTTGATCTCACAATAATATAGTCGATGTATCCTAGGGCTCTCAGGGCGTCGAGGCCTTTGAGGATCCTCGCCTGGGAGGGGACCGCTTCTAGCGGTATGAGCAGTGTTGGGAGCCCGCCCTCCCTGCTCCTCGCCTGGGCGTATAGTCCGGCGATAGTGTTCAGCGTTCTAATGATTGTGCTTGGCGTGACCCTGGACTGGAGGAGGAGCCTCCTCTTGTCGGCATAGTATGTTTCGTCGTAGAGTATGAGGGCCCTGCTTGGGAGGCCGTCCCTTCCCGCTCTGCCCGCCTCCTGGTAGTAGTCCTCGATGCTATCACTGGGCATTGCGTGGACTACGAACCTTATATTGGGGAGGTCCATTCCCATGCCGAACGCTTTGGTCGCAACTATTATCCTGGGGCCCCTCCCAGTGCTGCTGGCCCTGTATATAGCGTCTTCCCGGGCCCTCCTCTCCCCTGGGGGGAGCTGGCCGTGGTATGCCACGGTCTCGAGCCCTGTATGCTCCCGTATGGATTCGGCTAGCTGTTCAGCGTTAGCCCACTCGTGCTTCCCGCTTTTAACGTAGCCCGTGAAAACCAGCCCCATCCAGGGGCGGCTGGTCTTCCCCGCCCACCTGGCGAGGGCTTCCACGTGTTTTGCTACCGTCAGGGGCGGGTCTTCCCCGTTATTGTAGCGTGCCGCGTCGAAGAAGATGTTGTCTCTTACAGGTGGCCCTCTCAATACTAGCGCCCCCGCATCCAGGGGCAGGTCTAGCACGGGCTCCCCCTCTAGGCCTACGCTCACCTCCACGTGGCCCTGGACCCCGAGGATGCCGAGGACCTGTCTTACAACGCTTGCGGGCGCGGTCGCGGTGAACAGGGCTATCGGCGGCCATTCGGTTGTGGAGCGCAGGTCGCCTAGTAGGCGTGCGGCGTATAGGTAGCTGGGCCTGAAGCTTGTCCCCCATTTCGCTATCGTGTGGGCCTCGTCTAGTACTGCTAGTGCTGGCAGGGCGCTGCTTAGGAGGCTTGAGAATTCTGGGTCCTGGAACCTCTCGGGCGTAACGTAGAGGTAGTCTATCGCGCCGGTCCAGATAAGGTCTCCCAGTATTCTCCTCGTCCTGGCCGGGGTGGTACTGTCTATCCTGGCGGCGGTGAACCCCCTCCTGAGCATGCCCTCGACCTGGTCCCGCATCAGGGCCCTGAGAGGGCTGACAATAAGAGTATACCCGGAGTAGAGGCCGCCGAGTATCTGGCCGGCTATCTGGTAGATCGCGGATTTACCGCTGCCCGTAGGGTATATTGACATCACAACGCCGGGCGGGCTCCTAAAGGTGGACGCTACGATAGCGTTTATGCTCGTGGCCTGGTGCGGCCTCAGGGTATACCTTGGGCCCCACTTCTCTCTTAGCATTCTCTCCGCGCACTCTAAAACCTTCCGGGGGTTGAGGCCCGCGGGCTTAACGCTGTGGGCGGCCTCCTCTTGGGGCTCATCGGCCTTCTCGACTCTAACCTGGAGGGCCCCTCCCTTGTAATAGTAGAGGTATGGGCTGATAATCGCGCCCAGCCCTGAAAGGTCCGCCAGTCTTTGGGCCTGCGCGTTGAGGAGATCAGTATACCCATAGTCGAGGGCGAGCCTTGACATGTAGAGGGGCTTCTCATACCTCTCCGGGTACACGTATATGATCCCGCCCCTGGCCTTCCACGGGTCGAGCTCGTATTCCCTCCAGGAGAGGAACCTACACTCTACACCCCCGCAATCGACGTGCTCCTGCAGTATGGCTGCTAGTATGCGGTTCGGAGCTATTATTGTAACCCTCCCAGCCCCGGCACTCCTAGCAGCATCCCGGACCGCGCGGATGAGGCCCTCAAGCGTTGCGGCCCTCTCGGAGTAGGGCGATACTGTTACCTGCGGCCGCCTCCTCGGCCTCGGA
The DNA here is from genome assembly GCA_026986415.1 of Acidilobaceae archaeon. Classification (GTDB taxonomy): domain Archaea; phylum Thermoproteota; class Thermoprotei_A; order Sulfolobales; family Acidilobaceae; genus S143-63. The sequence goes on from JALSOR010000104.1 coordinate 2,838, forward strand.
GGCCTCCCGGTAGCCCTCCTATCCCCGGGGAACGGCAGCTCGATCCCGAGGGCGGATAGTTCAAGCTCCACGGGTCCCGGGCCTGCCCATAGCTTGCAGTCTAATGTGGGCCTGCCACACCTGGCGGTTGAGGGGGTCTCCGGTAGGAGCCAGGCGTACCAGGGCTCCACTTGTAGTCCCGACTCTCCTGTTAGTCTCGCGTCTAGGACTGGTGAGGGCTGGACGAGGCGGGCGAGCTTTGATGCGAGACTGTCCATTCCCGCCCTGTGGAGGCCTAGTATTGCTCTCGCAGGGTTCCCCCTCCTAGCCCTCAGGCTTGCTACTATCAGTTTCAGGCGTGGATCGTTTTCGAGCGGCTCGTTGACAGTGTAGGGTGTGGCCTGGGGGCATAAGGGTGAGGGCTGGTCTGTGACCTCCACCTTCCCGGTTGGGCATTGCGGGGTGAACTCTTCACCGTCCACTAGTACTATCCCGGCTGCTTCTGGGGGGAGAGGTTTGAGCCTGTAACGTTCTAGGAGCCATCTAAGCCTCCTAGCCGTGGCCATTACGGTCTCAGCGCCGATGCTATCCACGGATATGTTGAACGCGTATGCCGCCGCTTCGAGGTCTCCGCCCGTCTCTGGTAGTAGGTAGAGTAGTGCTTCTCTAAGGTTGACCTCGCCTCCGGGACAGCCGTAAACGATCCTCACAGGAACCCCGGAGCCGCGATCCGGGGCTGCAAGGTTGGAGCGGAGCGATCCCGTCCGGGCCAGTAGTAGTACGAGGCTCCTCATGGGAGGGCTCAGATTTTCTGTCGAGACCCTCATGCTACCAGTATAGGCTTCAACCCTGTCCTCTCCGCAGTAATAGGCGACGCTCCGGGCCTCCCCTTCCAGTACACTCGTATCGCCCGCTAGCAGTCTCGCCTGTATGGCCTCGGAGGCGATAGCGTCTGGCAGCCGGCAGCCTCTCCTGTGGGCCTCTAAGAGTAGGTGGGCCCCGCCCTTACGGTACAAGTACTCTGCGCTCTCCCCGTCGGGGCATAAGCCCCGGGCTATGGCTTCCCCCGCAATGTTCTCCGCGCCGTAGACCTTGTCTAGCGCGACTATCCCCTTCCATGTCAGCCTGCGCTTGGAGAGGAGCCTGCGGGCCCAGTACTGGGGGATCCCTCTTCTAACGCCGAGGATCTTGAAAAGCCTTAGAGCCCCGGTCCACCCTTTAAGTATCGCGTATCTCGGCCCTAAGAATAGTGTCATTCCTAACAGCACGCCAGCTATCAGGCCTATCCTTGAAACGGTTACGGGTGTGACGTGCAAGCCGGCTACTACCTCCCCATTCCCTCTCTACCGTCTACCGCTGTGGGATCCTCCTTGTCGCGGAGAAGCATCCCCCTCTAGCTCGGAGGCCCCGTACTCTCCCCCCGGGAGGATAAGTGTTACCATGCCTGGGGCCTCTTAAAGGGAGGCCCCTCACGGCCGGATATGCCGGTTTTATTTTAGGTTTTAACTTGCAGAACACTTCATACTCGGGGGTGTGAGGAGGACTCCCATGGCCGGACCCGTCGATGCGGGTATGGCGACTCTGGCAGGATCCGACCCCTCCAATCCCTGGCCTGCGATGTGTGGATGTGATGCCGTGTGAGGGAGAGCACGCACGTAATATTCGGTCTGGGCGTGGGCGCTATTGTCGCGAAAATGCTTAAGATGAACACTCTAGACATGGGATTGTCGCTTGTTGGGAGCATAATTATCCATGAGATTATAGACTATTTCGGGCACGAGTATCATTTCTGGCAGAGCCATCCCCGGAGGCTCCAGTTCACGCACAGCATATTCGGGGTCTTCCTCATAGCAACGTTCCTCACAATAATAATAGGGCTGCCGGCCTTCTATGTTAACGGTGTGGGGCACTACCTCATCTTCTGGCCCCTACTTGCCAGCGGGCTGAGCCATCTCGTCCTGGACGCTCTCACCCCTAACGGCGTGTTCATATGCGGGAAGAGGGTTAGCCTGAGGGTTTGCAGGAGTAATAATCCTATTGCTAACATCGCCCTCCAGTTCGTGGGGGTCGCACTCCTCTGCTTCGCGTTCTGCAGGTCCTAGTATGTATGCCTCCTAAATATAAAATTCTTAATTATCGCATACCCTACAATAAACTATCACGGCTATCCCCTCTATGCTTCCTGGGTGGTCTCCCACGGGCGACGAGGATATTATTAGGAGGACGGTAAGAGAGTTCATGGAGAAGACTGTCTCCCCCATAGCGGCCCGAATAGACAGGGAAAACGTTGTCCCCGAACAGATACTACGGGAAGCCGCGGAGATGGGCCTCTTCTCCCTGCGAGTCCCCGAACGCTACGGGGGCCCCGGGCTCTCTATGCGTGAAACGGTTGTAGCTGTAGAGGAGGTCTCACGCGTATCCAGCGCCCTAGGGGTTATGAGCGCTGTTAGCGGGAGTATCGCCGTGTTCCCCCTGCTAGCGTATGCCAGCGAGGATCTGGGGAGGCGCTATCTGGAGAGGCTTGCCAGCGGGGAGATCGCGGCTTTCGCCCTAACAGAGCCTTGCTGTGGTACTGACGCTGCCGCGATAAGTACTAGGGCTGAGCGGGACGGTGACGAGTATGTCGTCAGCGGGGAGAAGGTCTTCATAACGAACGCCTGGTATGCTGACTTCTACATTGTCGCTGTCAGGACCGGCACCCCGGAGTCCAGGCATAGGGGCGTGAGCCTCCTAGTAGTGGACAGGTCCCCCTGCGTCGAGGTCGAGAAGCTCGAAATGCTCGGCTTCCGCGGCAGCGGGACCGGCATAGTGAGGTTCAACAACTGCAGAGTACCGGCCGGGAACCTTATCGGGGAGGAGAACACCGGGTTTAAGAAGATAATGATGACTCTCAACGAGGGGAGGGTTGCCACGGCCGCGACAGGCCTAGGAGTCATGCAGGCCGCCTTCGAGGAGGCAGTATCATACGCTAAGACTAGAACGAGCATGGGGCAGCCGCTGATAAGGCACCAGATGGTCCAATATCTTATCAGCGAGGTTGCAAGGCTAGTGGAGAGCACCCGGACCCTCATATATACTGCAGCCGGGCTCATAGATGCCAGGAGCCCCATGGTCCCATACTATTCTAGCCTGGCCAAGCTCCACGCGGCAGAATCAGGAGTCCAGGCTGTCAGGCTCGCAATGCAAGTGCTCGGAGGGCTAGGCTATTCTAGAGAGTCGGTGCTTGAGAGGCTGTACCGGGATATTAAGATGATAGAGATAGGCGACGGGACAAACGAGGCCCAGCGCATGGTTATAGCGAGGTACCTCGACCGCGGGATAAGACCGGAGTGGGGCAGGCTAGAGGAGTCTTAGGAGGCGGTCATACCGTTCCAACGCCCCTGCCGGGAGACTCTCGGGACTCCCACTATGGGGTTTACCGTTTATGTAAGCCATTAGGGCGCGGAGCGGGCTCCCCCCGACATCCTCGACTATAGACAGGGCGGAAAGCCGGCTGGTGCCGCGTGCAAGTGAGGGGTGTATAACTGCCAGGACGAGCAGTTTCCCCCTGTAATAGTACGCCCTGACCGCGTAGCCCTGCGAGTAGAGCGTTGAGGCTTGGGATACTGCCTGCTCGCCGGGTAAGAGGGCTATCGACACGCTCTTACACTTCAACAATCCCATGCTCGCACACTTCCCTATAGAGGAGGGCATCGAGGACTGCAAGAGTATTCTGGGGCCGGGCCCGTCAGGATAGAAGAGCGCGAAGCCCGTTGAAACCGGGCTCCTCGGCCTGCAGGCGACAGACCCAGAGCCCCTCAGCACCCAGAGCCCCTCCCCTAGCAGTCCGGCCTCGAACATTGAGGTTGTAGTGCAGGGGTGTATGTTTCTCACGGGAACCTCCAGGGAGTGTAGGAGTCCTGGCAGGAGGGAGGTCCACGTGTAGGGGATCCTATCAATGTATCCTGCGAGCTGGAGGCCTACCCTAGCATATAGGAGTCCCTCTTTGAGCTTGGAGGCTATCTGGCCTGCGACCCCTACCGGGACATCGGGATTGTTGAGGGCGGGTCTCAGTATCCTATACGTGCTTAGGCTCGAGTCTATCCCCGCCTGTAACGACTGGTCCAGGCTTGAGGGCGGGACTATTAATGTGCCGACCATCTCCTCTACACTCTTATCGAGGAGTACGCCTGCCGTTGCTAGAGCATAGATTACGCCGGCAACTATCCTGTGGCAGTCCCAGGAACTAACTTTGACCCCGCGCGATTCTAGTATGTCCACGCACAGCTTGCTCGGCCCGCTCCTCCTCGCCCCAGACCCTGCCCGGGCTATTATGCTTCGGGCCTCGCCTCTAACCGATTCGAGCCACGAGTATAGTAGGACCGCTCTAGCATGACCCATCTTCCCGCCTTCAAGGACCACGCGGGTGGGAGACCAGGAGCCAGTCTTTATCTTTACTACAAGCCTCTCCTCCCCCTCAAGCCTTGCCTCCACTCTGGACTTCCCGCCTATAATCTCGGAGCCGTCGGGAAGCGTGACCCGTAAAGTCCCATCTAGCCTACTATAGGATGCATTCAACCCCGACCTTGAAATGTCGAGCAGCAGAGTGTAGACGTCCACGCCCGCCCCCACCCTTACCGTTGACTACCGGGTATAGAGGGCTGGCCGTTTAAATGGTGGCCTGCAACCCGCTACACGGGGAGACCCGGAGTTTATAATCGTCACACTCGGAGGGTCGCAGCGCAATGGGTAACGGCTGGATAGCCCTGGCAGGATGCGGCGTTTCAAGGGAAACAGTGACACGGTGGTGTGAGAGGCTCGCGTCCGAGGCTGACTCCGTGCTTGTCGACACTTATACCATGCCGGGATCCGAGTGGGTCCTGGAAGCGCTCGGCAATATCGCGCCGGGCAGGACCGTGAAGGCTAGCCGTAAGGATCTAGAAGATAACGCCCACCTGCTAGTAGACCGTGCGCTCCACGGGGAGAAACTGCTAATAGCAGTACCGGGAGACCCCCTAGTAGCGACAACCCACAGGTCGATCCTATGGCTCGCCTCTAAGAAGGGTGTCAGGACACTGGTCGCTCCAGGCGTTTCCGGCGTTTGCGCTGCAAAGTCGCTATCACACCTGGACTATTACAAGTATGGGCGTACAATCACGATCCCCGGCCCCTGGAGGAACGTTAAACCCTACAGTATAGTGGGGTACGTGTACGCCAACATCTGCGCTGGACTCCACACCCTAGCCCTAATAGACCTGTCCCCAGCTGGAGACCAGCTAGACCCGTGCACTGCGGTCGAAACCCTCTGCGGCACGCTAGGCGAGATGGGACCGCCCTTCAGCGTGTGCGACAGGCCCGCACTCCTAGTTGAACGGGCTGGGATGCCGGGATGGAGGACCATGCTGCTGCCCCGGCTCTCTGATGCCTGCCGGGTCGAGGATTGGAGGGCCCCCTACAGTATCGTAATACCGGGCGTGCCGGGCAGGATAGAGATAGAGCTCTTAGAAGAGCTGGCCGACGCGCCGTACGGTCTTCCCCCGAAGCATGCCTGGCTGGAACCCGGCATGCAAGCCGAGGCCTGCAAGTTCTACTCAGGCCTGCTGGCTGAGGGCTAAACGGTCCGCGGGCAAAACTGTTACGCCAACCCTTACCAGGACCCCCTCCCGGAGAACCCTGACAAGATCTCTCCGTATATCCCTGGCGGCCTTGCTCGACCTGACCATAAGGGTTCTACCGTCGACGTGACTGCTCCTCCTAACGATTATCCTGTCCGGGTCTTCCAGTGTTAGACCGTGAGAGCCCCATCCTATCGCTGCGTCGCAAATGTTGCGGGCGCATATGACTATCACCACTATTCCGCCCTCCCGCACGCCCCTCTTGATCCATGGGGGGAGATCTCTAGCTCCAACCTCGCTCTTCACAGCTATAATACAGTCCCCTCTAGGGGTGAGGTAGTCTTCCCTGGTTATCTCAAAGGTCGTCCTATGTGTTGCTTTAACGTTGGGGTGCCCCCATGCCGTGAAGAAGAACCACTCCCCGCCCTCGACCATTCCGCTGTCACCCCTTCTCAGCTTTCAAGTCTAGAACGTACACGTGCCTGCCGGGGCTGTGCTCGAGCACCCGCCTGCACCCGACTAGTTCCAGGCTCACGCGCGATCCTGCGGCCTGGACAGCCTCTTCTAGTGCCTCCCTGCAAGACCCGGACAGCCTGTAGTAGTGGATTA
>JALSOR010000105.1 GCA_026986415.1 Acidilobaceae archaeon
TGCAGACACCCTCCTCAACTATAGGATCCTGGAGAAGACGGGACTGGCCAGAATAGTGAAGCCGCACAGGAGGGGATGGCTGGACCTTTCAGACGCGGACGTTATAATCGACGCCATGCTAGGGGTGGGCGTCCGGGGAGAGCTCAGGCCCCCCATAAGCGAGATGGCCGAGGCCTACAACTCCGCCGGCGGCCTAAAGGTCAGCGTGGACACCCCCACAGGCCTGGACCCCGACACTGGCCATGCCTCCGGCAACGCGGTGAGGAGCGATATCACCGTGACTATGGGATGGGAGAAGAAGGGGTTCTTCCGGGGAGAAGCCAGGCTCTACACGGGGGAGATACTTGTAGCGGAGATAGGCCTCCCCAGGGAGGCCGAGCTCTATGCTGGGCCGGGAGACCTGAGAGCTAGAATACCGAAGAGGCCTAGGACTGCCCATAAGGGTCAGGGGGGCCGGGTGGTCGTTATAGGGGGTAGCGTCTACTATGTGGGAGCCCCCCTCCTATCGGCCTGGAGCGCCAGCAGGGTAGGGGTAGACCTCGTCTACCTCGCAGCGCCGAGGGAGACGGCGTTCGCGGCGAGCTCGAAGTGCAGCACTATAATCCCAAGACCCTTCTCCAGCACGATACTCACGCTAAACGATCTAGACACTATTATAGAAACCGCTGAGAAGGCACACTCCCTAGTAGTAGGCCCGGGGCTAGGGCTAAGCGAGGAGACGGTGAACGCTGTTGTGAGGCTCTTAAAACTCCTAGAGGGCAAGCCTGTGGTGATAGATGCTGACGCCCTGAAAATAGTCGCCATGAAAGGCCTGAAGCTATGGCCGGAAGCGGTGCTCACACCCCACCGGGGAGAGGCGGCGCTACTCCTAGGAGTGGAAAGGATAGAGGACCCTATGGGGGCGGCTAGGGCTATAGCCTCGAAGTACAACTGCACAGTCCTGCTCAAAGGGCCCGAGGATTATATCTGCGATAGTAACGGGAACTGCCGGATCAACAGGAGCGGCGTGCCGGCAATGGCGGTTGGGGGAACAGGTGATGTTCTAAGCGGAGCCCTTGCAGGGATAATCGCCAGGCGGACCTCCAAGGGGCTACCCCCCGACACTCTCAACAGTGCCGCCGCCGCGGCCTTCCTAGTGGGCAGGGCTGGAGAGCTAGCATACGAGGCTCGCGGGGAGTCGATGATAGCAGGAGACCTCCTCGAGACTATTCCACACGTGTTCAAGGAGGCTGACAGTCTAGCCTGACCCCTCGGCGGGCTCGAACCTCCCAATAGACCTGAGATACTCCATGCTCGGAGTGTAGGCTGTCAGCCCGGACCTGGATGCTGCACGTACAAGCTCTCTCGCGGCAAGCGGGAGCTGTCTCAGGCCACGGTATACGATAATACTGTCGCGAACCTGCACGGGCACTGGCGGCCCTAGGCGTTCGAGCATACCTGCTAATAGGCCTGCGAGGTTAGGGTTTAACCCCGCAAGTCCGAGCAGGGTTCTAGCGGTGCTCTCGGAGAGGATGAGGGGGTAGCCTTGGAGCGCGTGGAATTCTATGGCCTCCACCATCCTCTCCTGCGGGCTGGAGAGGCATGTCACAGCCGCGATCGAGGGCTCCCCTAGAGCGGCCTGGGCCTCCTCTAGTCCAGCCCTTATGGCCGGGTCGAGGCCCTCGCTTGAAGGGTCGAACCCGTATGCTAGCGTCTCAAAGCCGAGATACTGGAATAATAAGAGGAGGAAGTAGTCTTCAACGCTTCCACAGCCCGCTACTACTGCCCGCGGCATGTGAGCCCCTCCAACAGGCTAACCGTTAGTATCACAACCATAATATGGTATAACCCGGGGGCACGGCAATAACACCCTACGGGAATACCGTCTTGAGTGGCAAGTCTCACAGGATAAGGGAGAAGTATGAGGCGACCGCCCAGGGGTACGACGAGCTTTACAGGGCAGAACAGTACGAGAAGTACTTTGCAGCGCTCAGGAGAGTACCACCTAGCGGCAGGGTTTTAGATGCGGGCTGCGGAACCGGGCTCCTAATAGAGTTTCTAGCCCTGCAAGGCCTTCTCCACAATGTTGAAGAGTATGTATGCCTC
>JALSOR010000106.1 GCA_026986415.1 Acidilobaceae archaeon
AATCGAGCGGAAAGGGTTCCAGATCTCGGGGATAACATATAGGGAGCTCGCCGAGATGACGGAGGGCTACAGTGGGAGGGAGATAAGGACCGCTGCAAGGCAGGCGGTAGTCTACATGCTGCGCAGGGCTAACCCCGACCTCTACGAGAAAGCGTTCAAACTCTCAGACCCTAGCATGCTTTCAAGCCTAACCTATAAGGTCGAGCCCCTGACCAGGGACGACCTCCTCCGCGCGATAAGGGCGGTGAAGCCCAGCGTAACTAGGGACGAGATTAGAAGGTACGAGGAGTGGGCGAGGACCCATGGGGGCTGACACGGGACGCGCTCCAAGGCTCGCACTCTCCTGGAGGAGCGGGAGCGAGATAAGATACCAGCCCCTAAACCCGGGGGAGAAGTACTATCTCGGCCGCCTGCACGGGGCTGATGTGGAGAGCCTTAGGGGGGCGTGGAAGAAGGGGAACATCTACCTGTGGACTCCAGACTATAGGATAGTTGTCGACACGGGCCTCTCAGGGCTCTATAATGGAGTGCCGGTCGTGAGCCGCCGCCACGCCCTCCTCGAGATTGTGGGGCCGAGGAGTGTGAGGGTCCGCGACCACGGTCCTGACGGCCGGGGGAGCAAGAATGGGACCTACACTTGCATGGGCAGTACTGGGCGGGGAGGCTCGCTCACTATCGGCCCTGGATGCTGGCTCATGCTATCCCCGGAGGGCCCCCGGTTCGAGCTGTCCCTCCTCGGAGAGGGGGAGCTCTACACCATGCTAGGTGCTAGCGGGAGATCCCGTGCGAGCAGCGGGGGCGTGAAGATTGTTGACCCCACTGCTAGAGCCCTCGTCATACTCTTAGAGGCTAGGGACGCAGTCCTCCTAGCAAGGGATGGGAGGCTCACCATGGAGAGGCTCCAAGAGTACCTAGCCCCTCTGGAGTCGCCCATCGTGGAGGCCGCGGTCAGGGCTTTGGGGCCCTCGGCTGTCAGGGAGTATGAGAATCTTATAGTTGCGGTGAAGCACGTTGGGATTGAATACTCTGGGCTTGCAGGCTTGGAGGAGAGGCTCTCCCGGCTTATAGGGTTTCTGCGTAGCATGGAGAGGGGCTAGCGTTTCGACTCGAGGAAGCGGCGCGCCCTCCCCTGCACGTCCGCTTTGAGCGCGAGCTCTGCGAGAGTCTCCGAGTATTTCCTTATCGCTTCCCTCTTCCAGCCGCGGAGCTCTCCCAGCATGAGCCTGTAAGCGTCCTGCGAGGACGTGTAGAGCTTGTGCACGCCCAGGGCCTTGGATACCGCCTCTTCCAGGTCTCCAGCCTGTCCTGAGGCGACACCCATGGCTAGTGCCTGGTCCGCGGGGATCTTGGAGCCTGTGAGGGCTGCCATTGCTAGGCCGTGGAGGCCTGTCCTCACCGCTAAGCCTAGGAGGAGGGGCGGGGCGATCCCCCATTTGGCTTCCGGCCATGCCAGGTACGCGTTGGGGTGTGTGAGTATTATGTCGCTGGCCAGTGCTAGCTCCCCGCCCCCGGCTATTGCGGGCCCGTTCAGGTAGGATATGACGGGTGCCTGGTAGGAGAGTATTGCCTCGATGGTTGCCGCTAGGGCCTTGAAGGGCCTGACCGACTCCTCCCCTGAGGGTGCTGTTGCGACCTCTTCAAGGTCTATACCTGCACTGTAGTATTTGCCCCTGCCGGTGAGTAGCAGGGTTTTACCCGTATCAGTGTAGGCTTCTACTGTCTCCCTTATCCTCTCTAGGAGGACCGTGTTTAGCGCGTTAAGCTTCTCCGGCCTGTTAAGGGCGAGGACGACTATGTCCCCTCTTATCTCGACGTCCAATCCTATGCTTCCCCGTGATTCTCCAGGCAATGCTTGGACCCTCCTCCGGTTCCCGGGTTGCGGTTCCCGGCCACGGTATAATGGCTGTGTTGGGAGTGTTAGAGTGTTAGCATTACGTGTAGTCTATATTCCTGTCAGCCTCCTGAACGCGTATGTGCTGTAGAGGTCCCATAATGCTTCAACCGCCACTATTACCAGTGCTAGGAGTCCGTGGCCGGAGGATGCTAGGAT
>JALSOR010000107.1 GCA_026986415.1 Acidilobaceae archaeon
TATTGAGGAGGAGCTGCGGATGTTCGAGGAGAAATACGGTGTCCGGAGCGACGTATTCCTAGAGATGCTCCGGGGGGAGAGGGCGTGGACCCTACCCGAGGGCTCGGAGCCTGACGTCGTTGAGTGGGAGGCGTTGCTAGAGCAGAGGAAGAGGATTATGGAGAAGCTGAAGGAGCTTGATAGGCTATGGCGCCAGCTACGAGACTACAACAAGTACTAAGGCTTATCAGAGAAAAACTGGCAGATAGAAAGTGTACGGTCAAGGCGGAGAAGCATAGGGTTGTCGAGGACACCGAGTACCTGCGCCTCACCATCCTATGTCCTGGAGGTATAGCTGTCCATATACGTGAGTTTGTGAGAGCAAGCACCATTATCCGGTATTCCTATCAACTATTAGTCAATAATGAGGATGTACTGAGGTACGATAATACACCGCACCACCCAGAGATAAGGACGTATCCGCACCATAAGCACGAGAAAGGGAAAGTAGGCCCCCTACACGACCCCTCGCTCCAAGCATTCCTCGAAGAGGCTCTTAAGCTACTGGCCTCACATCCATGACATCTGCATAGAGTACCGCTCACCGTTCATGTAACCGCCACACATACCTCCACCTACCGCTAACCCTCTCCCACAAAGTCCTAGTAATAACATATTGCGTTAAAAATGAAGTAAGCCATTTAGACGCCAAATAGTGCAACAGGGCCCCCAAATGCAACCACAGCCGAGTCGGTGGTTTTCCGCCGCTCCCGCCTATTATGTTGTGAATTGCGCGTATCGCTTCCTCGTGTTTCAGGGTGCTTCGAGAAGCTGAAACATTGGGCGATACATGAGGCCAGCAAGGGCTGAGAGGGGTTTATATAGAGGGTTTAGGTGGAGCCGCCGGCGGGATTCGAACCCGCGACCGCCGGCTTATAAGGCTTGAGACTTATAAGCTCCTGTTTTAATAGCTAATGAGGGGCTGAAACGTTTATGCAGAATGTACTGTTCGCCGGGATATCCACCGAGATGTAAAGTTGAAACGTATGTACATGTCGTGCTACTGCTAATAAGGTTATTAGCCTGGTAACAGTGATGCATCGTAGAAGGTGCTCCTAGGTTGCGTGTAAAGGTCGTTGTCTGGCGTGAGGAGGACATGTATGTAGCTAGAGAGATCGCAACAGGGGTCACCAGTCAAGGTAGAACCGTCGAGGAGGCGCTCGAGAATCTCCGGGAGGCGCTCGAACTATACCTAGAGGAGGCTCCGGAAGCGCTTGAGAGGCTAGAGCAGCTCAATCAAGGCATTGTGGGTGTACTAGAGGTTGAGGCGAAGGCTCCCAAGGCTGTCAGGGCGTGAGGTTGTAGAGCTACTCACCAGGAAATTCGGTTTTACTGTAAGGAGGCAACGCGGGAGTCACGTGGTCCTGGTTAAACATGCTGATGACCGGAAGATTGTGACAGTCGTACCGCTCCACCCAGAGCTGAAGCCCGGCACACTTCTAGGAGTACTCGAGCTAGCAGGAATAACGAGAGAGGAATTCTTAAGAACCTACGAGGAGGATTGTTAGAAAGACCCAAAACTAATAACAATATCTTAAGAATCGTTACTAGGTATAGAAAAGTTCGTATAAAACTAGCTTCATCAACTGTATCTACGAGACGAAAGAGGTGAACATATAAGATTCGTAGCAATTACGGCATACAAGCAATATTAAGAGCTATGATTCGGGTGGAGCCGCCGGCGGGATTCGAACCCGCGACCACTGGCTTACAAGGCCAGCGCTTGCGGCCCCGCGCAGGGGTCTGCCGGCTGAGCTACGGCGGCACCGTTATTATTCTGTCTTCTTACTGTTGGGGTTTTAAGGGTTTCCCTTGCCATGTTTAGCGTGCTCGCACCTTCCTGTTCCGGCTTTTTGATTCTATGGTTTAGGGGAGAATTTGGTGGGTGGAGCCGCCGGCGGGATTCGAACCCGCGACCGCCGGCTTTCCCGCGACTTCGGTTTGCGTGTGCCCGTTACGAGGCCGGCGCTCTACCGGCTGAGCTACGGCGGCCTGCCTTTCCGGGTCTGGTATTTTATTGTTCTTGCTCGGGTTTTATTGGTTTCTGTCCTGTTCTTGCGCCTGTTATCATTCTTCTGAGCATGTTTACGAAGTCTTCCGGGTCAACGACTATTATGCCTAGCTGCTCGCTCAGCTTCCTTATTCCCTGGTCGCTTGTGACGACTATGCCCTTGATTTCTACTGCTAAGAGTATCGTGTCTAGGTCTTCGACACTGTCTACTAGGCCTTTCCTTGTCGCCTCCCTATACTTCTCCCGTAGACCCTTGATCGCCTCCCCTATGCACTCCTCGCTACTCCCGCACTCTCTCGCGGCCCTCCTCAGGGCTGTCTCCGCTACTCTCAGCCCGCGGAAGAACCTTCTCCGTATATCGGATACGTACTCTGAGAAGACGCTTGCCGGTATTGAGAGTTGGAGTTTGCTGGGGGCCTTCACTGTTATCCAGGCTGAGAGCTCCTGGACGGTGTTTATACTCACGCCGGACCCTAGGAGGATCCTTCTCAGCTCGCTCCACGTGTTGGGCGTCATGTAGAACCTGGCGTTCAACGTTAGCCTAGCGTCCCGTATGAGCCCTGCTATCTCTGCCACGACTGCTTCCAGGCTGTCCGTGTTGAAAAGCGTTCTCAGCCTGGCCTCGGTGAAGGCGGTAGTGTCTAGCACGTACGAGTCCATTCTTGACACCTCCCCCTTGGGCGGCGGCCCGGAAGGTATAAGGGGGTCTAGAGGCTCACCGCACCCCGGGCCATATTACAGTTCTAACCGCCCGGTGGCCCCTCTCATACTCTAGCCCTTTCATTGCTGCTCTCCGGAGAGAGGGTTTTCCTCTTCCAAGAGTTTATTCCTAGTTCTACTTGAAATCTTTAGAGTTACGCTCCCGAATATTAGATACGGGGAGAGACGTGTTTAAGTGGGGGAGGGTCCTGGGGGATGACCCGCGACAATAGGGTAGGGGAGGGAGGATGGCTGCCGCCCTTCGCTTCTGGCAGGCTGGCAGCAGACTACTCTCTCCTGAGAGAGTACTGGCGTGTTGCTAGGGAGAGGGGGAGGGAGGATCTCGTTGAGCGTTCCATGCTGAGCGAGGAGCTCCTAGAGCTTCTCAGGTCCGAGATCCATGGCGGGGAGAGCGCTGCAGACGTCCTGGAGAGGCTGGCCTCCAAGCTGGAAGACCGGATAGACGAGTCGGCCGCGGTCGAGGCTGCGAGGAGACGGGGGCTTGAGAGTATTGATGGTGCGACCGCCAGGAGGCTTGTGGCGAGGCTCCTCGCCGCATGGCTGCTAGAGGCGGGAGACTATTGGGGCCACCTGAAGCTTAGAGGTAAACGTTGAGAACCCTTCGCGTGCGTGGAGGGTTTAAGGCTAGGTTTTTACTATTATTTTTCTCGCCTCGCCTAGAGCCCGGAGGCTCGCGCCTATCAGTCTCGACTCTAGCTCTTCGAGGTCCCTGGCTGTCAGCGTTTTACTGTGGATCCCCCACTCTATGAATTCCTCTAGCCCCTCGACCAGGTCTCTCATTATTATCGTGCTTATCTCCTGTTTCTCCTCGTATGTTGCGATGCTTATCATCCTCCATAGTATCTTGTCGCTCGGATGGGTTTTCCCTGAGACGTACTTGTGTACTGCGGCCGGGGAAATATCTAGGGTTCTCGCTAGGTCGCGCATACTGCGACGTCTCAGCAGCACGTCTACTATTTTCCTTCTAGCCTCCTTGCTGATCCGGTGGTGGAATGTTGGCATGCCAGCGGGCACCGTGGCGGTCTGTTTCTCGGCTTTTGAAAATTTAAGGTGGGTGGCGTGGTGATAGGCTGTTCGCGTCTTACTCCCTGAAGACCTCTGAGAGTATCCTGATCCCCTCTCTTATCTTGTCCTCGGGCGGGTAGCTGAAGTTGAGCCTCATAGTGTTGTGGCCCTTGTCTTCGCTCACGAAGAAGCTCTTGCCTGGGACGTATGCGACGCCCTTCTCGATAGCCCTGGTCAGGTATTTTTTAGTGTCTATCTTGTCATTGTTGAGCGTGGCCATAACGAACATGCCGCCTATAGGCTTCACCCATGACGCGATATCTGACATGTACTCTTCAAGCGCTCCTATCATGACGTCCCGTTTACGCCTGTACAGCTCCCTGGCCCTGGAAGCGGTGTCAGCAACGACCCCCTCCTCTATCGCGTGTTTTACGATGTACTGGGAGAACGTGGGCGTGTGCAGGTCTATCGCCTGTTTAGTGAGCTCTAGCACGTTCACTATACTCTTATCCGCCAGGACCCATCCTATCCTGAGCCCGGGCGCGAGAATCTTGCTCATTGTTGAAGTGTAGAGTACTCTCCCCTCATCGTCTAGGGTTTTCAGGAAGTCGAATTTAACGTCCTCGAACAGGAAGAAGCTGTAAGGGTCATCCTCCACCACGAGGAAGTCGTATTTTGAGGCTAGCTCTATCAGGTGCTTCCTCCTCTCATTACTCATAGTCACGCCGCTAGGGTTCTGGGCGGTGGGCACAGTGTAGAGCAGCTTGACCTTCTCCCCCCTGCCTGCCATCTCCTTTAGCTTCTCTTCGAGTATATCGGTCCTCATGCCCTCCCCGTCTATGGGTATCCCTACTAGTCTAGCCTCGTATTGTTTGAAAACGTTCAGCGCGGCCAGATATGTTGGCTCCTCTACGACCACGATATCGCCGGGGTTGACGAGCGCCCGCCCGATAATGTATAGCGCCTCCTGGCTGCCAGTGGTGACTATTATGTCGTCGAAATCGTGCACCCTTATACCGTGGTACTTGACGAAGCCTTTCAACGCCTCCCTGAAAGCTGTAACCCCTAGCGTCGGGGAGTACTGGAGGGCAGCATCTCCCTCCTCAAGTACGACCCGCCTAGCTATTTCTGCTAGCCTCTCCTTGTCGAAAACCCTGGGATCGGGCAGTCCGCCGGCCAGGCTGATAATGTTCTTGCCCTCTGCGAGCTTGAGCAGTTCTCTTATCTCTGAGGCCCTAAACTTCCTGGCCCTCTCGGAGACGTATTTTGAAGCGTCGACCATCCTGCTCTGGCACCTCCACTAGAATACTGCTGTTTATAAGTATTAACTGTCTAGATATTTATATGTAGATAAAATCATGGCAACAACAATACCTAAAACGTTATGGGAAACAAGTGGGCCTCCCGGAACGCCATCCTAGCGTTCCAGCCAGAACCTCCTATAGAGTCCTAGGCTCGTATCAGTCTTACGTATAGTCTCATCCGCGGTCCTCGCGAGCCCTGCCAGGGCCCGTATTGCGTCGATATTCTCGGGGACAACTATGGACTCCTGGTGGACTGCCTGGAACAGCATAACCTCGTTACCTTCAACCCCTATTGAGTCCTCGAAGACTACGAGTTCCGGGATATCATTCCTACGCCTAACATCCCTAGCAGACTCTATGAGCTGCGCTGTAGACTTGATACCCGTACGTTTCGAGTTGATAAGCACTATCCTGGGGGCATCATCCAGGACGGCTATCACGTCGTCCCTCCTTACAGGCTCCTTGAAGACTAGAGTCACCTGGTGCACATGCATTAGAGTGGTAGGCACCACCACCGCGGCGGTCACAATATTAACGTCTGGAACGACAGTGTTCACATCCCTAGCATGATGGGAGGGGAGCTGGACAGGGTTGAGGTTTATACTGTTAATGGGCCCTTTCTTTATCTCTCTAGGATCAGCCGCCCTACGTATAAGCACTGCTCTTACCTTTTCAACCTTGAAATGCCTTCTTAGAGTGCATATCAGCCTGAGCAGGCCGGTAGTGTTGCAGGAGACCACCCTGAGACTCTTCCTACCAATACTCTCCTCATAGTTGCAGAGCGTGCTGAAGGAAGCCTCAGCAACCTCCGGCTTCTCACCACCCTGGTATATCTGCTTCACACCGTACCTCTCGTAGAGCGGCTTGTACGTGGCTCCTACTCCCCCGGGTGTCGCGTCTACAATAACGTCTACTTTCGAGAGCAGGTCTTCTAGTACTCCTGAGATTTTTATTCCTGCCCGGTCGAACTTCTCGGCGGACCCGCTGTCTGGAGCGTAAATGTTGATTCCCTGCTTGGCAGCGTATAGTGCAATATAGTCCGGGCTCCGCTTTACCACGCCCGTCAGGCTCATATCGTCCTGCGCGAGTATAGCGTCTGCCACCCGGCGGCCTATTGTGCCGTAACCGTTAACCCCGACCTTCACGCTCACTCTCTTCCACCCCTGGCGGCCGAGAACTTCTCATATGATAGGGCGAGGGCCTCTAGGCCGGGTAGTATTTGTCCCGAGAGGAAGTATAGAAGTGCTCCGCCGCCAGTGCTGATATGGCCGACCCTGCTTCTCACAGTCTCTGGGAACTCGGATAGTATACTGTTGAAGTGGCCTCCCCCGAATATTGTGAACGCCCTGCTGGTTAGGGCCGCTCTTACCAGCTCTCTCGTTCCCCTCCTGAACCTTGGATCCTCTATTACGCCTGCCGGGCCTCTCATCACTATTATTTTCGCCTTCATCATTTTATACTTGTAATACTCTATTGTTGAGGGTCCTATATCTTTGGGTGCTCCAACGATAGAGCGGGCGTCCACTATATCTGTAGAGTCTCCGAGGTCGACGACGAAGTCTAACGGGACCCTTATCCTCTCCTCTCGAGCTATAAGGTTCCTGGCGGTCTCGATAGTCTTACTGTCAACCTTCTTCATGAGCACGTTCTCCGCCGATCCTATCCGGACGCCCGAGACGTATAGGAAGAGGAGTGCGACGAGGCCTGTTGTTAGTATCTCGTCTGCAACACCCTCCTCGACAAGATATGAGATTATCTTGACCGTGTCCTTAACCTTAGCGCCTCCCAGAACGAAAACCTTAGGCCTCTCATCCCTGCTCAGGGCCCTTGAGAGGACGCTGACCTCTCTCTCCATGAGCCTCCCGGCAGCCCCGGGAAGGAGTAGTGGGAGTCCGACAACGCTAGCCTGGCTCCTGTGCGATACTGCGAAGGCATCGTTAACATAGTAGTCTCCCAGGCTGGCCAGCTCTCTGGCAAGGATTGTTTTCGCCTGGTCCTCTATGCTTGCCTGTATCGCGTCTTCCGAGTAGAGCCTAGTATTGTCTAGTAGAAGTATGCCGCCCTTGCCGAGCCTGGCTATAGCCCTTTTAGCCTCGGGCCCTATAACGTCTGGGACGTATTCTACTTCCGAGCCTAGAAGCCTGGAGAGGATCTCCGCGTGCCGCTTGAGCCTTACGAAATCCTCCGTGAACGGTCGCCCCTGGTGAGCGAGGAGCACTATCCTCGCGCCGGACTCTGAGAGCTCCCTAATAGTTGGGATGTGCGCTTTGAACCTTGTATCGTCAAGAATTTCTCCAGTATCCGGGCTGATGGGACTGTTAATATCTATCCTTACGAGCACGGTTTTACCGTTAAAATCGAAATCGTCCAGAGTCCAGATCTTCCTCCCCATGTAGGTGAGGCTCACTGGTATCCCAGTTGTAAACGTAAGGACCGCTACAAGCTATAAAACCCTGTCGTGACCGCGGGGGCACCCGTGAACCTCACGCTAGGCCATATGTTAAAATGAGCCTTCACATCAATAATCCCAGTGGGAGGGCATGATAGGATATGGGCTTCAAGCTCGAATGGTACGGGCACTCCTACATGGTACTGGAATGCTCCAATACGAGAATAGCGGTGGACCCGCACGACGGGGGCAGCCTTAACCTGCCAGAGTACAGGGTTAACGCCGACTATGCCCTGATCAGCCACAACCACTTCGACCATAATGCCGTGGAAATGCTCAACCTCCCCTCCAAAGACCGGATTGCGAGGTGGAGGAAGGGGGAGTATACGCTTGGAGGTGCAAGGATAACCGCTGTAGAGCTACCCCACGACCCAATGGGCGGCTCGCTGAGAGGGAAAACCGTAGCGTACCGTATCGAGTGCGGCGATATAACATTCTCATATCTAGGCGATATAGGAGACCCCGAACCGGAAGGGTTAGACCTGTTCGAGGCTTCAGACGTACTGGCAATACCTGTGGGTGGAACCTATACTATCAATGCTTACCAGGCATGGAGCATTGTTGAGAAGCTCAAGCCCAGGATCGTCCTCCCGGTTCACTACTGGATAGAAAAGTCAACGCTCCCTCTCGACCCTCTAGACCTGTTCTTGAACGTTGCAAAAATTGGGAGGACACGGGTCGAAAGCAATAAGATCGAACTGGAGAGTAGGGAGAGCCTTCCATCCAAACCGACAATCGCGGTTCTAAAACTCCCGAGAGCGTAACACTAGCATTCCCGGGAAAGCCGATAAACGGCTTGGAGGAGGCTTGTGGCGCCGGGGGCGGGATTCGAACCCGCGCGCCCCTTACGGGGCAACGGGTCTCCAGCCCGTCCCCTTGGTCCGCTCGGGCACCCCGGCACGCTGAGAGAAACATGGGGAAACGATCCCGTCCTCCAAGGGTAGGAATACACTACTGTACCAGGGAGATAAAACTTTATGCTACGCCCTGCCCCTCTGCTTTATCTCGATATAGACGTTCCTGGGGACCTGTATTCTCATGAGCTTCCTCAGGACGCGCTCGTCCGCGTCCATATCTATTAGCCGTTTGTGGATTCTCATCTCATAGTGCTCCCAGTACTTG
>JALSOR010000108.1 GCA_026986415.1 Acidilobaceae archaeon
GCCGGTCCTGAGAGCCTCACGCGTAAGGTCTGGGAGTAGCTGGACGTGGGGGATCCTCCACACTCTACACTTCCCGGGAGCCCTTTCCGGTCGGGCCTTCTCGGGCAGCACGAGCAGCGTGTCCTGACCGCACGCCAGCGGGGATTCCCCGTTCCAGAATGCTACCCTGAAACCCTCGCCCTCGAGCATCCGCGCGGCCTCTAGAGCGTGCGGGCTCCCCGTGTAGTATAGTATTATCGTGCGCGGCGGCCCGGCCCGCGTCTCCCCACCGGTGGTCTCGGCCATGGATCGTGTCGCCTCCTGCGGGGCCCGGACATATGGAACTAACCGTCTAATACCCTGTTATGGCACTGTTGACTTCTTATGTGAGGGTAGCGTTAAGCGTTGAGCCGGGAAGCGTTGAGGAGGCTGCTTGGCCTGCTGAGTCTCGGGCCTGCTGTCGTTGTGAGCGTGGCCTATACTGACCCTGGAAATTTCGGCACGAATATCGCGGCGGGCTCGACCTACGGTTTGAGGCTTCTATGGGTCGTGTGGGCGTCTGGGGCGATGGCTATACTCTTCCAGTACCTCTCCGGGAAGACGGGGCTCGCCGGGGTTACCCTGACGGACTACGTGTTCTCCCGGCTCTCCAGGCTTCCCGGCTCCAAGGTTTGGAGGCTCCTCTACTTCCTCTCATTGTTCGTTATGGTTCTCGCCACGGACATGGCGGAGTTCCTCGGGATAGCTGTCGGCGTGCACCTCTTATTCCACGTGCCTCTAGAGCTCGCGGTGTGGTTGTCCGTGTTCGACGTGCTCATCCTGATGTTCCTGGCAGATAGGAGTGCTAGCCTGGAGATGGTGATAGGCTCCCTGGTAGCTGTTGTAGCGTTGAGCTACTTGTATGAGATGCGCATTGTCGGGGTGAGTATTGGGGAGGTTATAGCTTCATCCTTCAGGGTGAGCCTCGGTGGGAGGGGGGAGGTGCTCCTGGCCTCGAGCATTATCGGGGCGACAATCATGCCCCACGCCGTCCTCCTACACTCGTACCTGGCCAGGGACAAGTGGGGCGTGTCCCGGGATCCTGTCAGGGTTAGGGAGGCGTTGAGGAAGCATGCTGTGGAGACAGTATTCTACCTGCTCATAGCGTCTATGATAAACGTGAGCCTGCAGGTCGTGAGCTACTACGCCTTCTACCTGCACGGCATACACGGTATAGAGTCGCTGGAGGAGGCCTATAAGACGCTGACGCCCCTCTTCGGCAGTACTGCGGCGCTCGTTTTCGGCGTGGCGATACTGGCTAGCGGCCTCTCGTCTTCGATGGTGAGCGTGATAGCGGGGGTTAGCGTGCTGGAAAGCTACCGGGGCCGGAGGTTCCAGGAGTGGAAGGTGAGGCTCACGGCGAGGCTTATCAATATGATACCATTGTATCTCGCGTTGCGCGCCGGTCTCAGCACGATAGGCATACTAGTGTATAGCCAGGCTGTACTGTCCGCGACGCTCCCCCTGGTGCTTATACCTTTGATACACGCGACTATGAACAGGCAGGTTATGGGTGTCCTGGCGAATAGGAGGGTGACGAGCATAGTGTCTATAGTGTTTGTAAGTATGATTATAACTATAAACATACTATTATTATAGGATCGTTTTAGACTACCGGCCTGCAACAACCAGGTAGCCCGCAATAGTATCGGTGGAGAGCACCCCCACGTCCAGCACGCCCAGGTCCAGGCGCCTAACGCCCACCACGCCCACGCTCTCCCTTGGCACTCCCAGGCGGCTCACGACCCTCTCAACCACGGCCCCAGGGAGCTCCACGTGGGCCCAACCCATAACCAGGACCACAATATACCCCTCCTCGAGGAGCCCTGCAACCCTGCCGGCAGCAACCGAATCCTTATAGCTCTGCGCCAGTAGAAGCCTCTCCACAGGGATCCTAGCCATAGGGCCAGACCTGGGGAAGAGGCGGGCCAGGGCCCGCGTATAGCCCGGCCAGGCCTCCGGCCTGGGATCCACCTCGTAGCCTCCAGCCCGTCCCGGGAGCCTCCCGGACCGTGCAACCATGCTCGCCGCACTCCTGGGAGGCATGACACCCACAATCCTCGCACCACAGCTCCTCGCCGCCTCGAGAAGGGGCCGGTACTTTTCCAGGGGGAAGCCTTCAGGCCCAGCCCTATACTTTTCCAGGAGCACTCTCCATGCTATCCTTCCGGCAACCCACCCGTCCAGGAGGGACTGCTGCTCAACGTTGAAATACTCGACGGCGAGCGCTACACGGCTAGACTCGCGGCACGCCCCTATGAGCGTTTCACGCGCAACCACAACACTAACAGGGTCCTCGTGCACCTCCCCGACAGCCCTAAGCACCCGCCCACGGAGATAGTCCAACGCGGCCCCCACAGGCCTAACCAGTAACGTGCCAACCTCAACGGCAGGCCAGGGAACAACGGGCAGCACAACACCCCACCAAATAATTACTGCCAGCCCACGCTCGAGCCAAAAACACATTACTAACAACAATGCCAACCCCAGTAAACCTTAATAGCAACCACAGAGTCACACATGAATAATGCCAGAGAATCCTGGAGGAGGGAAACCTGCAGCCCCCAGGGCCCGTGGCCTAGCCAGGATTAGGGCGCCGGCCTGCGGAGCCGGAGGTCCCGGGTTCAAATCCCGGCGGGCCCGCCACAAACCCTCTAGATGTTCTCGTTTAGACGATTCGGCGAGAGGGCGGGGCCTAGACCGAGTATACCCCTTAGCGTGGAGGGTTGTTGGCGTAGAAAGTTTCATTCATAATTATTATGTGGTAGTACTGTACTCGCACTCCCCGGGCAGGAGTGCTCTCCTACGGCCCTTCCCGGGGGGCTCGGTGCGGGGGCCTCCCAGGGAGCGGCCCAAGCCATAGCCCACGTCTGGGTCATGGGATACCCCGCCCGGTGGCGGATGAAGCCCCGGCTGAAGGGTGGGTCTCAAAGAATGAGCTGATGATCGAATAATCAATAATATTCAGAGGCGAGCCCAGGCTCTATTCGGGAGACTCTCTCAAACTCCTCCAGGAGCCTAGCACCTTCCAACAGCATTCCTCAGGACATGTATCACGATAAACATGTCCTTAGTCAACTGCCGCGGCACTCAACTCCAGGAAGGTCATGGCGGACTATAAAGTTCCCGGCTCGACGCTAACAGAGACCTATAGTTGCATTCTCTTCCCTCTCTGATTATCGCTGTGCGATAGCATGTTTAAGCGAGTGTTGCATTCCGTCATGCACTCGTGCAACCAAGGCTTATTTAGCACCGGTGAGCCGGAGGCTCGCGAGCAGTATCGCGCTGACCTTTCTGGCAGTCATGGGCAGGTTTCTGCGCTTGAGAATCACCCCACCCTTCAGCCTCTAGTACCCGGATTCGGACCTTGTATGCGTGGAGCCCGGGAGCCTCGACCTCCCCGCTTCATGGCCTTGGCTACGCTGACGGGGGTTTCAGTGCTCTTATGAGGATTACAGGCTTGACGCTCAAGGGTCCCGTTACTCGTCTCGGCCGTCCAGGTGTTCTTGATTGTTATTCGGTGACCGCTCGCGAGTATCCGTCCTTCGCCGGGGTTGGAGTTCTCTGCGACACCCTTTATAGTCGCGAGCCCGTTCTCCTCCGTACTGTTCTTGGCGCTCCACATGCATGGTGTTAGGTGGGAGGCGTAGAAGGGGGAAGAGTGCGAATACAACGTGTATCGCTACAGAGGCGGCGGGTCCCGCGTAGAGCCTGTTCACACCGTATCTAACCCTGTCGGCTATCCGGTTGGGCTGGTCTGGTTCAGGTATGGCTGGCAGAGCTGGTATACCTCTTCTGGGGGCGTGTGGTCTTGCTGGAGGGCTTGTCTCCCGATCGTGAAGAAGCCCTTCACTATATTCGCGTGGAGCTTGATGACCTCGAAGGCACAGTCGTTATCAGCCTTCTTGACCACTTTAATCGTGGTATCGTTGATCCACTGTATCTCTGTGTGCACATACTCCCTGCCTATCTGGGCCTCGAGCTGGAACAGGGGATCGTTCGGCCTGGGCGTTCCACCATGCTCTATGACGCACTCCATCTGCATTATGTGGCTGACAAGAGTCTCGACTGCTGTCTTATTGGGCCCCGTTATTATCCATATTATGGTCCTGTTCTCTGGGTAGACTGTTACGTTGTACTTGAAGACATTATGGTTGTCGAACAGCCATTTAATGTTCCTACCAATAGTTTCATTGTTCAGGCCCGCCGTGTTGCAAGTCCCGTTAGCACCCATTCCAGTCCCAGGGCCACCCATCCCATGCCCCTTGCCTGCCGGGGCACCACCTGTCTCATTGGCTGGAGCACTTACCGGCTTCTGTGCTGGTCCACGGGTCTGCTTCACGTATAGGAAGCCCGCAGCCCCCGCGATAGCAATAATACCTATTAACACTACTAATGCTACCTTGTTCATCACTCTCCCACCTCCTCTCTTGTCCTCTCGTCACTTTGCCATAGGTCCCCCATACTGACACGTATATAGTAGCTACAATGTCTATATGCACACCTCCCCAGGCGATCAATTGTGGGAAGGCGAGAAATTACTTGTGAAAGAAGGTGTAGAGGGAGTAGAGTTACCCTGGAGCTGTACCCCCTTACCGGCTAGCACGGTAGGCTCCAACCCCAAGCTTCCCAGTCATGAAGTCGCAGAACAGCCTGAGCTTCTCCAGCCCACCCTCTCCATCAGCCAGGGATTATCTTTCAGGTCAAGGTCTACAGCGGAGTCGTAGGCTTCCGGAACCAGGACGGCGCCAGTAAAGTCCTCGGTGTCCCCACTATCTCCCACCACCTGGACTCGAAGGCGCCACGGTCCAGGAACCGCATGGCAGTCGCGTAGGCCTCCGCGAACCCTTCGACACTGCATCTCTTGCTGGCCTATCTTGGTAGAAGCTGTTGGCTGTTTTGAAGAGGTAGCGGTCGTATGCAACCCCCTTCTCGCTGTAGATCACGCCCTCCCCACAGCTCCTGAAGTCAGCGATAGTAACCAACCTCCTCAGAGCCATGCCGTTAACCGTGTGTTCGGCCTGCTCGTAGAGAGCCTTAACGTACCCTCCTACTCCTCAGCACACTGAGAAATCTCTGGGCCACCCCTCCCTCAACCTCTACACCATAGCCCTGGATCCCTTAACGCACCCTGCCTCAGGCAAACATAGTCTACTGGTGCTAGGGACGGCTTCTCTAACTCAGCGGCCTTTAAATTATTCTGTATTAAATGCGTTACTAAGCCGCTGCGGGGGAATGTCGACTAGCCTAGAGGATGATACGACGACTGTTCTGCCATTAAGTGATGTCAGCTCACAGATTGCTGTGAGTAATTCGAAGTCTAGAGGGTCTATCGAGATTATTGCCAGTCCGCTTTCCATTAAAACCTTGTCTAGTATATCTTTAGAACTCCTCAGAGTCCATGATAGTCTCTATGTTCCCCCAGTCAGTAATCTCTGTAAAAATCAATATAAATTAAATATTTTGAAAATAATACTTGTTTGAGATAAACTTTTATAGTAATTATCCCCATATGGGGTTATGAGGGATATGGGGATGGGGCTTAGTAAGCTTCCCGAACCAATTGATATGTTGGAAACAGGAGCTCCAGAGAATGGGGGTGAATCGGCAGATATTCCTTCGTATATTAAAACTTCGCACAATAGATGCAATTGAATGGGCTCTCAGAGGAGCTATAACTTGGGAGGAATTCCTAAATCGAATAAGCAAAAGCGTGGAACGATATGGGGTGGGAAGAATTGAAAAGTAAAAAAGAAAACAGGAAAAGAACGAAAACTAGCAGTTTTGGTGTTACTGGTAGGGTAGCGCATGATTCTACTCCGTTTTATTCGAGGAAATTATACAAGGATTTGCCGTTGCCAAAGCCGACTCCTAGGGAGCTCCAGGAGAACCCTGTTCCCCAGGAGTACCTGGATAGGGTTATACTTGGTGATGCCAGGGAGGTTCTGAGGAGGCTCCCGGATAATTGTGTGCACCTCATGGTGACGTCCCCGCCATATAATGTGGGGAAGGAGTATGATGAGGACTTGACTCTGGGGGAGTACCTGGACTTCATCGAGGAGGTGATGAGGGAGGTCTACCGTGTCCTCGTCTGGGGCGGGAGGGTTTGCTTCAACGTAGCCAACCTTGGGAGGAAGCCATACATCCCCATGCACGCCTACCTGATTGAGAGGTTTGAGAGGATAGGCTTCCTATTCAGGGGCGAGATAATCTGGGACAAGGGAGACGCCGTCTCCGGCTCCAGCACGGCTTGGGGCACGTGGATGAGCGCGGTGAACCCCACCCTCAGAGACCAGCACGAGTACATCATTGTCCTGAGCAAGGGCGACTTCAAGAGGAGGAAGATGCCCGGCAAGCGGGACACGATAACCCGGGAAGAGTTCCTAGAGTTTACACGGAGTGTGTGGAGGTTCCCGCCTGAGAGTGCGAAACGCGTTGGCCATCCGGCACCTTTCCCTGAAGAGCTACCATACAGATGCATTCAACTATACACGTTCGAGGGCGATGTAGTGCTAGACCCGTTTGCAGGCTCCGGAACTACTTGTGTAGCCGCGGTAAAGACGGGAAGACATTACGTCTGCATCGATATAAACGAGGAATACGTTAAGATTGCTGAACAGCGGGTTAAGGAAGCAAAGAGGCACATACCACTAACACAGTTCATAAATAAAGATTCATCTAATCATTAAACCCAGCTAGTTTCTTTAATAGATAATACCAGCCTCTCCAATAGCCCTCAACAGCTCGCCTAAGGTCGCTAACGGGTTTATAGGTTTTGCCGACGTGATTTCCTCCCCTTTCAGCTTCCTCCATTAATCTACGTATAGCTCTGGCGGATATACCAAAGCCTCTAGGATTCGTACCACCCCTAGGCATCCACCAGAAATCTCGACCCATATCATCCCTAACACTACTAATAAGCGCTGGTGTGAAGACGTATAGGTCTATTTTCTTTGCCGACCTATCTCCGGTAATATAGAGTATTGGGTACTCAAAGGAAAACGATTCTGCTCTTTCCCACGATGGGAATCCGTTCCATGCAACTTTTACTATTGTCGGTCTTTCCGTGGTTTTCAAGCTATAGGTATACCAATGATTACCAATTTTCACTCTGAAATCCCAAGAGCGTTCAGTGTCGGGAGCACTTTCAACCTTAAATCCAAATTCGTATCTTAGTAGTAATTTTATGAAATTCTCCCGTCTCTTGCCAACGTCAGGAGCACTACCTTCTATATAGAGTAGCTCCCACACCCTACCCAACAATTCTACAGTATCTAGTCGCTGTTTGAAGAGTTTGATAAGTGGGTCTATGGTCAACGTCTCTCACCAACCACCAATCATATGTGAACGCAAGGAATATATTATAGTATTTGTCTAAGTTAATAGTTTACACACAATTATTATAAGATATAGGAATATAGAGATAACGTTTACTAGCAGGCCGCGGCAGGAGCTTCCTGCCGGTCACGGACAATCGGCATACACCCCCTATACAGTATCTTGTAGTAAACACTATAAATATAATTGTAGAATTATCTATAGCTTGGGTGTAAGTTCTAGTGGATGCTCAAGGAAGCCTACAGGTTCTTCGTAAATAACCGTTTGTACAGCGTGTTTCCAGTTTAATAGTTTTTACTGGAAACGAGGTTTTTTACGTCCTCGGCCCTCAGAGTCGGAGGTCCCGGGTTCGAACTCGCGGGAGGCCGCCACCAACATGCTCTTCTACCGAGAGTAAAGTTACAATTTAGATAGAATCGCCAGGGAGTTAATCGCGATTGATACTCCTGCTAGGCTAAGGGAGCCAGCCTGAGCCTCGGCACACATTTAAAGTCTTCGTTAAACTCGAGTATAACGTCTATTCTCTATTGTTTGTAAGTTAGGGCTGTCAGCGCGTCTGCTGGCAGCAGGCGAATCTGTTTGGCGCTGCTTTTATGGGCTCCTCGGGCGTAGCCCTGTCTTTCATTCTATTATTGTTATATTTTATTCTTTTTATTTATTAACATTTCCTCAAAGAACATGTACCAATATTTTATATTTTATTTATAGTTTTATTCATGCTCTATTATCGGTATGGTAATATAAATAATAAGGTTGCTTTGTCTAACACACTGAGGTTTGGGTAAAGCTTATCATGTCCCGAGGTTTATCCTCCTAAAGCCTGAAAGTATAGTTTTACGGGTAGTAGAGTATGCATTTAGCGTATGGGAATAGCATTATTGCTTCTCAGCCACCTTATCACGAAGCTTTAGGCGCAGGGTCTAGCATGCCACGGTGCATGTGGGGATATTTCCTCTCCTCTCAGTATTAACAATTTTCACAAGTATTTTTTTTCTTGCAATTATGTGTTGTAGCTTAATTAGCTTCTTTTCCTGGCCTAGGACGTTTCTGAATTATTAAATAATAAAAATTAATAATTATTTTGCAAAAAGGGTAGCTATTCGGTTGAGAGTCCCGCCGGTTTTAGGGTTGATGTTACAGCCGCTGGCGGATGTATCTTCTCTGGTATTACCTATCAAATGTGGTTGTTATTAGTAAATAACTTTAACGTAATCTTAGAATAGAAGTTATTGGGTGACCACCGTTGAAGAGTGTATGTG